>CAMKOU010000040.1 GCA_946414505.1 uncultured Clostridia bacterium | reverse complement strand
ACGGTGGTGTGAGAGGTCGGGGGATTATTCAAATCCCCCTCCTACTCGATCTCGCAAATGACAGGTGGTTTTCTCTTTTTTCAAAAAACATGCCGTCTCCCTCTTGATTTTTGTGGATTTATGGTATATAATAGGGTCAAATGGTGTCATTTCGTGTCATTTTGTGTGTTTTATGAAACGAAATGGCACCCAATTTCAACAATATCAACGAAAATGGAGGTGGGCAGATGTTCTCCGGTATGTCAAATCACTCGGTTGACGCCAAGGGTAGAATTATATTGCCCACCAAATTTCGTGAAGAGCTGGGAAACAGCTTTTATATTGCGCGCGGTTTTGGCAATCCCTGCGTGCAGGCGATGTCCAAGGAGCAGTTCGATGTGATTTCGCAGCGTATCATGGAGCTGCCCGCCGACAAGGCGATGGCGCTGCAATACACCTTTATCGCCACGGCGGTGGAGGTGGCGCCCAATGCGTCGGGCAGGGTGCAGCTACCGCAGGCGTTGCGCGACTTTGCCGGCATCGAGGGCGAAGCGCTGGTCATCGGCATGAACAACCGCATCGAAATTTGGAGCGCACAGCGCTTTGACGCATTTATCGCCTCGCAGCAAAACACCATTGCCGAAGCGCTCGGTATGCTCAGACTATAGGAGGGCGCCATGGATTTTTCGCATATACCCGTCCTTCTTCATGAAACCATTGAAGGCATGGCGATCAGGGAAAACGGCATTTATGTTGACGGCACCGCCGGCGGCGGCGGTCACAGCGGTGAGATCTTAAAGCACCTGACAACCGGAAAGCTGATTTCCATTGATCAGGATCCGGACGCGATTTTTGCCCTGACGCAAAAGTTTAAGAATAACGAAAACGCCATCATCATCAAGGGCAACTTCGGCAATATGAAAGACTTGCTCGAGCTGCGCGGCGTGCGCCGTGTGGACGGCGTGCTGCTGGATATCGGCGTTTCGTCCCATCAGCTCGACACCGCCTCGCGCGGCTTTTCCTTTCATGAGGATGCGCCGCTCGACATGCGTATGAGCCGCAGCGGAATGACCGCCGAGGAACTGGTCAACACCCTGCCCTATGAGGAGCTGCGCCGCATTATCTACACCTACGGCGAGGAGCGCTATGCGCCTGCCATTGCCAAGGGCATCATCGCCGCGCGTGAACAGGCGCCGGTGACGACCACCCTGCAACTGGCAGAGATCGTCAAGGAAAACGTACCGCAAAGGGTGCGCCGCGACGGACACCCCGCGCGCAAAACCTTTCAGGCGATCCGCATTGCGGTCAACGACGAGCTCAACATGCTCGTGCGCGGTCTGGACGACGCGTTTAAGCTGCTCGGCAAGGGCGGCAGACTGGCGGTGATCACCTTTCATTCGCTGGAGGATCGCATTGTCAAACAAAAAATGGCAGAGTGGTGCCAAGGCTGCACCTGCCCCAAGGATTTCCCCGTTTGTGTGTGCGGAAACAAGCCAAAGGCGAAATTGATCGCTAAAAAACCGGTTTGTGCAAATGAAACAGAATTGGAACAAAACCCCAGAGCGAGAAGTGCAAAGTTGAGAATTTGCGAAAAAATTTAAAAAAGTTTCGCTTACCTATAGACAAAAGCGGTAAATTGTAGTAAAATTATAACAAAGTTGTAAAGATTTTTACGACCACCAGAGATTGTGTTTACTACGATTATTATCCCAAAATATTTGATTTTTAGCGGTTTTTCCCATGAAATACGATAATTTCGCGTTATCATGCGGAAATAAAATGTTAAAATTTTGAAACTTTTTTGCTTTAAGGAATAATAAAGCAAACGTGTGTTTTATGAGAATTTTCAGATAGATGGAAAGGTGCATACTATGGCAATCGGAACTCAGAATGCTGCCTACGACCTGAATTTGTTTGATGAAGAGGTCAACTTTTCCACCGCTGCTCCCAAGCGTCGCACAGACGAGGAAACGCAGCGACAAGGCAGAAAAAAACAGCGTCGCCGCGCACAGGTGGTTACGCTTCCCGAAGAAGAACTGAATAAAATCAGGCGACGCAAGCACAGCCCCGTCAAATTGACCCTGGGGGCGGTTGGCGCTGCCATTGTCACGTTTGTGATCGGCGTGATCATCGTCGGACAGGTGCAGCTCACCGAACTCAACCAGCAAATTATCACGGCGGAAAAAACGCTTGCCGATACCGAAAGCATTTACATTCAAAACCAAATGAAGGTGGAAACCAGCCACTCACACGCGGAAATTGAAAAGTATGCCACCGAGGTGCTGGGCATGACCAAGGCGTCCAACGCGCAAAAAGAGTTTGTCGCGCTGGAAAGCAGCGACAAAGCGGAGGTTTCCGAGCAAAAGGACACCAACATTTTTGTGCGGTTTTTTGAGTCTTTGTCCAATTTGTGGTCATAACCAAACGTAAAACGAAATACATATATGATAGAGGGAGAGTTAAGACCGTGTCTTGACTCTTTTTCCATATGGCGGCAAACGGTTTGCAGCGATGCACGCATGACACATGCTTAAAATTCCGTTTTTTTCATCCAAACCGATTGAAAATCACGGCACTATCTGTTATAATAAAATGATAAAAGAAAAACTGAAAATCCTACATATAGTCAACAAGGAGGGACTTATTTGGCAGATGCACAAAAACCTCTGAAAAACACAAGCGGAAAAACGCCCGGGCGCAAGCAAAAGGGACCCAACCAACGGCTGCGGCAGCGCTCGGCGATATTGATTATTATTATATTGGTGTTCGGCTTTGGCGCCACCCTGCTGCGGCTCGGGCTGCTCACCGTGGTGCAGGGCAGCGATCTGCAGGAGCGCGCGGTGGACCAGCAGCTTGCCGACACCACGCTCACCGCCAAGCGCGGCACCGTGTATGACGCCGGCGGCAACGTGCTTGCCGAAAGCGCGTCGGTGTGGCAGGTGGTGATGGCGCCCATCAACTTCAAAAACGACGAACAGCGCGAGGCGGCGGCACACGGCCTTTCGGAGATCCTCGGCCTGGATTACCAAAACGTGCTCGACAAAACCCGACAGGACAGCTACTATGTGGTAGTCAAGCGCAAAATCGAGGCGGAGCAGCGCGACAAAATCATCGGACTGGTCGAAAGGCTGGCAAAGGAATATGAGTGCGGCGGCGTGATCTCGCTGCTCGACGACTATAAGCGCTATTATCCGCGCAACACACTTGCGTCCGCTGTCATCGGCTTTGCCGGCGCCGACGAGCAGGGCTTGGAGGGCGTTGAGTATCAATATGACAAATATCTGTCTGGTACGCCCGGCAGAATCGTTACCGCCCAAAACGCGCGCGGAACCAACATGCCCTTTTCCTATGAGCAAAACATTCAGTCGCAGGACGGCGACAGCATCCACCTGACCATCGACCAAAATGTGCAGGAGATCTGCGAAAAATATATGGCGCAGGGCATTGCCGAATACAACGTGCTCAACAAGGGCGTCTGCATTGCCATGGACGTCAACACCGGCGCCATCAAGGGCTGCGTGGTGTCGCCCGGCTACAACCTCAACGACCCCTATTCGCTGCCGCCCGAGGAGCTGACGCGCATCAAACAGCTGCCCGAAAACCAACGCGGCGAGGCGGAAAGCGAGGCGCTGTCCGCCATGTGGCGTAACAAGGCGGTCGCCGACACCTACATGCCCGGTTCGGTATTCAAAATGTGTACCGCGTCGATGGCGCTGGAGGAAGGCAAGATCGACGACCACAGCTATTTTTACTGCGGCGGCTCCATCACGGTAGAGGACAAGGAGATCCACTGCCACAAGCTGTCGGGTCACGGCGGTCAAAACTTTACCGAGGCAATCTGCAACTCCTGCAACCCCGCCTTTATCCAAATCGGTCAGCTGGTCGGACTCGAAAAATTCCGCGATTATTACAAGGGCTTTGGCTTTGCGGACAAAACCGGCATCGACCTGCCCGGCGAATCCGACGACACCTTCTGGGCGGAGGGCGCGATGGGCACCGTGGATTTCGCGGTTGCCTCCTTCGGTCAAAACTTCGGCATCACGCCCATTCAAATGATTACCGCTTGCGCAGCGGTCGCCAACGGCGGCTATGTGGTGCAGCCCTATGTGGTCAGCAAAATCACCGACTCCAAGGGCAACGTGGTAAAAAGCATGGAAAAGAAGATCAAGCGGCAGGTGGTGTCCAACGCCACTTCCGAAAAAATGCGCGAGATCCTCAGCTACAACACCGACCACACCGGCGCGGCAGCCGGATATGTGGCGGGCTACAAGGTTGCGGCAAAAACCGGTACCTCCGAAAAAATCGGCGTGACGAAAAAGCAGAGCGGCTTTGAGGAGGACTACATCGCCTCAATCTGCGGCTTTGCGCCGGCGGACGATCCGCAAATCGCGATGCTGGTGTTTTTTGACACGCCCGACGGCGGCGCGTACTATGGCTCGCAGGTGGCGGCGCCGGTGTTCAGCAATATCATGGCAGAGGTGCTGCCGTATTTGGAGATCAAAACAAACTACACCGAAGAGGATTTGAAATACCTCGACACCACTGCGGGCGACTACACAGGTCTGACGGTGGCGGACGCTGTGAAAAAGATTGAAGCGGACGGCTTTACCGCCAGCGTCAAGGGCGAGGGCGCGACGGTCATCGGGCAGATCCCCGCCGTGTCGTCCAAAATCGCCACGGGCGGCAACATTGTGCTGTACACCGACGACAACAGCCGCACGGACACCACCACGGTGCCGAGCTTCCAGGGGCTGACGGCAACCGAGGCAAACCGGGTCGCAGGCGAATGCAGCCTGAATATCAGCTTTAAGGGCGCGATCAGCGCCGGCGGCACCTGCTCGGCGCAGGATTTAAAAGAGGGAGAATCCGTTGCCCCCGGCACGGTCATCACCCTGACCTTCAGCGCGGTGGCGGCAGAGGGCTTTAACGACTAGAAACACATACGGAAAGGAACGATAAAAATGCCAGTATACGGAATATGGACCTTTTGTGCGGCAATTGTGGCGTTTGCCATTTCCGCCGTCATCGGAAAATTCTTGATCCCCTATTTGCACAAAATTAATTTCGGACAGACGATCCTCGACATCGGTCCCAGTTGGCACAAAGAAAAACAGGGTACCCCGGTGATGGGCGGCATCATGTTTATTGTTGCCATCACGATCGTCACCATCATCAGCACGGTGGTGTATCTGTTCGCGGGCAGCCAATTTGTCACTATCCCCGTGTCGATCAGTTCCACCGAGATCATTTACATTTTTGCCGGCTTGGGCTTGGCGCTTGCCAACGGCTTGATCGGCTTTGTGGACGACTACACCAAGGTGGTCAAAAAGCGCAACCTCGGTCTCACCGCTCCGCAAAAGCTGGTGGCGCAGTTTGCTGCGGCGGCAGTATATTTGGCGGTGCTCGGCTTTTCGGGCTGCGGCACGGAAACCCTCATTCCGTTTATCGGCAAGGTCGACCTCGGCTTTTTCTACTATATCCTTTCCGCGATCGTCATTGTGGGCATCGTCAACGCGGTCAATCTGACCGACGGTGTCGACGGCTTGGACGGCTCCATCACCTTTTTTGTGGCAGTTGCCGTGATGCTGATCGCCAGCTCGATGTATAGTCTCGGACTCACCGCCTTTGCCGCGGCGGTTGCCGGCGCGTGTCTGGGCTTTTTGGTGTGGAACTTCCATCCTGCCAAGGTGTTTATGGGCGACACCGGCTCGCTGTTCCTCGGCGGCGTGGTGTGCGGCTTGGTATTTGCCACCGGTATGCCCATTTTGCTGCTGCCCCTTGGCGTTGTGTACCTGTGCGAAATGTTCTCGGTCGTGTTGCAGGTGGGCTATTTCAAGCTGACCCACGGCAAGCGTCTGTTTAAAATGAGCCCCATCCACCATCACTTCGAGATGTGCGGCTGGAGCGAGGTCAAAATCGTCGCCGTCTTCAGCGCCGTAACGGCGGTGTTCGGCATCCTTTCGTTCCTTTTGGTCATTTTCGGTACGTAATTCCCGGTGTATTCAGTGATAAGAGGGCGTTTATTCCACTCTTAGCGCTTAACGCTTAACTCTCTAACCATGGGGTGAATCATTTGGCTCCTAACAAAAAAATGCTTTTACGCGGTGACGTCAACCGTATTTACGACGAACGCCGCCGGGAAAAACAAGAAAAGCGCGAACGCTTTTTTATCCGGCCGCGGCGGCGTGAAAAAAACGCAAAATGGTTTTCTGTCGGTATGGGCATCGACCTGCCGTTTTGCCTGATCATTCTCGTGCTGCTGATCATCGGCACCATCCTGATGTTCTCGGCGAGCTATGCCTACGCCTACTACACGCAACAAGAGGACAGCTACTATTACCTTAAACGGCAGATCCTCTTTATCCTGGTGGGTGTGGCGGCAATGGTGCTCATGTCGTTTTTCAACTACAACAAGCTGCACAAGGCGGCGCCGTTTGTGCTGGGCGCGGCATATTTCTTTTTGCTGCTGGTGCTGATTTTGCCCTCGGGCGAGGGCGGCGTCAAGCGCTGGATCCCGTTGGGCATCTTCAATTTGCAACCCTCCGAAATTGCCAAGTTTGCCGTCATTTTGTTTTTCTCGCACTGGGCGAGTAAATACTACAAGCTGATGCAGCTGCCCAAATACAGCATACTGCCCGGCGTGGCGATATTTGGTTCCATGGCGGTGCTGCTGCTGTTTGAGCCGCACTATTCCGGCATCGTTATCATCGGTGTGCTGACGGTCATCATGCTGTATATCGGCGGCATGAAAACCAAATACCTCATTGTGGGTGCCGTTGTGCTGGCTGGTATCGTTTTGCTGCTCGCGGTCACGGGCGGTTTGTCCTACGCCATGAGCCGCATGGACGGTTGGGGACAGGCGCTGACCGCCGAACGCGGCACCGAGCTGTGGGACTCCACCTGGCAAACGCGCAATTCACTGTATGCCATCGGCTCAGGCGGCGTGTGGGGCTTGGGACTCGGTCAGTCCCGCCAAAAGTTCCTCTACTTGCCCGAACCGCAAAACGACTTTATTTTTGCGATCGTTGTCGAGGAATTGGGACTTATCGGCGCAACGATCATCCTGCTGATTTTTGCCCTGCTCGTGTGGCGCGGCATCACGCTGTCGCTGCGCGCCAAGGATCGCTTTGGCAAGCTGCTGGGCATCGGCTTGACGTCGCAAATCGGTGTGCAGGTAGTGCTCAATATTCTGGTCATCACCGACTGGCTACCCAACACCGGCATCAGTTTGCCGTTTTTCAGCTACGGCGGCTCGTCGCTGATCATGCTGCTGGCGCAAATGGGTATCGTATTGTCGATTTCCCGCACGGCGAACATCGAACGTCAGTAGTCAGTCGTCAGACTCTAAACTCTCAACTCTATCAAAAGGGTGTTTTTATGAAAATATTACTCGCCGGCGGCGGTACCGCCGGACACATCAATCCTGCGCTCGCCATTGCGGGCTATATCCGTGAAAAGAATCCCGATGCCACCTTTTTGTTTATCGGTAACCGGAACGGTATGGAGCAGCGGCTGGTGCCGCAGGCGGGCTTTCCTATCTCGTCTATCACCATCAGCGGATTTCAGCGCAGCATGTCGCCCAAAAGTGTGGTGGCGAACATGCGCACGGTGCGCCGCACCGTCACTTCGTCGGTAGCCGCCGCTAAGATCATCCGCGATTTTCAGCCGGATATCTGCATCGGCACCGGCGGTTATGTGTCGGGACCCGTGGTGCGCGAGGCTGCGCGGCTCGGCGTTCCCTGTATTATTCACGAACAAAACGCCTATCCGGGCGTGACCAATAAAATGCTGGCCAAGCGCGTGCAAAAGGTGATGCTGGCGGTGGAAGCTGCCAAGCCCTACTTCAAGGACGCGCCTGTGGTTGTTACGGGCAATCCCGTGCGCGGTGAAATTCTCACCGCCGACAAAGCGGCAAGCCGCCGCGCGCTGGGGCTTGACCAGCGTCCGATGATTTTGTCCTTCGGCGGCAGCCTCGGTGCGCAAAAAATCAACGAAGCCATGATCGAGCTGCTCGTGCGCAGCGGCAAGGACGGCAGATATCAGCACATCCACGCCTACGGCAAATACGGCGGCTGGGTGCCGGATAAGCTGCGCGAACGCGGCGTGGATTTGGAGGCGTGCAAAAACCTCGACATCCGTCCCTACATTGACAACATGCCCATCTGCATGGCGGCGGCGGATTTGGTGATTTGCCGCGCAGGCGCCATCACGCTCAGCGAAATTCAGGCGATGGGCAAGCCGGCCATTTTGATTCCGTCGCCGAACGTGGCGGAAAACCACCAGTACCACAACGCCATGGCGCTGGTCAACGCCGGCGCCGCCGATATTATCGAGGAGAGCGACCTCAGCGGCGAAGCGGTGACAGAAAAAGCCGACGCGATGCTGCATGACGCGGCAACACTCGCCCGATTTGGCGAAAATTCCAAAAAAATGGCAATAACCAACGCAAATGAGCGCATATATTCGGTTGTCAAACAAGTGTTACATCTGGTATAATAGTAAGATGACGTTGCACCCAAGCGCGAGGTCAGGGGTGCGGCGTGTATTTCATCACACACAAATCCGCTTCGTTCATAGAATAAACTATGAATGAAAAGAGGGTGTTTGTGTGTCCAAATTGTACATCACAGGTCAAAAACGGCTCAGCGGCGCGGTGACGCTGCAAGGCGCCAAAAACAGTGCGCTGCCCGTGTTGGCGGCAACCGTTCTCGCCGGCGGGGAAAGCGTGCTGTATCGCTGTCCGCAGCTGTCCGACGTGGAGGCGTCCCTGCGCATCCTGCGCTGGCTCGGCTGCAGGGCGCAGCGCAGCGGCGATACGGTTTTGGTGCAAAACGACGGCATTGCACGTCATGATGTACCCGACGCGCTGATGCGCCAAACACGCGGCTCCATTGCCTTTTTGGGGGCGGTGCTGGCGCGGCAGGGAAGGGTGCGGCTCAGCCTGCCCGGCGGCTGCGCCATCGGACAACGTCCGATCGACCTGCATTTAAAAGCGCTGCGCTGCCTGGGCGCGACTGTCAGAGAGCGCCACGGCTGGCTGGATTGCCGTGCACCGCACGGACTGCACGGCGCGGATGTCACATTGCCGTTCCCCAGCGTGGGCGCCACCGAAAGCGTGCTGCTTGCCGCGTGTACCGCCGAGGGCACCACCACGCTTACCAACGCCGCGCGCGAGCCGGAAATCGCCGACTTGGCTGTGTTTCTCAACGGCTGCGGCGCCCGTATCCAGGGTGCGGGTGACAGCGTGCTGCAAATTGAGGGAGTGCCGCAGCTGACGGGTTGTGCGCACGCGCTGATCCCCGACCGCATCGTGGCGGCAACCATCATTGCCTGTGCAGCGGTCACAGGCTCCGAAATCACCCTGCAAGGCGTCATCCACCGCCATCTGGCAGGGGTTTTGCCTGCATTTGAGGATGCAGGCTGTGTGTTTACCGCCCATGAAAACGAGCTGCGCGTGACCGCACCGCCGCGGTTGCGTCCTATGAAAATCGTTCGTACCATGCCGTATCCCGGCTTTCCCACCGACGCGCAGGCGCCTTTGCTGGCGGCGGCGACGGTTGCCGACGGAACAACGGTATTTATGGAAAATATATTTGAAAACCGCTATCGCCATACCGCCGAGCTGGCGCGGATGGGCGCAGACATCAAAACCGAGGGCAAGTTTGCTGTGGTGGAGGGTGTTTCGCGGCTGTACGGCGCCACCGTGGAGGCAACGGATTTGCGCGGCGCGGCGGCATTGGTCGTCGCGGGCTTGTGCGCCGAGGGAAAAACCGAAGTGTCCGGCGTGCAGTTTTTGGAGCGCGGATATGAAGCGCCGGAACAGGTGCTGTCCTCGCTCGGCGCAGACATCAAGAAAGTGTAAGGCGGAAAGTCTGACGACTGACGACTAAAAAAAGGGAGGTTATCTGTTGGATTCAAAGGACAAACGGCAGCTCGCCAAGCAGCGCCGTGAAACGGCAAAGCAGGCGCAGAAATTCCACAGAGAACAGCAAAAACAGCATAAAAAGCCTTCCGAAAGGCTTCCGAAAACAGAAGCCTCCAACAGCAAGATCACCGAGGCAGTCAACAAACGGCGTGCCAAGCTGCGCGAGGAACGGAGCGAAAACCTGACCCGCGAGGAAAAATTCCGCCGCGAGGGCGAAAAAAAGCTGCGCAACCTGCGTCCGCAGGATCACGAGGACGGCTATTTTATCGACGAGTATGCCGAAAAGCGGCGGCAGGAGCGGCGCGCCCGCCAGATCCGCCGCCAGGAGCGCGAGGTGATCCGGCGCAACAAAAAGCCCATGACTGCCAAGCAGGTGCGTATCAAGCGGATCCTCATTTCGGCAGGTCTGTTTGCGGCGGTGCTGGTCATCGGCGTTGTGCTGTGCCTGACGGTGCTGTTCAAAACAGAAAAAATCAATGTGATCGGCGACATCTACTACGAGCGTGAGCAGATCATCGGGTTTGCCAACGTTGCCGAGCAGCAAAACATATTTATCGGCACCAAAAACAGCACCCCCGGTGAGATCGTGAAAAATCTTCCCTACGTGGAAAGCGCGCAGGTCGATTTCGAGGTGCCCGACACCATCAATATCACCGTCAAAAACGCGGTGCCCACCTATGCCATCAAGGACGGCGACGGCTATTTGATCGTCAGCTCCAAGGGACGCATACTCGACAACGCCAACTATATCACTGAAGATTTGATTGAGCTGAAATGCGGTGAGATCAACACCAAAACCAAGGGCGAATACATCGATTTCGGCGATGATTCCGTGTCCGATATTTTGCACAGCGTAGCCAAAAGCTTTTCCGCCTACGGCGACGGCAAAATCACGGGCTTTGACATCTCCAATTTGTCGAACATCATCATCAATTACGACAACCGCATCGACATCAACATCGGCTTGCCCGACGACATCGAGTACAAAATCAAAACCGCGTTCACCATTATCGACGAAAAACTCGATCCCAACAAAACAGGCACCGTGGCGGGTACGCTGGACGTGTCCACCTGCAACAAAAACAAAATTTCGCGCTACAAGCCGGCGCCGATCGCGCCGACCACAGTACCGCTTGCCACGCAACCGCCCACTGACAGCGGATATTCCGGCAATTCCGTGAATGATTATGCGCAGGAATCAAATACTAACAGCAGCAATCAGGATGTTGCCTATGCGGAAAGCACCTATACCTGGCAGGCAGAATAGGATAAATAACCGACTTTATACAGAATAGTCTTTTTTATCGAAAAAAATCCCTGCAAAACCATTGCTATTTTTTTAAAAGTGTGCTAATATAGATGAAAAGTATGTACACTTATCCCAATGACAGTGATACATGGGGAATTTGATATGACAAGGCGGAGAGCGATGCCACGGCACGGCAGCAGCCTCCAAACCACTAAGGAGGAAGTTAAAATGGCTTTTGAACTGGAACTGGAAAGTGAGTATATGCCGAAAATTAAAGTGATCGGCGTTGGCGGCGGCGGCGGAAACGCGGTTAACCGCATGGTAGCCATGGAAGTCAAAAATGTGGAATTTATCGCTATCAACACTGATGAACATGTTTTGAGACTGTCTAAGGCTTCGCAAAAAATTCAAATCGGCGAAAAGCTGACAAGAGGCAAGGGCGCCGGCTCGATGCCCTCCATCGGTCAAAGCGCTGCCGAGGAAAGCAAGGATGAAATCGCCGCGCTGCTCAAAGACACCGACATGGTGTTTGTGACCGCCGGTATGGGCGGCGGCACCGGTACGGGCGCTGCACCCGTCGTGGCAAAAATTGCCAAGGATATGGGTATTTTGACCGTCGGCGTAGTCACCAAGCCCTTTGCGTTTGAGGGCAAAAGAAGAATGACCCAGGCGGAGCAGGGCATTGCCGAGCTGTCCGCTTGTGTGGATTCGCTGATCATCGTTCCCAACGAACGATTAAAATATGTATCCGACACCAGCATCACCCTGCAAAACGCGTTTGCGATCGCCGATGATGTGCTGCGTCAGGGCGTGCAGAGTATTTCCGACCTCATCTTGCTGCCCGGTTTGGTGAACCTCGATTTTGCGGACGTTACCTCCGTGATGAAGGACGCGGGCTATGCGCACATGGGCATGGGCTCCGCTTCGGGCAAGGACAAGGCGACGGTTGCCGCAGATATGGCGGTTTCCAGCCCGCTGCTCGAAACCTCGATCGACGGCGCCAAGGGCTTGATCATCAATATCACCGCTTCCTCCGACGTCAGCCTCGACGACATCGACGCGGCTTCCACCATGGTCAAGGATAAGGTGAGTGAGGACGCCAACATTATTTGGGGTGCCGTTATCGACGACAACATGGAAGATCAGATGAGCGTTACTGTCATCGCTACGGGCTTCGGCACTGCCGACACCGTGCCGCTGGTACAGCAAAAAACAACAGCGCCCGATGACAACGTGATTGTAGATACACCAGAGTCATCCTCCCGCAGAAGAAACAGCCGTGCGGTGAAGGATACTACCGACGACGAGGACGATACGTTCTACGATATTATGTCAATCTTTAATAAATAATGCTAAAAACCCTACGGCCGGCTGCGTTATCCAGCCGGCTGTTTTTCAGGAGAACGGTATGAAAAGATGGTTAGTTTTGATCATGGTGATGGTGGTTGCTGTCAGCGCGGCAGGCTGTGGTGCCAAGGCACCCGATGCCACAGCCGATGAAGCGATGGCAACGACCAAAACCACGGCGACTGCGGATGAAAGTCAGCCGACAACCGCCAAAAAGACAAAAACAAAAGCAAAAAAGAACCAGACCAAGCAAGCTTCGCACATTAATCCCGGAGATATTTTCAACAAATGCACCCTTATATTTGAACGTTCCGGCACCAATTGGGGTTCGTACTTAAAAATCAATCCCGACGGAACCTTTTCGGTGACATATCACAAACCGGAAAAATCTAAAACCGGTGCTGCGGATAAAACGGTAAAGGCGTCTTCGTTCACAGGCAACTTTACCGAATTGACCAAAATGAGCGATTATTACTATTCCATGCGCGTGGCAAACGTCAGGTTTAAGGAAAAACCGGGCACACAAAAGAAAAACGGCAGCGAAACCTATCTCTACACCGATGAAACTGTCGGCTTTGCGGAGGGCAAGACTGTGTATTTGTATGCCCCCAACATGCCGGTGGATAAGCTGCCCCACAACTTTTTGTATTATGCAAAAATGCCCAAGGGTATTCCCAACGGCAAGGTTTTGGGCGGCTATTGCATTAAGGCGGCGGACGGCAAGCCGTATTATTCCACTAACAAGTAAAAACAGACCTTTACCTCTCCGCTTGCTGCAAACGGAGAGGTAAAGGTTGACGTTTCCGCCAAAATGCGGTATAATATAACTGAAACACATCCGCCCGTGGCGCAGCTGGATAACGCAACGGATTCCGATTCCGGAGAACAGGGGTTCAAATCCCTTCGGGCGGGCCATCTTAGGTGAGCAATTTTGATACAATGTATTAAAGTTGCTCACCTTAGTATTTATGCGGTTTTTTGAGGGTTGCCGGTTCAACCCGCGCTGAATATAAACACAAAATTGCCCTGTTTCCCGAGAAATCACGCTTCTTGGATAACAAGGCATTTTCATTTTTGGGTATATGCGGTCGATTTAAGAGCTTTAGCGGTCGATTTGCGGGTATATGCGGTCGGTGTGAAGGCTTATGCGGTCGATTAAATTCTTATTCCGTTAGCATATAGGGATAGTGGCATCTTAATAATTTATAGTCGTTATTATTTTGTAATAAGCCTAATAAATTCTTCTTGCTCTGCAGATGTTAGCTCTCTAAACATAGATAGCACCCCCTGAATTCGGCAACTATGAAGAGTCTGTTCAACTTTTTCACATGCTCTGTGATATCTACTAATGCAGGCAGCATCCAAATATGCAGGAACTGTCTGTGTTTCATTTAACCACTTAACACATTGTTGAGCCGTCATATTTGCTGTACTGCTTTCGACCGGAATCAAATATGTACAGCTGTTTCATTTCAGAATTAGTCGCCACCATCGTCAGCGAAATCTGATAA
>CAMKOU010000039.1 GCA_946414505.1 uncultured Clostridia bacterium | reverse complement strand
ATCGAATCGCTCGAGGGTCACAGAGGTATGCCGCGCTTGAAGCCGCCGTTCCCGGCGCAGTCGGGCTTTTGGAGAAAGCCGAGCAATATTAACAACGTGGAGACCTTTGCCAACGTGGCGTGGATTATCAACAACGGCGGCGAGGCATTTGCTGCCATGGGCACCGAGGGTTCCAAGGGTACCAAGGTGTTTGCCGTGACCGGCAAGATCAAGCGTTCGGGCTTGGTGGAGATCCCGATGGGCAAAACCCTGCGCGACGTCATCTTCGACATCGGCGGCGGCATGAAAACCGACAAGCCCTTCAAGGCGGTCCAGATGGGCGGTCCCTCCGGCGGCTGTATTCCTGCCGACCTGATCGACACCGTGATCGACTACAAGGCGCTGGGCGCGACCGGCGCAATCATGGGCAGCGGCGGTATGGTCGTCATGGACGAGAGCACCTGCATGGTCGGTATGGCGAAGTTTTTCCTCGATTTTACCGCGAAGGAAAGCTGCGGCAAGTGCATCCACTGCCGTATCGGTACCAAGAGAATGCTTGAAATGCTCGAGCGCATCACCAATGGCGACGGCAAAGAGGGCGACATCGAACTGCTGGAGGAGCTGTGCTACTCCATAAAGGACGGTGCGCTCTGCGGCTTGGGACAAACCGCGCCGAACCCGGTGCTCACCACCATCAAATATTTCCGCGATGAATACGAAGCGCACATCAAAGATAAAAAGTGTCCTGCCGGCGAATGCAACGCGCTCATCGAATACAAAATCATTGCCGACAAGTGCCGCGGCTGTACGCTCTGCGCAAGAAATTGCCCAGTGCAAGCGATTACGGGAACCGTGAAGAATCCCCACGTCATTGATACGACCAAATGCATCAAGTGCGGAAAATGCTACTCGGTATGCAAATTCGGCGCAGTTGTGAAGGAATAAGGAGGGAGAAGCATGATCAATTTAACAATCAACGGAAAAGCAGTGCAGGCTCCCGACGGCGCGACGATCCTGGAAGCAGCAAAGCTCAACGACATCTACATTCCCACCCTTTGCTATGATGAGGCGGTGGA
Source organism: uncultured Clostridia bacterium (assembly GCA_946414505.1). Lineage (GTDB taxonomy): Bacteria > Bacillota > Clostridia > Oscillospirales > Acutalibacteraceae > Ruminococcoides. Next base: position 13,216 of record CAMKOU010000039.1, on the reverse strand, counting down.
GGTTTACGGCGCGTGCGGCTTGTGCGTGGTGGAGGCTGAGGGCATTCCGAAGCTGCTGCGTTCCTGCTCGGCGAAAGCTGCCGAGGGCATGGTCATCCACACCGAAAGCGACCGCGTGGTGCAGTCGCGCAAGATCGCGATGGAGCTGCTGATGTCGGCGCACGACGGCGACTGCGTGGCGCCCTGTCAGCTCAACTGCCCGGCGCACACCGATTGTCAGGGCTATGTGGGACTGATCGCGAACGGCGAATACGACGCCGCCATTAAGCTGATCAAAAACAAAATTCCGCTGCCTGCCTCTATCGGCAGGGTGTGTCCGCATCCCTGCGAAAAGGCGTGCCGCCGCAAAAACGTGGAGGAGCCGATCAACATCGCGCAGCTCAAGGCGTTTGCGGCGGATATGGACTTGCAGGAAAGCAGCTATCTGCCCGACATCATGGCGCGCACCGGCAAAAAAGTCGCCATCATCGGCGGCGGTCCTGCCGGACTGACAGCCGCCTACTACCTGAACATCATGGGACACAGCGTCACCGTGTACGATATGATGGACAAAATGGGCGGTATGCTCCGCTACGGCATACCGCAGTACCGTCTACCCAAGGAAGTACTCGACAAGGAGATCGCCATTATTGAAAAATCCGGCGTGAAGCTTGTCAATAACGTAAAACTCGGCAAGGATTTCACCATTGAATCCCTGAAAAAAGAAAACGACGCGGTGATCGTCGCGGTCGGCGCGTGGCAGTCAAGCTCCATGCGCACGCCGGGCGAGGATCTGGACGGCGTATACGGCGGTATCGACTTCCTGCGCGCCGTTATTAAGGGCAACGCGCCTGAAATCGGCGAAAAGGTCGTGATCTGCGGCGGCGGCAACACCGCCATGGACGCGTGTAGAACAGCCGTCAGACTCGGCGCGAAAGAGGTTTACGTCGTCTACAGACGCACCCGCAACGAAATGCCTGCCGACAAGCTCGAAATCGACGAGGCGGAGGAAGAGGGCGTGATCTATAAGTTCCTCACCAATCCGCTCTCCTTCAACGGCGAGGACGGCAAGGTGAAGTCCATCACGCTCCAAATCATGGAGCTGGGCGAGCCGGACGCATCGGGCAGACGCCGACCTGTTCCCGTTGAGGGCAAGACCGAGGAAATCCAAGTGGACAGCGTGATTCTGGCGATCGGTCAAAAGCTCGTGCAGAAAGACGTCAGCGAATTAAAGCTCAACGAACGCGGCAACATCGCAGCCGACCCCGACTTCTTCACCACCGATCTGGACGGCGTATTCGCCATCGGCGACGCGACAAATAGAGGCGCGTCTATCGCGATCGAAGCCATCGGCGAGGCAGACCGCTGCGCCAAGGCGGTAGATGCGTATCTGAACGGGCTGCCGCTCGATACGCGCGTACCGTATATCAGCAAGCGCAATGAAAAAGCCATTGATTATTCCGATAGAGAAATAAAGAACCGCATTTCTCCCAAGGTATTGCCGCCGGAGGTGCGCAATAAAAGCTTTGACGAGGTATCGCTCGGCTTTACCGAGGAGGAAGCCAAAGCCGAGGCGAGCCGTTGCTTGGAATGCGGTTGCCGCGAATACTACAAATGCAAGCTGCTGAAAGCCGCGCAGCGCTATGACATCCAGCCCGAGCGCTGGGCAGGTGAAATGCCGCAAGCATACACACGCGACGAAAACGCTTTCATTGAGCGCAACACGGCAAAATGTATTCTCTGCGGACTCTGTGTAAGAAGCTGCCGCGAGGTGATGGACATTCACGCCATCGGCTTGATGGGCAGAGGCTTCAAAACCGATGTTTCGCCTGCGTTCGCGCTGCCGCTTGACCAAACCAAGTGCAATAACTGCGGCCTGTGCGTGCAGCTGTGCCCGACCGGCGCACTGACCGAAAAGGCGAATCTGGTGAAGCAGGTGCCACTGGACGAGCAATATACTGAGGAAACCGTTACGATTGACGGCAAGCCTTCGTCGGTATTGGTATCCCGCTACAACGGCAAGGTGCTCCGCATCATCCCCAACGACGAGGTGTCCCGCAACTGTGGTCTCAGCCGTGACGAATTAGAAGCTTTATTACCATAAATCGTATGCCGCCGGATGCATCCCATCCGGCGGCAATTCATGTTATTTTTTTATGAATGATACATTGACGCCATATTATAACACATGCGCCGTGACGGCACACAACACGACGCCCGTTATGGTGGGGATCGCCATGGAAAGCAGCGTCCATTTCAGGCTGCCCGTTTCCTTTTTTATGGTCAGGCAGGTTGTGGAGCAGGGAAAATGCAGTACGGTAATGATGATCATGCAAACTGCCGTTGCCGCTGTCCAGCCGTTTTGTGTCAGCAGAGAATACAGCTGCTCGCTGCCGGTAAACTCTGTCAGCGTACCGTTAGCCGTGTATGCCATCAGGATAATCGGAATCACGGTTTCATTGGCGGGAAAGCCCAACAGCAGGGCAGTCAGTATGACGCCGTCAAGTCCCAAAAACCGTCCGACCGGATCGAGAAAATCCGTGCAGTAAGCTAAAACAGACGCATCGCCGATGTAAATGTTGGCGCACAGCCAAATGACAGCGCCTGCGGGCGCGGCGACCGCGACTGCTCTGCCCAACACGAATAACGTCCTGTCTAAAAAGGAACGCGTCACTGTTTTGAGCAGCCGCGGTGCACGGTAGGGGGGCAGCTCCAGCAGGAAGCCCGATGGTGATTGGCTTTTAAGCGCCGTTGACAATACCTTAGATGCTGCCAGCGTAATGAGCACGCATCCTGCCAGAATCGCCACCATCAGCATGGCGATATGACAGGAAGACACCCAACCGTTTGGACTGTCTGCAAAAAACAGCGTCAGCATGGCAATGATGATCGGCAGCCTGCCGTTGCAGGGCATGAACGTATTGGTGAGCACCGCTATCAGACGTTCCTTGTCATTTTCGATGATGCGGCAGCCGGTCACGCCGCAGGCGTTGCAGCCGATCCCCATCATCATGCACAGGCTTTGCTTGCCGTGCGCACCGCATTTTGCAAAGCACCTGTCCAAATTAAAGGCGATGCGCGGCAAAAATCCGGCGTCCTCCAACAGCGAAAACAATGGAAAAAATATCGCCATCGGCGGCAGCATCACCGAAACGACCCATCCCAGTGTGGTGTAGATACCGTCGATGATGATTCCCGATAAGAATTTTGGCAAAGCAAAAGCGCTGCACACGGTCACTAATCTCTCTTTGACGGCGGCAAACAGCGTGCTCAGCCAGCCGCTCGGATAATTGGCGCCGACAGCAGTCAGCCAAAACAATACGCCGCAAAGCAGCAGCATCAGCGGAATGCCCGTTGCCTTTGCCGTCAGAATACGATCTATTTTGCGGTCGCGCCGGGTTTTGCGGTCAGCAGCTGTTCGGGTCACGCAGGTATCACAAAGCTGTTTGGCATAACGGTGCAGCAGACGGTCGGCAGCATCTTCACGCAAAGGCTGTAAATGTCGAAAAAAGGCGTTTTCCTGTTTGGTGCGGCAAACCAGTGCAATGGCGCGCTTAACCTCGCGTAGGCCCTGTTTTTTGGCTGCGCAGCAGCTGACAACAGGTATACCTAATCGTTTTGACAACTGTCCGGCATTTATCTGCAACCCTTTTTTGGCTGCTTCATCTGTCAAATTCAGGCATAGGATCGCATGAGGAACCATCGACAGCACTTGCAGGGCAAAGATCAAGTTGCGCTCCGGCACGCCGGCATTCAGCACAATCGCCACACAGTCAAAAGAAGTGCTTTGCAGACAATCGGCGGTAACGGCCTCCTCGCGCGAAAAGGAGGATAAAGAATAGGCGCCGGGCAGATCCACAACGGAATACATCTCGTTGTTTTCCGAAAAATGCCCCTCGCAGCTTTCCACGGTTTTGCCCGTCCAGTTGCCCGTGTGCTGCTTTAAGCCTGTCAGTGCATTAAAAATCGTGCTTTTTCCCACATTCGGGTTGCCTGCTAACGCTACCTTATACGGCATGACCATCATCCTCCGTGCGCACGGTCACACCGCTGCATTCCGAACGCCGCAGTGCAATGACACAGTCATTTACCTGATAGGCAACCGGATCACCCAGCATACTTTTAAATAGCGGCGTGACAGTTGCCCCGTTGATGACGCCCAACTGGATCAATCGCGCGGTTACGGGATCGCGGCGATCCATTTGTTCCACGACCGCCGTTTGGTGCAGCGGCAGCTCGCTGAGCTTGCAGGTATTGTACATCATATCATCTCCCGGTCTCACACACAGCTTATGCACGGTATCTTTTCCTTGACAATTGTTTTGGGATATGGTACATTGTTTTTTTGTAAGAGGTGTTATTATGTCCAAATCCAACAATGTTCGCAGCAGTATCTATTTATCGTTGACGGCGCTTATATGGGGCATCGCCTTTGTGTTTCAGTCGATGGGCAACGCTTATATGGGCCCGTTTACGTTTACGGCTGCACGGTATATATTTGGGTTTTTGGTTTTGCTGCCTATCCTTGTCATTAAGTTTTTCCATCCGCATTTTTTGGCGGACAATGATGAAATTGCCATCCGGGAGGTTCCTGTCAGGCAAACGGCGGTGGCAGGTGTGCTTTGCGGTCTTGCGTTGGGAACCGCAACGGTGCTGCAGCAATATGGTTTGAATTTTACCACGGTGGGAAAAGCGGGCTTTATCACGACGCTTTATATCATTCTCACGCCCCTTTTCGGCCTGCTGATCGGCAAACGCTGTCATTTTACCGTTTGGATCGGCGCCGCAGTCGCTATCGTCGGCTTGTATTTTCTCTGTATCACCGATGGTTTTTCCCTTTCGTGTGGCGATTCCCTGGTGCTGCTGTGCGCCGTCATGTTTACCGTTCATATCATGATGGTCGATCACTTTGCGCCGCGCACCAACGGTGTGCTGCTGTCGTGTATACAGTTTTTCGTCAGCGGCGTTTTATGCGGCGTGTTGGCGCTGCTGTTTGAAACACCGCACTGGCAGCAATTGAAGGACGGCATCATTACGGTACTTTACACCGGCATTATGTCCAGCGGCGTCGCCTATACGCTGCAAATCCTCGGACAGCGCAACTTTAATCCCACCGTTGCTGCCATGATCATGAGCTTGGAATCGGTGGTGTCGGCGGTAGCGAGTTATTTTGCCTATACCTCGGGCTTTTTGACGATGGATCAAAGCCTGACGTCGATGCAGATCCTCGGCTGCGTCATGATGTTTGCAGCAGTCATATTTGTACAGCTGCCGTTTGATAAAATGAAGCGCCGTTTGCATTGACGCACCGTAGCGAATATGGTATAATAAGCAAATAGAAGCAGATCCCACTTTTGGCGTATTACCGTGGAAACATGAAAAGAATTCGATTTAGGCAACACCGCACAATTCAAAGCGCACGGCTTGCTTGCATATTATTCCGTCAGTTTGCCCAAAAAATCTCGGCAAGGCGACAGCCTTACCTCGATTTATTTGTACAACCTGACGAAAAATCTGGCTGTGCAATCCGCACACCTGAATTATGCGGTATTGCCTTAAAAGCAACCCTTTGCTGGCTGACGGCAGTTATGCTGTTTCTTTCGCTGCCGTTGCAGGCGCACGCCGCTGACAGTGTGTCTTTTTCGCTGGACACAAAGCAAACGTCCGTCAATCGTCTGGTAGACATCGGCGTACATGCGCAGAGCAATCAGCTGTTTTGTGCCGCGCTGTTTACGTTTACATTTGATACAGCCTTGTTAGAGTTTCGCGGCGTTTCGACGCCTGTCGGCGCAAAGACCGAGCACCACCTTGACGGCAACACTCTCACGGTGTCTTATCTGTGCGCACAGGGAACCAAAATTGCGGATAACCCTGCTGTGTTCACCCTTTCCTTTAAGGCAATTGCGACGGGAAGCGCCTCGATTGCCTTTACCGTCAAAGAATGTGTAAAGGCAGATGTGGTGTTTATACCGGTGGGCAGCTGCAACGCCGGACAGGTCACGATCGGCGGAACGGCAGCGGCAACGGAAAAGGCAGAAAAAACAACATCTGTCAAAACCACAGCGGCAAAAACGAAAAAGGATAAACAGAAACAGAAAAAGAAAGACGCGCAACATCCTTCCTCTGCTTCCGACGGTGAGGAAGACGCGGATGCTCTTACCGATTTGGGTACCATCAGCAATGTTGTGCAACAGGAGCCGGATAGGCTGACGCCGTTGATCGTGCTGATCGTTTCCGTTGTTGCCGGCATTCTGTTTCTCGTTTATTTCATTTACAGAATTAAAACAGATCGAAAAAACAAAAACGGGAGCGGTCGCCGTGATGACTAAACGACCTTGCCCCCGAAATAGCAGCCTGCGCGTTCTGTCCGTTTGGACAGGTAATAGGGAATGCGGTGTGAATCCGCAGCAACTGTCATTACCGTGTGTCTTTTGACGAGTCGGGTTACTTTCGCGCCGGCTTGGATTGTATTCTTGGACAAGAAGAAGCACAACCATCACTGACCGCAACTGCTTGCGGTCAATTGTGTTGTGCTTTTCTGTATAGAAAAGCACTTTTTTATGTTTAGGAGGAACATTTTATGAAACACACTGTCAAAAAAACCGTCGTCATCGCCCTGTCTGCTTTGACACTTGCATCATCGGCAAGCGCGCTGAACGTATCTGCCGATGCGGACAATACGGTGCATGTCATCGTGAAAAATGAGCGTTTATCCGTTGCAGACGGCGCGCCGTGGACAGGCACCTTGATCGACACACAGGCAACGCTGAATGCGGACGATTCCATCGAAACGCTGGTAGAGCGTGTCATTAAAGACAACGGTTTTGAATTTACCGTATCCGACTACGGCTATATTTCTTCGGTCAATAACCTGGCGGAATATGCCTACAACGGCAGCGGCGGCTGGATGACAACGCTGAACGACTGGTTCACCTCTGAAGGCACCATTGGTTACACGGTGGAAAACGGCGGTTTGAAAGCCGGCGACGAAATCGTGATGATGTATTCCTGCTCATGGGGTGCGGACGTCGGCAGCTTATATGGCAATTTTGACACTTCCCTGCAAGCGTTATCTGTAGACGGCGGCAGCTTGACACAAGCATTTGTGCCGTCCCAAAAGGACTACACACTGTTGATCGACAGCGCCGAAACCGCTGTGACCGTCGTACCCGAGGCCTATAACAAAAACTATCAGGTGAGGATGTACTGCAATGTGTATCTTCCCGTCAGCAACGCGCAGCTTCCCTACAAACAAGCGGTCAGCGTGAAAGACGGCGATACCCTGTACATCGGCATCGGCAATCCCGCATGGCCGACTATGAACAGCTGGGCAGGTACGGCGGATGAGACGGTGTATACGCTGCAAGTCAAAACGCGCCCGTTGGGTGATCTCAGCGGCAACGGCAGCGTTGGTATCGAGGACGCGACGCTGCTGCAACGCTATTTGGCTGAATATGTGACATTTGACGCCGCGATGCAGGCACGCGCTGACATTGACAACGACGGCGATATCACGATCAACGACGTGACCGCATTGCAGCGTATGATTGCTGAATTTTAACATGAAACAAGACAAAAAACAGGAAGCTGCCGTGCAACTGCTGCAGGAATTCGCCCGGCAAAACGGGCGGCTGCCCCAAAAGAGCGACTTTGACAGCGAAACGGTATGTTTTATCAAACAAAAAATCGGTCCGTGGCCGCGCGCTTTGGAACGTGCGGGGCTGAAGCAAAGCAGGGAGAGAAAACATGAAAGTCAAAAGAAGTAAGCGCCGGCAGTTGCTTTCCGCAGGCTTGACCGTCTTGTTCGCCGGCTGTTCCGTTTTTTCCGCTGCGTCGCTTTCGCAGGAAGCGTTGGATGCCAAATATATCGACACCCGACAGCATTTGCAAACCATTGTTCCGCAGGTCGGTTCCATCGGCGGAGAATGGCTGGTAATCGGTTTGGCGCGCAGCGATGCTTTCGGCACAAACGAACGCGCGGCCTATTATCAAAGAGCAGTCGATTATGTGCAGGCGGTCGGCTCCGACCGCTTGCACCGCCATAAATCAAGCGATAATTCCCGTTTGATACTCGCACTGTCTGCCATCGGCAAGGATGCGCGTTCGACAGGCGGTTTTGATTTGACCGCTCCGCTCAACGACCTATCTTATGTTACCCGTCAGGGTATTAACGGCGTGTTCTGGGCGCTGATCGCCCTGGACAGCTGCGATTATCCGTGTGAGGTCGGCGTGCGTGAACAACTGCTTTCCGCAGTGCTGACGGCACAGCACCATGACGGCGGCTGGGGGCTGGACGAAACCGGCTCCGATCCCGATATGACCGGCATGGCGATACAGGCGTTGGCGCCGTATCGGTTTTATGACGCTGCGGTATCATCCGCCATTGACAGGGCGGTCGCTTGGCTGATATCTATGCAAAACACCGAGGGTGGTTTTGTCACCTATGACGGATTAACGCCCGAAAGCTGCGCGCAGGTCATTGTCGCGCTGTCCGCGCTTGGCATGGACGCGCAACACGACAGCCGCTTTTGTATAAACGGCAAAACGGTGTGGGACAGTATGATGACATTTGCCGTGGACGGCGGTTTTTCTCACACCGTCGGTATGGACTATAATCAAATGGCAACCGAACAGGCTTTTTATGCGATGACCGCCTATTTTCGTATGCTGTCTGGGAAAACGGCTTTGTACAACATGACCGACGTACGATCCTATGCCGTGCCGGATGCGGACGGCGACGGCACATGCACCATCAACGATGCGACGGTATTACAGCGCTATATCGCGGAGTATATCGTCTGCCTGTCCATTCCGCAGCAACGGCTTTGCGACCTTTCCGGCAACGGTAAAACAGATATCAACGATGTGACCATGCTCCAGCGCCTGCTGGCGCAATAAGGATGTGACGGCTATGCTCCCGTTTATCAAAAAATACAAATGGATCCTCCTTGCCGTTGTCGCTGTAGCGACCGTGCTGACCATCGCGTTTGTCAGCGGCGGCAAGCTGACACAGCAACCCCCTGCCGCGACAGCACCGGTGACGACCGCTTCCACGGCGGCGACCGTCGATACCGCTGCCGTCATCTCATCCGCGCCGGTTTCGTCCGCAAGCACAACGGCTGCTTCGACGACCGCTGCCGCCACGAGCGGCACGCAGCCTTCTGCGGCAACATCCGTTCGTGCAACCGTTTCGGCGACAACGGCTGTTCCTGCGGCGACAACGCCTGTTTCCACCGCGCAGGATCCCTATCAAACCGCGTCTGTGCCTGCCGATAAGCCGCAGCCGGCGGAACCGCAGACACAGGAAATCAAAGAAGAGAAACACAAATGCACCCTCTCCGTTTCCTGCGCCGCAGCATGGGAGCGCAGGGAAGAATGGGATACCGCTGTTGCGGAAGAGCTTCCCGAAAACGGCATCATACTTGCCTCCGAACAGGTCAGCTTCAACGAGGGTGAAAGCGTGTTCGATGTGCTGAAACGGGTATGTAAAAGCCGCGCCGTTCCGATGGAATTCACCGCTACACCGCTGTATAACACGGCTTATATTGAGGGCATCGGCAACCTGTATGAATTTGACTGCGGCTCCGGCTCCGGCTGGATGTACAAAGTCAACGGATGGTTTCCCAATTACGGCTGCTCGCGCTATACGGTGCAGGACGGCGATGTGATCGAATGGCTGTATACCTGTAATCTCGGTCGTGACATCGGCGGAGAAAACATTAAATATACCGATTGATATGAAAGATTCTTTTTCCAACAGACATCCGCTGGTTCCATTTGCGTTTTTTTCGGCTGCCATCCTGCTCACGATGTTTCAAATGCAGCCGGTATGCTTAGGCATCTCTTTTTTATGCGCTCTACTCAACGCCTGGTACCTGGGCGGCAAAAAAACAGTGTGGTTTACTGTCAAATTTGTTTTTCCGATGATGCTGCTGGTTGCGGCGGTCAATCCGCTGTTCAATCATCGCGGCGCCACCGTGTTGTGGTATTTGCCGTGGGACAATCCGCTGACCTTGGAATCGCTTTTCTTCGGCGCCGCGTCCGCTGTGTTGATCGGCGCAGTCGCGCTGTGGTTTTCCGCAGTCAATAAGGTCATCACCTCCGACAAGGTGGTGTATTTGTTTGGAAGGATCGCGCCCGCGCTCAGCTTGGTGCTCGCGATCGCGTTGCGCTTCCTTCCGCGCTTTATCGCCCAATTCAAGCTGGTTAAAGCTGCGCAGTCGCAGCTATTCTCCCAAAAGCGGAAAGCACCGCTGCAGCACATACAGGATAGTCTGCGCGTGTTTTCCGTCATGGTCAACTGGTCGATGGAAAATGCGATTGATACCGCCGATTCCATGAAAAGCCGTGGCTACGGACTAAAGGGGAGAACCGCATTCTCTCCGTTTCGGTTTCGCCGCCGTGACGCCGTGCTCCTGACAGCTGTTTTACTGCTGACCGCATCGGCGGTCGCGCTGGCGTTTTTTGGCGGCGTGTCCTTTCGCTATTTTCCGTCCGTCAAAGGAAACATCGCAGACGGTTTTGCTGTTTTGTATTATAGCGTTAATGCGGCGCTGCTGCTGACGCCGCTGCTTATCAACATAGGGGAGGGCATCCAATGGAAACGCTTGCAGTCCGGCATTTAAGCTTTCGCTTTCCCGAAACGGAAACAGAGGTATTGCGCGACGTCAGCTTTACGGTAAACCGCGGTGAATTTGTGACGCTGTGCGGCTTATCCGGCAGTGGTAAAACCACCCTGCTGCGCCATTTGAAGCCCGCGTTAACACCGCACGGCAGTGGCAGCGGCAAGGTGCTGCTCGGGGAAAGAGAGCTTCAAACGCTTTCCTTGCGCGAACAAAGCGAGACGATTGGCTTTGTGCAGCAATCGCCTGACAACCAATTGGTTACCGATAAGGTGTGGCATGAATTGGCGTTCGGCCTGGAAAATTTGGGATTGTCACAGGAGCTTATTCGCCGCCGTGTGGCGGAAACCGCCTCCTATTTCGGACTTCAACAGCAATTTGAAGCGGATGTGTCACAGCTGTCCGGCGGTCAAAAGCAGTTGGTCAATCTTGCCGCTGTTATGGCAATGCAGCCGGAGATACTGCTGTTGGATGAGCCGACAGCACAGCTCGACCCGATCGCCGCGGCGAATTTTCTCGCTTGTCTGACGCGCATTAACCGTGAGTTGGGAACAACGGTCATTCTCACCGAACACCGTCTGGAGGAGGTTTTGCCCGTCAGCGACAGAGTATTGGTGCTCGAAAACGGACAGTTGATCTCCAATGACACACCTGCCAATACCGGGAAAAACCTGAAGCTGGCAGGAAGCGGCTGCTTTTTCTCTCTGCCGGCGCCGATGAAGATTTGGGAGCGCGTGGAAAACAGCGCGCAAGACTGTCCCGTCACCGTGACGCAGGGCAGAGCATGGCTTGCAGGTTATGCGCGCACGCACACCCTGTTTCCGCTCGACGAAGAGCAGATCCCGCAAGCAGGTAAAACCGCTGTCACACTGCAAAATGTGTGGTTCCGCTATGAAAAAAACACCCCTGATGTGCTCAAGGGACTGAATTTAGAAGTAAAATTTGGTGAAATTCTGACGATTATGGGCGGCAACGGAACCGGTAAATCCACCCTGATATCTTTGATCAACGGCAGCCGCCGACCGTATAGCGGAAAAGTATATTCTTGTAAAGAATTATGTTTGACCTTGCCGCAAAATCCGCAGGTGCTGTTTTACGGAAAAACCGTATGGGAAACCCTGACCGACTTGCCGCCGGAGCAAGCGCAACAGGACGGTCGCTTTCGTTCGGTGATCCGCTTGTGCCAAATCGGTTCACTGCTAAACAGACATCCGTTTGATTTATCGGGCGGCGAAATGCAAAAGGTCGCGCTGGCAAAGCTCTTGCTGCTGCAGCCGAAGGTCCTGTTACTTGACGAGCCGACAAAAGGCTTGGACGCGCAATTCAAACAGGCATTTGCCCATATTTTGCAGCAACTGGCAAAAGACGGCACCGCCGTTGTGATGATTAGCCATGATATGGCGTTTTGTGCCCGTTACAGTCACCGCTGTTTGCTGTTGTTCAACGGCGATTTGGCGGCAGGGGGCACGCCGCGTTCCTTTTTCGGCACCAACAGCTTTTATGTTACCGCTGCCGCCCGCATGGCAAAAACGTACATTCCCGCAGCTGTAACAGCGGAGGACGTCATTTATGCCTGCACGGGGGAGCGCGACGCCCCGCCGTCCTTCGGCGACAGTGACTCCGCGAGGGAGGTCTCCCTTCCAAAACCGGCAAATGATACACCAAAGCTGCCGTTACGGAAAAAGGTTTTCGGGAGCATCGGCGCACTGTTATTAGCGGCAGGCATCGTCGTCAATGTGACGCCTATCGCGCAAACGCTGCCGCTGTGGTTGCTTTTTGGATGTATGGCGGTTCCCGTCATTGTATTGATGCTCACTTTTGGCGCACGTGCCGGGACAAAAGAGGCGGTTTTCACGGAAAAACAGAAGCTTTCCAAACGCACTGTCGCTGCCGCTGTCATCATTTTATTATTGATACCCGTCACCATCGGCATCGGCGTTACCGTATTACAGGATCAAAAATATCTGTTTATCTCTCTGCTTGTGATGCTCGAAGGTATGCTTCCGTTCTTTTTGGTATTCGAGGGACGCAAGCCGCAGGCACGTGAACTCGTACTGATCGCCGTCCTGTGCGCCTTGACCGTTGCCGGACGAACGGCGTTTGCCGCGCTGCCGCAAATCAAGCCTGTGCTGGCGCTGGTGATCATCAGCGGTGCATCCCTCGGCGGCGAAACGGGTTTTATGGTCGGCGCTGTGTCGATGCTGGTGTCCAATATCTATTTTGGACAGGGTGCATGGACGCCGTGGCAGATGTTCGCGGCAGGCATCATCGGTTTTTTGGCCGGCATACTGTTTCAAAAGGGCAGTCTTTTGCACAGCCGCGGCGCCTTGTGCGTGTTTGGTTTTGCCGTCACGTTGGTATTGTACGGCGGGATCATGAATTTTTCTTCGTTGGTTTTGGCACATGCGCCGATGAATTTTCCGTCGATCCTCACCTTTATCGCGCAGGGCTTGCCGTTTGACATCATTCACGCGTGTTCGACAACGGCGTTTTTATTCTTCTTTGCCGTTCCGATGCTGGAAAAGCTCAACAGAGTGAAAACAAAATACGGCCTCATACAGCAACAGACCGGTTCTCGGCAAGCAGCCTGAACCGGTCTGTTATTAATAACTGAT
>CAMKOU010000038.1 GCA_946414505.1 uncultured Clostridia bacterium | reverse complement strand
CCTCGGGGGAAGGCTTATGGTGCCGGCTGCAACGTTTTGAGCCAGCCCCTTTTTTCAATCGTTCCTACGGTTTTATCCCGTCAATTTTGCTTCCTCACCACGCCGTATTCGTCGTCGAGGCGGAAGTAATGGCAGCTTTTGACGTTTTGCGTCAAAAATTTTTCCATTTCGTCCTCGTCGAGATTCACGCTGCAATAATCGCCGAACACGTCGTCGGTCACAAAGTGCGCGCACATTTCACACTGATCCAAGCTCTCACCGCCTGTTCCGTCGCTGTCCGCTAGTCGCGGTATTTGTTGTAGGAAAACGCCTGATAGTTCTCCAGCTGCGCCCACGCCTGTTCGGGCGTTTCGGCGACTGTGTAGAGCCTGTGCACCTTTTCGGACATAAAGCCCAGCGCCACCGACTGCTCCATCATATCGATCATCGGGTCGTAAAAACCGCGCGTGTTCAGCAGGATGATCGGCTTTTGGTGCCTGCCGAGCTGCTTGAGGGTGATCACCTCAAAAAATTCCTCCAGCGTGCCGATGCCGCCTGCGCAGATCACGAACGCGTCCGCTTTTTCCTCCATCAGCGCCTTTCGCTCGCGCATGGTCGGGGTGAGCACCAGCTCGCCGTAGTCCTCCGTCAGCACGTCCAGCTGCACAAAAAAGTCGGGGCTGACGCCGAACAGCACGCCGTTTTCCGCGCGCACGCCGCGCGCCACCGCGCCCATCACGCCGTATTTGCCGGCGCCGTACACCACGCCGCAGCCCTTGCGGACAAGGAGCTGCGCCAGCTTTTCGGCTTCCTGTAGATACACCGGGTCGATTTGCTCACTTGAGGAGCCGAAAACACAGATATGTTTCATTTGCCAAAGACCTCTATTCGTAATTTCTCACCAGCGAGATCACCTTGCCCAGCAAAATGACCTCGTCAACAATGATCGGCTCGAAGGTGTCGTTTTCGGGCTGCAGCCGGAAGTGACCGTTTTCCTTGTAAAACCGCTTGACGGTGGCGGAATCCTCCACCAGCGCCACCACGATCTCGCCGTTTTCGGCAACGGGCGTGCGGTTGACGATCACGATATCGCCGTCAAAAATGCCTGCCTTGATCATGCTTTCGCCCTGCACGCGCAGCGCAAACAGCTCTCTGCCTCTGCCCAGCCGCTCGGGCACCGGGACATAGCACTCCACGTTTTGCTCGGCGACGATCGGATTGCCGGCGGCGACCCTGCCCAGCACCGGCACGCTGACGCCCTTTTCCTCGCCGTTGATTTGGATGCAGCGGTTGACGCCGTGCTCGCGCGTGATAAAGCCCTTTTCCTCCAGCGCCTTTAAGTGGTGGTGCACCGTGGAGGTGGAGCTGAGCCCGACCTCGTCGCAGATCTCTCGCACCGACGGCACGCGTCCGTCGGCGGAGCAGCGCCTGAGCATTTCCAGTATTTTTTGCTGACTTTTGCTTAACGGTTTCATAACGACACCTGCCTTATTGTGTATAGAGGTATTATACCACATCCTGCGGCAAAAATCAAACGTTTGTTCAAAATAAATTTAAAAATTTTTTCGGTTTTTTGAAATTTCAAGCGATATTCAAGTGAATTTCACACAGTTTTCATAAACATATTGTTTAATAGTACTGTACTCAAAAGACGGAACCGCAACCGTCGGCGGTCACAGACCGCGAGTATATTGTTCTACCCTCCTCAATATGAGCCGCCTCAGAGGCTCATATTTGTACCCCTCATTTTTTACAGACAAACAAAACGCCGTGTACCCTCGGGTATGCGGCGTTTTGTTTGTGTCGTTATCCTTTTGGAACCAAGCCCGAAATCAAAATGAACAGGATCAGCACCGGCAGCAGGTACTTGAAATACACCGCCAAGCCTTTGCCGATTTTGACGCCCTTGCCGGTGTTGACCTCGCGGCGGTAGCTGTTGAAGCCCCAGCCGAATTTGTATGAGCAGAAGAACAAAAACACCAGCGCACCAACCGGCAGCAGCAGCTTGCTCACCACAAAGTCCTCCATGTCGAGGATGTTATAGCCGAACAGCTGCACGCCCGACAGCACGTTGAAGCCGAGCAGACAGGGCAGGCTCATCACAAAAATAAACGCGCAGTTGAGAACGGTCGATTTTTTGCGCGACCAGCCGAAGTTGTCGATACACGCGGAAATCGGGTGCTCAAACACCGCCGTCACGGTGGACAGGCTGGCAAAGCTCATAAACACAAAAAACAGGCTGCCCCACAGCCGCCCGAGCGGCATGTGGATAAAAATTTTGGGCAGCGCCACAAAAATCAGCGAGGGACCCTCGGCAGGCGCGACGCCGAAGCTGAAGCACGCCGGGAAGATGATCAGACCGCTCATCACCGCCACAAAGGTGTCCAGCACGGTTATGCGCACCGCCTCGCCCGTCAGGGTGTTGTCGCGCGACATGTAGCTGCCGAAAATCTCCATAGAGCCGACGCCGAGACTCAGCGTAAAGAACGCCTGGCTCATGGCGGCGCTGACAATTGACAGCAAGCCGACCTCTTTGACCGACTCAAAATCGGGCAGCAGATAAAACCGCAGACCCTCGGCGGCGCCGTCGAGAAACACGCTGTTGACCGCCAGCACTATAATCAGCGCCAGCAGCGCCAGCATCATCCATTTGGTGACGCGCTCCAAGCCGTTTTTGACGCCGCCGAAGCAAACCAAAAAGCCGATCAGCACGGTGGCGCCCATAAACAGCAGCATTTCCCACGGATTGGCAAGCATATTGTCAAACACCGCGTCCGCCTGCGCCGGCGCCGCGCCGTCAAACGCGCCGGAGGCAAATTTCCACGCATAATCCAGCATCCAGCCCGACACGGTGGTGTAATACATCATCAGCAAATAGCAGCCGCCGAGACACACCCAGCCGTGGAGGTGCCACTTGCTGCCCTTTGGTTCGAGCTTTTTGTACGCCTGCACGATGCTTTGACCGCTGCCTCTGCCGATCGCCAGCTCCATGGTCAAAATCGGAATACCCATGATCGCCAAAAACAGCAGGTAAATCAGCACAAACAGACCGCCGCCGTTTTGCCCGGCAACATAGGGGAATTTCCACACGTTGCCGATACCGATCGCGCAGCCGGCGCTGACCAAAATAAATCCCAAACGGGACCGAAAGCTCTCTCGCTCCATTTCTAACGCTCCTCAACAGACATATTGTTTCCATTATAGAACGCCTAAAGGGAAAATGCAAGAGAAAAATCGTTTCTGCGCAAAAGGGGCCGGTTCAAAACTCATTTTATGAGTAAGAGCCAAGCCCCGTTCGGTTACGGTTTTTCTTTCTTTTTGTACGCTTCCTTAAACGGCACCGCGTTGCCGTCCTTGTCCTCGACGCTGACGTTGTCGAGGGTTTGGGAAAACTGGGCGCGGATCTCGCCGAGGTAGATTTTGTAGAGCTTTTTTTGCTCCTCCTGCTCGGCAGGGGTCAAGCCCTCGGTCTTTTTCTTTTTGGCAAGCGCATTGATGCGTGCCAGCATGTTTTTGTCCATGGAATCACCCGATACGGCACAGGGCGGTCGCCCGACCGCCCCGTGATGGTTTGATTAGTTGTTGATCAGTTTGTCCTCGTCCGACCAGCTGTACAGCTTTCTGACCTCCTCGCCGATCTTCTCGGCGGGCGCTTCGGCGGCGCGCTTGCGCATGGCGCGGAAGTGTGCCTGACCGCCTGCGGGAGACATGTCGAGCAGGAAATCCTTGGCGAAGGAACCGTCCTGGATGTTGGCAAGGATCTGACGCATCGCCTTTTTGGTGTCGTCGGTGATGATCTTGGGACCGGTGATGTAGTCGCCGTACTCAGCGGTGTTGGAGATGGAGTAGCGCATACCGGCAAAGCCCGACTGATAGATCAGGTCAACGATGAGCTTCATCTCGTGGATGCACTCAAAGTACGCATTGCGGGGGTCGTAACCGGCCTCGCACAGGGTCTCAAAGCCTGCCTGCATCAGCGCGCAAACGCCGCCGCACAGCACAGCCTGCTCGCCGAACAGGTCGGTTTCGGTTTCGGTGCGGAAGGTGGTTTCCAGCACGCCTGCACGTGCGCCGCCGATGCCCAGCGCATACGCCAGCGCCTTTTCCTTCGCCTGACCGGTGGCATCCTGATATACCGCTACCAGGCAGGGAACGCCCTTGCCGACCTGATACTCGGAACGGACGGTGTGACCGGGTCCCTTGGGCGCGATCATGGTCACGTCCACGTCGGCGGGCGGTACGATCTGGCCAAAGTGAATAGCAAAGCCGTGTGCGAACATCAGCATGTTGCCTGCCTCGAGGTTGGGCTCGATGTCCTTTTTGTACATGGCTGCCTGCTTTTCGTCGTTGATCAGAATCATGATGATATCGGCTTGCTTGGCGGCTTCGGCGGCGGTGAACACCTCAAAGCCCTGCTCCTCTGCCTTTGCCCAGGACTTGCTGCCCTTGTACAGACCGATGATAACATGACAGCCGGATTCCTTGAGGTTCAGCGCGTGCGCGTGTCCCTGGCTGCCGTAGCCGATAATGGCGATGGTTTTGCCCTCGAGCAGCGAGAGGTCGCAATCGCTCTGATAATAAATAGGTGCCTGCATGTTTTCTCTGTAGTCTTTCATTTTGACTTCCTCCAATACTATATCTTTGCAAAATATAATTATACGACAATCGTAGGGGCGAGCATTGCTCGCCCGCGGGTTACCGCAAATTGGCTGTTATTCACGGGCGAGCACTGCTCGCCCCTACTGCTATGCTTCCTCTAAACCTTACCTTTTGACGACAACTTGTAGGGGCGAACCCATGTGTTCGCCCGAGCCGCGTGTTCCTGTCAAACCGTATCTGTCGCGAAAACGAACGGTTTCCTATCCCGGGCGCACACGCGGGTGCGCCCCTACACAATAAATGTAAAGTTTTAGGCGAAACAAAGCGCAAAAAGGGGACACTAAACCGAGAGGGCGGTGTTGCCCCGGTCGATGGCGATGGTGCCGGTGCGGACGATCTCGCGGATGCCGTAGGGCTTGAGCAGGTCGATCAGCGTTTCGACGCGGCTGGTGCATTCGCTGTATTCCACGGTGACGCAGCTAGGCGCCACGTCCACGATCTTCGCCTGCATGATCTCGGCGGTCTTGATGATCTCCGCGCGCTTGGACGCCGCGCAGTGCACCTTGATCAAAATCAGCTCGCGGCTGATAAAGTCACCGTCGTGCAGGCGCTTGACCTTGATGACGGGGATCACCTTGTTGAGCTGCTTTTCCAGCTGCTCCACCACATATTCGTCGCCGTTGGCAACGATGGTGATGCGCGACACGTCGGGGTTGTTGGTGACGCCCACGGCGAGCGAATCAATATTGAAGCCGCGGCGTGAGAACAGTCCCGAGATTTTGGACAGCACGCCGGCGTGGTTTTCTACCAAAACAGATAATGTGTATTGCATAGCGTCACCTCATATCGACGGAGTGTCGGGATAGACGTTGCAGACAAGGATAAACGGCTTGTCCGACTTCACCATATCCTTGATGATGGCCTCGGCTTCTTCATTGGAATTTGCCTCGGCGTGGTCGATGCCATACGCCTCGGCGATTTTCAAAAAGTCGGGGTCGCCCTGCAAGACCGTGGCGGAATGGCGCTTGTGGTAGTGCACATCCTGCAGCTCACGCACCATGCCGAGACGGTGATTGCGCATGATGATGATCTTGATGGCAAGGTCGTTGCCGACGATGGTCGCCAGCTCGTTCATGCTCATCTGAAAGCTGCCGTCGCCGCACACCACCACGACGTCGCGCGTCGGACGCGCGAATTTGACGCCGACCGCGGCAGGGATGGAGTAGCCCATCGTGCCCATGCCGCCGGTGGTGAGAAAGCGGCCGTCGCGGATCATAAAGTTGTTGGCGCACCAAATTTGGTTTTGCCCCACGTCCGCCACCAAAATCGCCTTGGAGCGCAGCATCGAGCTGAGCTTTGCCACCAGCGCGCGCGGCTCCACAAAGCCCTCGAAGGTCGGCGCGGTGCGGAAAAAGCTCTTTTTCCAGCCCTTGACGGTCTCCTGCCACTGGTTGGGAACCACATAGTCGCCGATCTCGTCGATCATCATATTCAGCACGTTTTTCATGTCGCCGACGATGGGGATCTCGGTTTTTACGTTTTTGCCGATCTCCGCCGGGTCGATGTCGATGTGGATGACGGTGGTGCCCTCGCTCATTTGGTCGGGCGCGGCAACGGCGCGGTCGCCGAGACGTGCGCCGCACACGATCACCAGGTCCGCGTCGTGCAGGGCGCGGTTGGCAACGGGCTTGCCGTGGGTGCCGAGCATACCGAGATACATTTCGTGGTCGCTGGGCATGACGCCGATACCCATCATCGTGGAAATGACGGGAATGCGGGTTTTGTCGGCAAACGCCTGAAATTTCAGCTTGACGCCCGAAGCCAGCACGCCGCCGCCGGACACGATCAGCGGTCTGCGGCTGTGGCGGATCGCCTCCACCGCGCGCTTTACCTGCACGGCGTGGCCGCGCGTGTTGGGCTTGTAGCCGATGATATTCACGGAATCGGGATACGTAAAGCTCTCGATCTCGTTGAGCTGGATGTCCATGGGAATGTCAATTAAAACCGGCCCTTTTCTGCCGGTGGAGGCGATGTGGAACGCCTCTTTAAAAATGCGGGGCAGATCCTCGGTTTTGCCGACGATGTAGCTGTGCTTGACAAACGGCTCGCACGCGCCGGTGATGTCCGCCTCCTGGAACACATCCCTGCCCAGCAGGTCGCTTTTGACCTGACCGGTGATGGCGATCATGGGAACCGAGTCCGCATAGGCGGTAGCGATGCCCGTGATCAGGTTGGTCGCGCCCGGTCCCGAGGTAGCGACGCAAACGCCCGGCAATCCGCTGCAGCGGGAATAACCGCTTGCCGCGTGCGCCGCGTTTTGCTCCTGACGCACCAGCACATGCCGGATGGACGAATCGTACAGCTTGTCGTAAAACGGGCAGATGGTGGCGCCCGGATAGCCAAAGACGACCTTTACGCCCTCTGCCTCCAGACATTTGACCATAATTTCAGCGCCGCTGATCATGCGTCATCCCCTCCTTTTCGGTATTCGTAACCATTATTATACAACATCCGTTTCAAAATGTAAAGCATTAAATTCACAAAAGCTGCGGGTGTTGCCTCAATACTCCACCCGCAGCGTGTCGATGTGATAGGTTTGTCGAAAGGTCTGCTCGTCCTGCGGCGTGCGGATCAGCATGACCTCGGTAAAACGGCCGGTCTTTTTGTCCTTAAAGCCCGCCACCTTTTCGCCCGTGCAGACGGAGCTGCGGATCACGGCGTATTGCGTGGCAGGATCGTAGGGCGGCGGGTCGAAGCCGCCGGCGGACGAACGGCGAAACAGTCCGCGTTTTTTCATGGTGCGCACCTCCCTGTATCGGGGTGCTCCGCCGGTTTTCGGCCGGCCTGCTGCTCCGCCTCCCAAATCAGCTCCTCCAGCGTCCGGTACAGGTGCTCCGGGTCAACGGGCTTGGACAAATGCGCGTTCATGCCCACCTGCAGCGAGCGCTGCACATCCTCGTCAAAGGCGTTGGCGGTCAGGGCGATGATGGGGATCACCGCGGCGTCGGGACGGTCGAGCGCGCGGATGGCTGCCGTCGCCTCCAGCCCGTCCATTTCGGGCATACGCACGTCCATCAGCACCGCGTCATAATAGCCGGCAGGATGCGACGCAAACATCTCCACGGCGATCTTGCCGTTTTCGGCGTGCTCGATGGCGCAGCCGCGCGTGCTGTGCAGCTCCTTCATGATTTCGGCATTGATCACAATATCCTCCGCCAGCAGCACGCGCCGTCCCTTTAACGCGGCGCGCTTTTTTTCCTTGAACAGCGACATTTGATTTTTGCGCGCCACGCGCTCAAACTCGTGCACGACATTGGACGCGAACAGCGGCTTTGCCAAAAAGCTGTCCACGCCGGCGTGCAGCGCGGCGTCCAGAATGTCGTCCCAGTTAAAGGACGTGAGAATGATGACGGTGGTTTCCCTGTCATAGCGCGCGCGGATCTGCTTTGCCAGCTCGATGCCGTCCATGCCGGGCATTTTCCAGTCCAGCAGCACCAAATTATACGGCTCGTGCTTGACATGCTGCACCTCGAGCATATGCAGCGCGTCCTCGCCGCAAAGACAGGTGTCCGCCCGGATGCCCACCTCATCCAGCACGATGCGCGCGTGCTCGGCGGCGATTTGCTCGTCGTCCACCACCAGCACCAGCATATCGCCGGGGTTGATGCCGCCGGACGCGACGCCCGGCCCCTCGCAGTTGCGCAGGGTGACAACGATGGTAAACGTGGTGCCCACGCCCTTTTCGGAATCGACCGAAATGGTGCCGTTCATCAGCTCCACGATATTTTTGGTGATGGCCATGCCCAGCCCGGTGCTGCCGTATTTGCTGTTGCGGCTGCTGTCCTCCTGCGAAAAGGTGTCGAACACCTTGGGAAGAAACGACTTGTCCATGCCCACGCCGGTGTCGCTGACGGTGAATTTCAGCGTGGACTGCCCCTCATACACGGCGGTGCGCTCCACCAGCAGGGTAACGCTGCCCGGCGCCTCGGTAAATTTGATGGCGTTGCTGAGGATATTGATGAGCACCTGCTTGAGCTTCATGTCGTCGCCGATGTAGTAGTCGCTGACGCCGCCCACCAGACGGCACTCGTACTTCAAGCCCTTTTCGGCGCACTGGGACATCACCATGGTGTTGATCTGCTCCAGCATACTGCGGAACGAAAATTCCTCGCGGGACAACACCATTTTGCCCGACTCGATGCGGCTCATGTCGAGAATATCGTTGATCAGGCCGAGCAAATGCCGTGCGCTTTCGCCGATTTTTGTCAGGTATTCGCGCGTTTGCTCCGGCAGCTCCCTGTTGCGCAGCGCCAAACTGTCCAGGCCGATGATGGCGTTCATGGGCGTGCGGATCTCGTGGCTCATGTTGGACAAAAAGGCGGTTTTTGCCTTGTTGGCTTCCTCGGCAGCCGCCAGCGCCTCGCGCAGGGCGTTGCTGCGCGCCATGTTTTCGCGCATTTCGGCGTCGATGACCGTCAGTCCCAGGCCGACGGCGTGCACGATGTGGTCGTCGCGATCCTCCGCGTGGCGCACGCCTGCCATGCGGATCATTTCGTAATACTCCTTGCCGCCGCGGTTGACCAGATAGCGGTAGGCGATGATCAGCTCCTTTGACAGCCGCGCACGGATGTTGTCGGGCCGGATAAAACCCAAAAAGCCCGCGCGGTATTCATCGGTGACATAGCGGTTGGCGTAATAGGAAAACCGCGCGTAAAACGGAAAAGACGTGCCCTCGGGCAGCTGGTCGCGGTCGTCCGGATCGCCGCGGTAGCAGGTGGCCTCGTCGGTATCCAAATTGACATGATAGACGCTGCGGTAGTCGGACGCCAGCGCGGTGATCATCTTGTCCTGCCGCTCGAGGATCCGCTCTTCCTCCTGCAGCTTTTCCTGCAGCCGCAGGCGCTGCTCCTGCTCGTGCCGCCGCGCCTCCTCCGTCAGCCGCGCGCGCTTTTCGGTGATATCGGAAATAAACACATAATAGATGCCGCCGTACCGCTCGGTTTCGGTGTAATGCCCGTAATCATCCACCCACCGCACGTCGCCGTTTTTCAGCACGATGCGGTACTCCACATAGTCAAGGTGATCCGAATGGCCGGCGATTTGCTCGCATATGGAAGCCGCGACCGCGTGATAGTCATCGGGATGTACCATGCCGCGGAAGGTGTTGCCGGTCAGCTCCCTGAATTCCGCGGCGTTTTGACAGCCATAAATGGCGTACACCGCCTGATTGGCATAGATCAGCTCCGTCGGCTCCGCCGCCCTGTAAATAAAAAAGCCGCCCGGCATGTGTACGCCGATTGTCTCGATCACGGGGATGGTCTCCTCGTTTAACTGAAATTGGTTTTTGTTCACGTTGCCGCCCTCCCATACTGCGCCGCTTTGCCGGTGATGGTGATGCTGTATTTATTTATCATACCACGAATCAGGGGAAAATAGCAATACCTTTTGCTGCTTTCGGCAAAACAGTTTCTGCGGTTTCCGTCGCGGCGATGGAGTAAAAATGCGTTAAATCACAATAAAAATACTCAAAAACACTGGTTTTATCTTGCTATTTTTGTAAACTTATGATACAATGTAATCGAATTTATACCATAGGCAAAAACAGGCCATGTTGCCCTTTGCCCGAAAAACACGGCGCGGCAAGGCGCCGGTTTCATACATATCATTTTAACCAAGGAGGCATACTATGAAAACAAAATAATTGCCACGGCGGCTGATGGCGGTACTTCTGTCGCTGACAATGGTGCTGTCGGTGTTTGCCGCGTCGTTTACCGTTGTGTCGGCGGATTTGAAGGGCTTTCTCACCAATAACAACAAGCTGCTGAATGACGAAATGGGATTTTTCAGCTATTTCCAGGAGGCGGTCGACCGGTACAACAACCGGCACGCCGCGAACAGCCGGTTCAATTATGAGGATTATGAAGACCTGCAGGACTTTTCCGTGCAGCAAAGACGAGCCGTTGCAGCGGATTGGTTTAATCAAACCTTCTACAGCGGCGAAAACAGTGGAAGCTACTCTCCCCGTGTATATCCGGGGCAGAGTCACAGCACGCTGAACGACAGCTGCTCTGTGGTAGAGATCGTCTACCGCAGCGGCGTCAATGCAGACCAGATTGGCTATATCTGCGACTACATCCAAACAAAATACCCCAATATGACGCTCCGCGAATTTCTCGCGTACTGCGGCTTTGACGTGTATACCCCCCTCAACGGCAATGTCAACAACTTTTCTTTAAGTTGTTGACATTGCCCATGAAATAACCACATACGGGGCTGGGCTCTTAACTCATCAAATGAGTTTTGAGCCAGCCCTTTTTTCGATAACGGAATTTTTTACTTTTTTGCACCCAAATCCTGTTTAAAGCTGTTATAATAAATAGAAGCGCTTCAAAGACAAGCAAAGGGGATGGATCGATGCGGGACAGACTTGTTGAAAAGCTAAAAAAACACGACGAAAAAGCGCTGGCGCAGATCATCGAACAGCAGTCGCGGTTTGTGGCTTCCGTCATATACAACACAGCCAAAGGAAGCTTGGCAAAGCAGGACATAGAGGAAGTCGCCGCCGACGTATTTGTGACGCTGTGGAACAACGCGGAAAAGGTGCAGGCGGGCAAGCTCAGGGGCTATCTTTGCAGCATTGCCAAAACACGCACATTGAATAAGATAAAGAGCTTAAAAAATACAGCCGTACTCAACATTGAAGATTACGACCCCGAGGACGATTTTTCGATCGCGGACGAAACCGAGAAGAAGGATATCCACCGCGAGCTCAGAGAGGTCATAACGGAAATTCCGCTCCCCGACCGGGAGATACTGATACGATATTATTACTACAATCAGACCGTATCCCGGATCGCGGCGGAAATGAAAATGAACCTCGAAACGGTCAAATCCAAGCTCAGGCGGACGCGGGAAAAAATCAAAGCAAAACTGATTGAAAGGAGTTACGCGATATGAAAACAACATTCAAGACAGTTTTTAACGAAATGGACGACGAACTGATGAACCTCGATATGCAGGAAAACGCTCCTGTTGATATCGACATCGACAAAATAAAAAGTGAGGTATTTATGCAGATCGGCAACAAAAAAGGCGCAAAAAAGAAACTCAGCAAAAAATTTGTCGTTATGCTTGTGGCAGCGGTCATCCTTGCAGGAGGAACGATCGGCGCATTTGCGACGGGCGGCGTGCAGCAGATTTTCGGCAAAATCTTTCAGAACAGCGACGGAATGAACGACCTCGGTCTTTTTGACGGCGGCAATGTGGAGGTAAAATCTGAGGACAGCAGCCTCGACATTAAGCTGCTCGGCGTGACGGGCGACGGCGAAAAGCTGTGCTCCGCCATTGAGATCACCAAAAAGGACGGCAGCCCCGTTATTGACAAGGATTACTCCTACCCCTACACCAGCGAACTACCCTTTAACGGCTCGTCATGGGAGGATAAGCTGACAGTCAACGGCGAAGATGAAACCCAAAATATTTTGCAGTCGCCGCAATATTACCTTTCCGACGGCAACAAAACGCTGACGATCTATCTGTTTACGACCACCGCATCCGGGTTGGACAAAAGCTTGCAGGGCGGCAGGATGACCTTTATCAGCAAGCAGTTCCATGTAAACAAAGTAACCAATGAGTTAGCATCCGTCAAGCTTCCCGGTCAGAGGGATCCCATATTTGACACGATAAGAGGCAATGATGAATTAAGCGCAGACGACGTTTTGTTTGACTGGGAAGAGCTTGCCAAAAAGCGCAGCGCGCTGGGCTTGTCCGAGGAGGACTTCACTACGATCGACTACAACGGCAACCGTATTTATTGTCAGGCAGAGCCAAAAACGTTTGCGCTTCCCTTTACCATCAGCTACGACCTCAACTACCGCACTGACAAATTTATCGAGAAAGAACTCAGCGCGGAGAGCGCACCCGCGATCGTAGTAAAAAACACGCGGAACACCAAGATGACCGTTTCTCCGTTCAGCATCTATCTGTCAGGCGAGTGCGACGCCGATAATCCCGATTCCCCCACGGAGTACGGATTGGATAAGTGCTTCCTGCTCCCGGAATGGGACGATACCAGCAAGGTCACCCTTACCGACGGAACGGTGTATTATCTGTTCGGAAACGAGGGAGGCGAGCACCGCACGGATGAAAACGGCGTCTATCATACGACGGTCCATCTCAAATATTCCACAGTGATCGGACCGCCTCTGAACCCCGAGAACATCTTTGTCAATATCAAGGATATCCGGTCCGTTGTCATCAACGGCGAGACAGTTTACGAAAAGTAATGCCCCGACAAAACCAAGCCGTCCGCTGCGGCGCTCCCACCGCAGCGGACGGTTTTTTTACGCTCAGTCGGCGGCTTTGCAGGGATAACAGAAATCGGACACCCAAAAGGGTATCCGATTTCTATGGTGCCGGTGACCTTGTGAAGCGGCTCGTTTGTTGGGTTTTTATCTTTGTTTACCCAATACAATACCGTCAAATTCCGCAAGATAATTTTGCAGATGCGTCGCGTCGTTGATGTTAACCACGCCGTCGCCGTTGGTGTCGGCTAAAATAAGCTGTACATCGGTGAGCGGTTCAATTTCGGCTAAATGACGTTGGATAGCGGTTACATCATTGATATTGATTCGGCTGTCGCCGTTGGCGTCGCCGCAAACAGCCGGATACGGAATAGTGGGATAGTCGTCCTGATGATCCAACAATCCATCGCCGTCGAAGTCGTTAAAGGATGAGCCATTTCCGTCATCATACAGCGTAAACGCGCAGCGGTTATGATCAAACAGCGTGCTGACCGTCACCGGCGAGTTAAACACCACGCCCTCTTGGCTGCGGTTACGGAGAATCAGCGTCGCAAACCGATTGTATGACGGATCAGAAAAGCTGATCTGTTGAACACTTCTGCCGGAAAAAATGGTTTTGTGCGTGCCCGTTTCCCAATAACGAGAGCCGGAACCGCTGTTGCTTTGTTCGGTGAAGTTTCCCTTTACCTCCACGGTTCCCGCTGTTAGAGAATCGGAAGAATTATAGTTAATACTCATTGTCAAATTGCCGTTGACCAGCAGATAATCATTCGCATTCTTCATTTTCAGCTGCCTGTCTATCTGACAGTTGCCCCCTACAGTAACCTGAGCATTGTTAAAAATCAGACCGTTGACCGTCAGATCGCCGCTCGCCGAAATATCACCGTCTGTCGTGAAGGTGTTGTTGACCGTCAGATTTCGGCACGTGATCGAACCGCCGCTGCACGTTATGTTATTTGCTTCTATATCCTTCGGGGTCGTCAGCGAAAAACCGTTGAGATCAAGACTCGTCGGCTTTAACACCTCCGTACTGTCGATCACGGTGTTTTCAACCAAACGAAGCTTGTTTATTCCGGTCGTAAAGTTAATATGCGGATTACGGAAATACGGGTTTTCAAACTGATTGTATGACGGGTAAGCAAAGCTGATCTGTTGAACACCTTTGCCGGAAAAAACGGTTTTGTGCGTGCCCGTTTCCCAATAACGAGAGCCGGAACCGCTGTTGCTTTGTTCGGTGAAGTTTCCCTTTACCTCCACGGTTCCCGCTGTTAGAGAATCGGAAGAATTATAGTTAAGGCAATACCGCACAAAAAGTTGTTTCGGAAATTGCCGATCTATGATATAATAAAAGCATGAACAAACAAATGAGTCTGTCAGTATTTGACGATGA
>CAMKOU010000037.1 GCA_946414505.1 uncultured Clostridia bacterium | reverse complement strand
CGAAGATGAAGGTGGTCGGCGTCCAGTTGGGCAGCTTGCCTTCCTTGATGCGGAAATAGATCGCCATGATGGAGAAGGCGTTGAGCAGCTGTCTCTTATACTCGTGCAGACGCTTGACCTGCACGTCAAAGATGGTGTCGGGATTGACGTCGAAGCCGTCCATCTTCTTGATGTATTCGGCGAGCTGCACCTTCTTTTTCGCCTTGATTTTGTTGAACTTATTGATGGTGCGCGCGTCCAGACAGTCGTTGAGCACGCTGAGCTTGGACAGGTCGATCAGCCAGTCGTCGCTGCCCACCTTTTCGGTGATGAGGTCGGACAGCTCGGGGTTGCACAGGCCGAGCCAGCGGCGCTGGGTGATGCCGTTTGTCTTGTTGAGGAAGCGCTCGGGATAGATTTGGTACCACTCCTTGAGCAAATCCCTTTTCAAGATTTCGGTGTGCAGCTGCGCTACGCCGTTGACATAGGTGCCGGCGTAGGTGGCAAGTCTTGCCATATGCACCACGTTTCCGTCGATGATGCGCATCTTCGCGCGGATCTCGTTTGGCACGCCTTTGCCCATCAGCTCTTCCTGACACTTGTTGGCGATCAGGCAGATGATGTTGTAAATATCGGGGATCACCTGTGTCATCAGGTCGGCGCTCCATTTTTCAAGCGCTTCGCTGAGAACGGTGTGGTTGGTGTAGGAGCAGGTCTTGCGGGCGATCTCAAACGCGTCGTCAAAGCCCAAGCCCTCGTTTTGCAGCAGGCGCACCAGCTCGGGCACACAGGATACCGGATGGGTATCGTTGAGCTGGATGGCATTTTCCTGCGCGAAGAAGCTGAAATCGTTGCCGTGCTTTGCCTTGTAGCGGCGCATGATGTCCTGCAGGGAAGCGGAGCAGAAGAAATACTGCTGCTTTAAGCGGAGCACCTTGCCCTCATACTGGTTGTCGTTGGGATACAGCACCTTGGAAATGTTTTCCGCGTCGTTCTTTTCCTTGACAGCCGCGTCGTACCGGCAGTCGTTGAAGGCGGTGAAGTCAAACTCGTTGATCGCCTCCGCCTGCCACAGGCGCAGGGTGTTGATGTTGTCGGTCTTGCAGCCGATGACAGCCATGTCATAGGGAACCGCCTTGACGGTTTGATCCTTAAACGAAACGGTCACGGCCTCGTCCTCCCGGCGGATGCACCAGGGATCCTCAAAGCGCTGCCAGTTGTCGGCGATCTCTACCTGATAGCCGTCTTGGATCAGCTGCTTGAACAGGCCGTATTTATAGCGGATGCCGTAGCCGTCGAGCGGAACCTCCTGGGTGGCAGCCGAATCGAGATAGCAAGCCGCCAGTCTGCCCAAACCGCCGTTGCCCAGCGCGGCGTCGTCGATCTCTTCAAACACATTGATGTCAACGCCCTTTTTCTTGAGCATCTTGGTAACGTCCTCCAAAATGCCGAGGCAATACAGGTTGTTGTACATCATTCTGCCCATCAAAAATTCTGCCGAAAAATAATATGCTCTTCTTTGGCTGTCATGCTTTGCCTTGCTCCTTGCCCAGTTGGGTGCGATTTCACCCATAACTGCCTTGCCCAGTGCAAGATGCAGCTCCGAGGGAGTCAGCTCCTCCACGTTTTTACAGTACATAGAATGGGCAGTCAGCTCCAGCTTTTCCATAATGTTCGCCATTGTGTCAGTCCTCCAGTCGTCCGGTTTTCACAGACAATGATTTGATTTTTTCCGCAAGCTCCTCGGTGAGAGCCGCCTTGTCAACGCGCCATGTCCAGTTGCCGCCGAGCACCGAGGGCGTGTTCATACGCGCCTCCTTGCCCAAGCCCAGCAAATCCTGAACGGGAATGATCGCCATGTCCGCCTTGCTTTCGTAAGCGGTGCGGATCAAGCCCCAGTTGAACGGTTCGTCATCGGGCATCTTGCAGTATTCTCTCGCGTAGCGCACATCGTTGGGGTTGGCGGTTTCCAGCCAGCCCATCAGGGTATCGTTATCGTGGGTGCCGGTGTACACCACGCAATTGGTGGGATATTTGTGCGGGAGATAGTCGTTTTCCTCGCCGCTGTCAAACGCAAACTCCAGCACCTTCATGCCGGGATAGCCGGTTTGCTCCATCAGCTCGGTCACATCGGGGGTCAGGGTGCCCAGATCCTCGGCGACGATCTCAAACTTGCCGACCGCTTCCTCCATCATTTGGAAGAACGGATAGCGCGGACCTTCGATCCACTTGCCGTTGACGGCGTTTTCGGCAGGATAGGGAATGGAATAGTAGCTTGCAAACGCACGGAAATGGTCGATGCGGGTGATGTCATACAGCTTGCTTGCCGCCTTGATGCGCTCGAACCACCATGCGTAGTCGGTTTCCTTCAAATAGTCCCAATCGTACAGCGGGTTGCCCCACAGCTGACCGGTCGCCGAGAAATAGTCCGGCGGACAGCCTGCCACCGCGATGGGATCGCCGTCGTCATACAGCTGGAACAGCTCGGGATTCGCCCAGGTGTCGGCGCTGTCCATCGCGACATAGATGGGCATGTCGCCCAAAATTTTGATGCCGAGGCCGTTGACGTAGGCGCGGAAGCTCTCCCACTGCTCATAAAACTTGAATTGCAGGAATTTCCAGAAATTGATGTCGTTGCGCAGCTTGCGCTCATAGCGGCGCAGCGCCGTTTCCTCGCGCATTTTGATGTCCTCGGGCCACTCGGTCCAGGAAACCATGTCAAAGCTGTTTTTCACTGCCATATACAGGGCGTAGTTTTTCAGCCACTTGCTGTTTTTGCGTACGAACAAGCGAAATGCATTTTGATCCTTTGCTTTAAAGTTGTCATACGCCTTGCGCAGCACCTTAAAACGGTTGTTGTAAATTTTTTCGTAATCTACTTCGGCGTCATTGGTGCCCCAGTCGATGCTTTCGAGCTCTTCCTTGGTCAGCAGACCTTCTTCCGCAAGGGTATCAAGGTCGATCAAATACGGGTTGCCTGCATACGTGGAAAAGGATTGGTACGGTGAATCGCCGTAGCTGGTCGGACCTACGGGAAGAATTTGCCAGATCTTTTGTCCGGCTTTTTTCAGATAGTCCGCGAACGCGCGCGCCTCTTTACCGATGGTACCGATGCCATAAGGGGAAGGAAGCGATGTAATCGAAAGGAGAACACCTGCGCTTCTTGCCATAAAATCAACTCCATTCTGAGGAATAAAAAATACTTTCTATGGATTTTGTATAAAAACAACCCAAAATCCCATAGTATCAGTATCATTTTACCACAAGAAGCCTGATTTTTCAAGTATTTTGGACAGTTATTTTTACAGAGTTGCGTATTTAGCGCAGAGAAGGTGCCGGCGGTCAGTTGTCAGTCGTCAGCTGTCAGCTGTCAGTCGTCAGCTGACCGCTAACCGCTGATTACCCTCGGCTAACTCAGGCGCAATAAAGGCGGCAAGGCTTTACCTTGCCGCCTGTTCGGTTTTGTCAGTTGCCTGTTAGCCCTCTACGGGAGCACCTACGGGGCAAACATCGGCACAGGAGCCGCAGTCTACACACGCGTCAACGTCGATAACATACTTACCGTCGCCCTCGGAGATAGCAGAACAAGGACATTCATCTGCACAAGCACCACACATAATGCATTCGTCATTAATTACATATGCCATGGATTGTACACCTCCTTATTTGATAATTCAAGTATACCATAAAATTAAAAATTTGCAAGGTTTTTGGTGAAAAATCTTTATTCCAAATTCCCCAATTGTTCCAGTTCCTTTTTGTTCACCTTGATGTAGCCGTCCCTAACGATCCTGCACTGGCGCACTGTAAAGGACTTCGGCGCGACGTCCGCAGGCGCGTTGTCGAGCTTGACCTTGAGGGTGCGCGCGATCAAGTTGTTTTCGACCACCAAGCCCCTGCCCTCGGGGGTGTTGACGATGGCGCCCACCTTGGGCGTGTGCTTGAGCAGGTCGGTGTATGCCTCCTGCTCATATTTCAGGCAACACATCAGTCTGCCGCAGGTGCCCGAAATCTTCACGGGCGACAGCGACAGCCCCTGCTCCTTTGCCATTTTGATGCTGACGGGCTGGAAATCCGCCAAAAAGCCGTTGCAGCAAAACGGTCTGCCGCAAATGCCCAGTCCGCCCAGCATACGCGCTTCGTCGCGCACGCCGATCTGCCGCAGCTCGATGCGGGTGCGGAACACGCTCGCCAAGTCCTTGACCAGCGCGCGAAAATCCACCCTGCCGTCGGCGGTGAAATAAAAGATGATCTTGCTGTTGTCAAACGTGTATTCCACATTGACCAGCTTCATTTTCAGCCCGTGCGCCGCGATTTTTTTCTCGCAGATCTTGCGCGCCTGCTTTTCCTTGAGGCGGTTTTCCGCCACGTGGTTCAGGTCCTTTTCGGTGGCGACGCGCTTCAGGGGCTTGAGCGGATGGTTCAGGCTTTCGTCGTCCACGGTGGTGTTTGCCAGCGCCACCTCGCCGCATTCCATGCCGCGCGCGGTTTCCACGATGACCATATCGCCTACGTCAAGCTGATTGCCGAGGGGGTCGAAGTAATACACCTTGCCCACCTCACGAAATCTTACGCCGATTATCTCTGCCATGTTATCCTCCTGCATTCTCCGCACACCCATGTGCCGAGGAGATTCATATTCACATTTTGCTTTATCTTAACGCCCGCACTGTCGCACAGCGCGAGCAGGTCGAGCAGTTTTTGCCGCGTCAGCCGCGCGGCGAGCAGCCGGGCGGTTTCGCTGTCGCCGAGGGGTTTTCCGCCAGACAGCAGCACCAGCGCGTCGCGCAGATGCAGCCGCAGCGCCGCCAGCGCACCGTCCGCGCACGCCTTGTCGGTCAGGGCGCGGCACGCCTTTAGCAGCGGATACTCGTTGCTGTCCAATATGCCGCGCGCGATATCCTCCGCCGCCCTGCGCGCTGCTTCATCATATACCGCCTCGCTGCGCAGCCGCACCACCGTAAACCGCGATAAAATAGTGGGCAGCAGGCTTTGTGCACTGCGGCACAGCAGCATAAAATACACATTGGGCGGCGGCTCCTCCGCCAGCTTTAAAAACGCGTTTTGCGCTTCGGGGCGTGAGGCGAGCCGTTCGTCGCAGTTTTCCAATATATATACCTTGGCGTCCGCCTCGTTGGGCAGCACGGACGCGTCGCGGATCATGTCGCGGATCTGGCTGATGGCATATTGCTTTTTTTGCGGCAGCAGCGGCAGCCATGTCACGTCGGGATGTGCCTTTTCACGCGCGTTGCGGCAGTTTTTGCACACGCCGCAGGGATGCTCGCCGTCGCCGCTGCACACCGCGAACATCGACAAAAGCACCGCTGCCTGCGCCGCCCTGTCCGCGTCGGGACATTCCAGCAGCAGCGCGTGCGGCAGCCTGCCTGCGCGCGGCAGACCGCTCAGCGCGGCGCGCGTGTTGTCGTCAAAATCAAAGCCGTTCACCTTCAAATCCGTTTACCTGTTCTGTATCTTGATAATATTTGTCACGATGTCGCCCTTGGAGGTGATGTCGATCACGCCGTAGCTCGCGCCGTAGCCGCTGCACGCGCCGGGGTTCATCATGTATAAGCCGTCGTCGTAATCGGTCATCGCCTGGTGCGTGTGACCGAACAGCAAAATATCCGCGTGCTGTTCGCGGGCGGCGCAGATCATGTTGTACACCGTGAATTTCGCCTGAAACAAATGTCCGTGGGTGACAAACAGGGTTTTGCCGCCGACCGTTACCGTTTCGGTGGGCGGCAGGGCGCTCGACCAGTCGCAGTTGCCGCGCACGCCGATGACCTGCTTGTCGGGATAGGTGCTTTGGATGTAGTCAAACTGCTCGGCGCCGTCGCCGCAAAATACGATCGCTTCGGCGGCAGACTGGGCGTCGAGGGCGCGCTTCATGGAATAATAATCGCCGTGGATATCGGAAAGTACTAAAATTCTCATCATTTTCTCCGTTCTGTCCGCATAAGCTATAGCGAGGTGGTTGTATGGCTGAAAACGCAAAAGAACTGTGGGACACCCTGTCCCGTCAGCTGGGCATGTCGCCCGGTCAAATACAGGCGTCCTGCGAAACAGGGGACGCACAGGGGCTGCTGCAAAACGCGGACAGCGACACGGCGCGGCAGGTGGCGTCGGTGCTGAACGACCCCGCCAAAACAAAGGCGCTGCTCGACAGTCCGCAGGCACAGGAGCTGCTGCGCCTGCTGGGGCAGCCGTAGGGAACCGCCATGGCGGATCTACAGGATACCCTCAGCCAAATCATGCGCGATCCCGAGGCGATGCAAAGGGTGCAGCGCCTCGGCGAACAGCTCGGCTTGGGAAAAAGCGCCGCGCCGCCGGCGCCGGAGCCGCCGCAGGACGGCGGCAACGCGCAGCTGCTGTCCTCGCTGACAAAGCTCGCGCCGCTGCTGCACGCCGCCAAGCCGCAGGATGAGACCGCCGCGCTGCTGAACGCCCTTAAACCGTTCCTCAGCGGTGAAAAGCTGGCGCGGCTGGCACAGGCGCAGCGGCTGATCAGCCTGATACGCATGATACCGCTGTTAAAGGACAGCGGACTGTTTTTGTAGCGGAGGTGCGCTATGCCGGGTTTTGAAGAAGAAGCAATGGAGCGTGCGCGGCAGCTGTCGCACAGCCGCCGGACGCCGCATCAGGAGCCGCCCAAGGAGCCGCCCAAGCCGCCTCCGCCCAAGCCCCCGGTGCCAGCGCCTGCGCCTTTGCCGCCCAAGCCTGCGCCGAATTTGATCGACACGCTGCTCCGGGACAAGGAGGCCAGCCTGATTTTGATGCTGCTGACGCTGCTGATGGACGAACCGACCGACCCCTCGCTGCTGTTTGCCTTGATGTATTTGTTGATGTAAGATTGGCGCAAAACGTTGTTATACATTTCATAGGGGAACCGTAGCCGGTCGGCAACCCTTTTGTCACCTGCGGTGACATTTCCCCCGGCAGGGGAATCACCCTTGCGGTTTCCCTTTCCTGCCGCACGGCGGCAGGAATTGACAGCCGCAAGGGCTGTCACTACGCAGATAAGGTTACGTTCTTGTTTTCCTTGGCTTCGTAGGGGGAACCCATGTGTTCGCCCGAGGCGCGTGTTCCTGTCAAACCGATTTTGCATAGAAAAACAATAGTTTCCTATCCCGGGCGCACACATGGGTGCGCCCCTACACAATAAGAGAAATATCTTTTTAAGTTGACGCTTCTGCCGCATTACGCATTACGCATTACGCATTACGAATTACGCATTACGCATTAACGAACCTGTCCCTCGCCGCGGATGATATACTTCGCGCTGGTCAGCTCGTTCAAGCCCATGGGGCCGCGGGCGTGGAGCTTTTGGGTGGAAATGCCGATCTCGGCGCCCAAGCCGAACTCGCCGCCGTCGGTAAAGCGCGTGGAGGCGTTCACATACACCGCTGCCGCGTCCACACCGGCGGTAAAGCGGTTCGCCGCGCTGTAGTCGCGCGTGACGATGCACTCGCTGTGGCCGGTGCTGTACCGGGCAAGGTGATCGAGCGCGTCATCCAGGCTGTCCACGACCTTCACCGCGAGGATATAGTCCAAGAATTCCACGGCGTAGTCGTTTTCCGTGGCAGGCACGACGCAGTCGCCGAGGATGGCGCGCGTGCGCTCGCAGCCGCGCAGCTCGACCTGCTTTTCATCGAGCCTTGCCTTGATCGCAGGCAGGGCTTTTTCGGCGATATCACGGTGCACCAAAATGGTTTCGATCGCGTTGCACACCGAGGGGCGCGAGGTTTTGGCGTTGTAAATGATGTCCGCCGCCATGCCGATATCGGCGCTCGCATCCACATAGACGTGGCAGTTGCCCACGCCCGTTTCGATGACAGGCACCTTGGCGTTTTGCACCACGCTTTTGATCAGGCCTGCGCCGCCGCGCGGGATCAGCACGTCCAAATAATCGGTCAGCTGCATCAGCTCGGTCGCGCTTTGACGGGTGGTGTCGGTCACCAGCGCCGCACAATCGCGCGGCAAGCCCGCGCTTTCGATCGCGTCGCGCATGACGTTCATAATGGCGGTGTTGGAGTGGATCGCCTCCTTGCCGCCGCGCAAGATCACCGCGCTGCCTGCCTTCAGGCACAGGGCGGCGGCGTCGCTCGTCACGTTGGGACGGGCTTCGTAAATGATGCCGATGACGCCCATGGGGACGGTGATCTTTTCGATTTGCAGGCCGTTTTTCAGGGTTCTGCCCTCCAATATCCTGCCCACCGCGTCAGGCATGGCGGCAACCTGCTCCACGCCCTGCGCCATGCCGTCGATGCGGCCTTCGTCCAGCGCCAGACGGTCGAGCAGCGCGGCGGTCAGTCCTGCCGCCCTGCCGTTTTCAAGGTCGAGCCGGTTGGCAGCGATAATCGCTGCCGCATGGTCGCGCAGCGCGCCTGCGATCGCCAACAGCGCGTCGTCTTTTCGAGAACCTGCGTTCATCAGGACACGCGCCGCACGCTTTGCCGCCGCGCCCATTTGTTCTAGTGTTGTCATATATATTTCCTCCCGTTTTTTGTAGTGTACAGTGCATGGTGCACTATGCACTAAACCGCCGCCGCTCTCAACTCGATCACTTCATAGTCATACCCGTCCGCCACGGTGAAACCGGCGGCGATGCCGGGGGTGACGTATGCCTTTTTGTCGGCGGTCAGCATAATATAATCGAAATCGCGGTGGCTTTGATAGAACGCCTCCGCCTTTTCTTTGCCCATCACAAACAGCGCGGTGGACAGCCCGTCGCTGCGCAGGCCGTCGTCCGACACGATTGTCACCGACTGAATGCCGTTGTCCACGGGGACGCCTGTTTTGGGGTCGATGATGTGGCTGTATATCTTGCCGTCCTCGCCCTTAAAATAGCGTTCATAGCTGCCCGAGGTGGCGATGATCTTGTCGGTGCATTGGAGATAGCCCATATAGGACGCGCTGTTTTCGGGGTCGGCAATGCCGATCTTCCACAGCTGCTGTTCCGGCTTTTCGCCGTAGGCGACCACCGTGCCGCCCAAATTGAGGATCGCGCCCTTGGTGCCGGCTTCCTTGAGGATGGTGTAGCACAAGCCGGCGGCGTAGCCCTTGGCGACTGCGCCGAAGTCGAGCCGCATACCGCTTGGCAGCGAGATGTCGTCGCCCTCCACGCGCACCTTGGAATAGTCCACGTTTCGGGTCAGCGCCTCCAGCCGCTCCTTGGAAGGAATTTGGTAGTTCTTGGACAAAAAGCCCCATTCCTCTACGACGGGCAGGATGGTGATGTCGAGCGCACCGTCCGTTTCGGCGCAAAGGGCGACCGACTGCCGCGCCAGCTCCGACACAACGGGCGACACCGTGCCCTTGCCGTTTTGATTGACGCAGTATATTTCGTTTTGCCCGTCGTCGTCGTCGTTGGTGACGGAAAGCCGCACGTCCAGTCCTTCGATATTCGCCTGGATCCCTGTCAGCGTCAGCGCGGTGACGCCGTAGGCATCCAGCTTCACAAAGGTGTCCATCGCTTCAAAGCTGCGCGATTTTTTCTCGAAATACGGGTTGCAGGCAGCCGGCAGCACCGCCAGTGCCGCACACAGCAGCAGGGAAAGCAGTTTTTTCATAGTTTTCCATCCTCTACAAAGAGTTGCGTGTTTTTGCCGCGTCAGCTTGCCGTTTGCTTTTCTGTTGCCTCAGCTTTTGCGCCACGCGGAGGGCGAGAAGAGCAGCAAAATGGGGAACAGCTCCAGTCTGCCGGCGAGCATGTCGAAAATCAGCACGATCTTGCTCAGCGGCGTCAGCATCGCATAGTTGCCGACGGGGCCGACCTGATTCAAGCCCGGACCGGTGTTGTTGAGCGTGGCGGCAACGGCGGTGATGCTCGTCACCATGTCCCTGCCCTCAATGGACACCAGCAGCAGGCTGACGATGAAAACCGCCATATACACCACCAAATATACCGAGGTGTTGCGCGTAACGTTGTGGTCGATCGACTTGCCGTCCATCTTGATGGTTTTGATGTTGCGCGGGTGGATCAGCAGGGAAAGCTCCTTTTTGACCTCCTTGGCAAGGATGATCAGCCGCGAGATCTTGAAGCCGCCGCCGGTGCTGCCTGCCATCGCGCCCACAAAGGTGATGACCAGGATGACCGCCTTGCTCAGCTGCGGCCAGTGGTTGACGTCGCCGATGCCGAAGCCCGTGGTGGTGAGGATGGACGACACATAAAAGAAGCCCTGGTGTGCGGATTCGCCGAGGTCGTTGTTGTACAGCGGCAGGATGTTGACGGCAATGATCGTGGTGGACACCACGATGAAGCCGACATAAAACCACAGCTCCTCCATTTTGAACGCCTGCCTGAATTTTCTGCCGAGGAGCAGCAGATAAAACGAGAAATTGACGCCGAACAGCATCATAAAGACGGCGATGACGGTTTGCAGGTAGTGCGAATGGTACGCCGCCATATTATCGTTGTGGATGCCGAAGCCGCCGGTGCCGGCGGTGGACAGCGACACATTCAGCGCGTCGAAAAACGACATGCCGCCGCACAGCAGCAACAGGATCTCCAGCAAGGTGAGCCCCAGGTAAATGCCGTACAGCATGGCGGCGTAGTTGCGCATTTTGGGCACCGCCTTGCCGACGATGGGACCCGGGCTTTCCGCCTTCATCAAAAAGATGTTTTGCTGACCGCCCAGCTTGGGGATCAGCGCCAGCAGAAAGACGATGACGCCCATGCCGCCCAGCCAGATCATGACGCTGCGCCACAGCAGCATACCGTGGCTGAGCCCCTCCACGTTGGTGAGGATCGTGGCGCCCGTGGTGGTGAAGCCCGACACCGACTCAAAAAATGCGTCAAGATAATTGGGGATCTCGCCGCTGAGGAAAAACGGCAGCGCCGCCACCAGCGACATCAAGATCCAGCTCAGCGCTGTGGCGGCAAAGCCTGCCTTTTGGTACAGCACCATGTTTTTTTGCTTTTTGACGGTGACCGCCAGCACGCCCAGCGCGATAGCGCCCACGCCCGTAAAAAAGAAATAGATTCCCTCGTGCTCGCTGAACAGCATGGACGTTACCGTGCAGATCTGCATGGCGATGCCCTCGACGATCAGCACCCAGCCGAGAATATAGATGATCATCCGTTTGTTCATAAAAACCCTCTTTTAGGCGTGCGGAGAATGGAGAGTGGAGAGTGGAGAGTTAAGAGTGGAATGGACACCGCACCCGGTTTTTTAGTGGAAAATGGAAAGTCGAAAGTTGAAAATTCCATTTTCCATTTTCAATTCTCCATTTGCCTTGCGCAGCATTATAAATCGGAGCGAAGCGACCATTCATTTTCCACTTTCCACTTTCCACTTTCAACTTTCAACTTCACTCTCCACTCTCAACTCTCAACTCTCTGGTTCCGCTCTCCGCACGGATTTGCCTATTTCACAATATCGTTGAGGTCGCTGAGTCCCTTGTGCTTGGTAACGACGACCACCGAATCGTCGGGCTGAATGATGTCGCTGCCCTGCGGCAAAATGATTTTGCCGCCGCGCGAAATGCAGATGATCTGCAAATTGTCCCTGAGGCTCAGCTGCGCGAGCGGCGTATTGAGCACCCGGGAGTTGTTTTTGGCGCGGAATTCCAGCGCCTCGACCCTGTCTTCGTGCAGGCGGTACAGCGTTTCCACGTTGCTGCCCAGCGAATTTTGCATGGCGCGGATGTAGCGCGCGATGTATTCGCCCGTCAGGGTCTTGGGGTTGATGACGCAGTCCAAGCCGAGGTTTTCAATGATGGAATCAAACGATTCGTTGTTGATTTTGGTGATGATCTTCGCCTTGGATACATTTTTGATATACAGCGAGATCAGGATGTTTTCCTCGTCATAATCCATCAGCGCCGCCACGCCGTCGGCGTGCTCGATGCCCTCGCTGAGCAGCAGATCCTGATCCATGCAGTCGCCGTGGATGATGATGGCGTCGTGCAGCTGCTCGGCAAGCTCCTCGCAACGCCGCTCGTTGCGCTCGATGATTTTGACGTTTGCGCCCGACTTGATCAGCCGCTGCGCCAAATAATAGCTCACCTTGCCGCCGCCCAGCAAAAAGACGTCGCGGCATCTGCCGATGTTGATGTTCGCTTTTTTAAAGAACTTGGCGGCGATCTCGGGCTTGGCGACCACCGACACCTTGTCGCCGCCCGTGATCAGGGTCTCGCCGTTGGCGATATACACCTCTTTGCCGCGCTCTACGGTGCAAATGCGCACCCTGCCCTTGAGGGTGTCGATCTGGCTGACCTTTCTGCTGTTGTTGCCCGACGCCTGCGGCACCAGCACCTTGATCAGCTCCACGGCGCCCTTGGCAAAGCTGTCGATCTCCAGCGCGCCCGAAAAGCGCAGCAGACGGCTGATCTCAATCGCCTCGGTCAACTCGGGGTTGATGGACATCGACAGGCGCAGCTGATCCTTGACGCGGTACAGATCGTTGGTGTATTCGGGGTTGCGCACACGCGCAATGGTGTGCGGCACGCCGGCAGAACGCGCCATCAGACAGGCGTACAGGTTCACCTCGTCGCGCGCGGTGGCGGCGATCACCAGATCCGCCGTTTCGGCGCCTGCCTCGGCAAGTGTTTCAAAGGTGGCGCCGTTGCCCTCCACGCCCATGACGTCGAGCGATTCGGAAAGGCGGCGCACAGCTGCGCGGTTGTTATCGACTACCGAAATATTATGCCCTCCGGTATTCAGCTCCCGTGCGATGGAGGTGCCGACCTTGCCGCAGCCGACAATGACTATTTTCATATGGTTCTCCCATCATTATAAAGACATACGGGAGATTGCGCATCTCCCGTTTTTTCTGTATCTCATTTCTCAAATAATACACCAATTACCTGTAAAAATCAATATAAATGTCGAAAAAACTTTGCAGAAATACGAAAATGGGTGTTTTCAAGCGCGGCGGAATATGGTATACTTTTAACAGAAAACCGTAAACGGAGGGAACGGTATGCTGTTTGTAGAATATCCCAAATGCTCCACCTGTCAAAAGGCGAAAAAATGGCTCGATGCGCACGGCGCTGCCTACACGGACAGACACATCCGCGACGACAACCCCACCTATGAGGAATTAAAGGCGTGGCATCAAAAAAGCGGACTGCCGCTGAAGCGCTTTTTCAACACGAGCGGCTTGCTGTATAAGTCCATGCAGCTCAAGGACAAGCTGCCCGGCATGAGCGAGGACGAGCAGCTGCGGCTGCTGGCGACCGACGGAATGCTGGTCAAGCGTCCGCTGCTGGTCGGCGAGGACTTTGTGCTGACGGGCTTTCAGCCTGCCGCGTGGGAACAGCACATCGGCTGACAGGAGGTTCGGGATGAAACGCAGTGATTATATTACATGGGACGAATATTTTATGGGCGTGTCGCTGCTGGCGGCACAGCGCAGCAAGGACCCCAACACACAGGTGGGCGCCTGCATCGTGGACAGCAACAACATCATCCTCTCCACGGGCTACAACGGCTTTCCCTACGGCTGCTCCGACGACGCCTATCCGTGGGAGCGCGAGGGCGCCGACACCAAATACAACTATGTGGTGCACGCCGAGCTCAACGCGATTTTAAACGCGCGCGGCAAGGATTTAAAGGGTGCGCGGCTGTATGTCGATCTGTTCCCCTGCAACGAGTGCGCCAAGGCGATCATCCAGTCGGGCATCGCCGAGGTGGTGTATCTCTACGACAAGTACGCCGACTCCGACGCTACCAAGGCGTCCAAAAAAATGCTGACCTCCGCCGGAGTAACGCTCACGCGGTTTGTCACCGAAAAGGACAGCATCACGCTCGAATTTCACAAATAGGATTTTTGGAGAGGGAAAGTGGAGAGTGGAGAGTTGAATTTAAGGTCGCTTCGCTCCGGTTTGTAATGGTGCATAGTGCATGGTGCATCGTTTCGGGTCGCATCGTTCCGAATTATAATGCCGCGTGTGGTTGTTTTGCAAGCGGCATTTTTTCGGGTGCGGGTGTCTGTGAAAGTATACTGTAAAACGTTTGTATGAGCGCCAAAAAAGCCTTCCCCCGAGGGGAAGGTGGCCACGCCGTAGGCGTTGACGGAAGAGGGCAAGCGAACCTGTCCTATGGCAGACCAAACGAGAGAGGAAACGCATCGCTTGCCCTCTTCCGTCACGGCACCGCAAACGTTTTGTATGATGCAAAAAAGCTCAGTTACGCACCTAACTCTAAAATATATGTTTTATTGTAGGTGCCGCGCCACCTTCTCCTCGGGAGAAGGCTTTCACCCTTTGTGCCTTTTTCTTACAACAACGAAACGGCAAAGTTGAGTGAATAATGTATCGTTTCGGGTCGCTTCGTTCCGAATGATAATGCCGCGTGCAGCCGTTCACACCGACGCAATACAAATCGGGTGCGGGTGATTCCCCTGTTAGGGGAAATGTCGCAAAGCGACAAAAGGATTGCCGTCCGGCTACGGATCCCGCCCATAATTCCACTCTCCACTCTAACATAAAAAAGGTGATACTATGACGAAACAAGATAGCGCGGTGCAGTACAAGCACAGCGG
>CAMKOU010000036.1 GCA_946414505.1 uncultured Clostridia bacterium | reverse complement strand
TGCGCCTATGTGCTCAGCCCCAGCTGCCCCAACCACAACGGCTTTTCGGCAGGCAGCTACCGCGACGTGTCGCGCGTGGCGAACATCAACGCCAAGCTGTGGAGCGAGCTGTTTTTGGAAAACAAGGAGCCGCTCGTGGCGGAGCTGCAGGAGCTGAATAAAAATTTGACCGCTCTGTATGAAGCGATCTCGACAGAGGACAAAGACGCGCTGTACGCCTTGCTCGAAAAGGGGCATCAGGTGAAGCAGGCGCTGGGAGAGTAACATGAAAACCGTACACGTTTCCACGGGTAAACCGTATGATATTTTTATCGCGCGCGGCGTGCTCGACCGCTGCGGCAGCACGGTCAGGCAGCTGACCAAGGCGGAAAAAGCGGTGATCGTCACCGATACCAACGTTGCGCCGCACTACCTCGACCGCGTGCGCCGTTCGCTGGAGGAACAGGGCGTGCAGGTCAGGGCGCATGTTTTTCCTGCCGGCGAGGGCAGCAAGCATTTGGGCACGGTCGCCGACATGTACCAAACCCTTGCCGGCTTCCGCATGACGCGCAAGGACGTGATCGTGGCGCTCGGCGGCGGCGTCTGCGGCGACATGGCAGGCTTTGCCGCGGCGACCTATTTGCGCGGCATCGATTTTGTGCAGGTGCCCACCTCGCTGCTGGCGCAGGTGGACTCGTCCGTCGGCGGTAAAACCGGCGTCGATCTGCCGCAGGGCAAAAACCTTGTCGGCGCGTTCCACCAGCCGGTCGCCGTGCTCATCGACCCCGACACCCTCGACACCCTGCCGCAGGACTTCCGCACCGACGGCATGGGCGAGGTCATCAAATACGGCTGTATCAAGGATGCGGCGTTTTTTGCGGAGCTGGAACAGCGCGACGCGTTTGCACATATCGAGGACGTGATCGAAACCTGCGTGTCCGTCAAGCGCGATGTCGTCAGCCGCGACGAAAAGGAAGCAGGCGAGCGGATGCTGCTCAACTTCGGGCACACGCTCGGCCACGCGATCGAGGCGCTCGGCGGCTTTACCGCGATCACCCACGGCAAGGCGGTCGCCGTCGGCATGGTGCTGATGGCGCGTGCGGGCGAAAAAAACGGCTTTACAGCCCCCGGGACTGCCGACCGTATCGCGGCGCTGTGCAGGCGCTATCACCTGCCCGTAGCCACCGACGCGTCCTTTGCCGACATGGCGGAG
Source organism: uncultured Clostridia bacterium (assembly GCA_946414505.1). Classification (GTDB taxonomy): domain Bacteria; phylum Bacillota; class Clostridia; order Oscillospirales; family Acutalibacteraceae; genus Ruminococcoides. The sequence continues at coordinate 13,592 of CAMKOU010000036.1, read as the reverse complement.
GTTGCCAAGGGCGACAAAAAAGCCGCCGGCAGCCGCCTTAACGTCGTGCTGCTCAAAACCATCGGCGACAGCTTTACCCACCCCGTTCCGCTGGAGGAACTGGAGAGGTTTATTGCCGCAACATAAAGCCGATTCGTTTGACGATCATTCGCAGGGGCGTGCGGATAGGACAACGCCCGTCCCCTCTCTGTCATTTCGACCAAGTGGAGCGCAGCGGAACGCGTGGAGAAATCCCCCAAGCAGTGCGCCAAACGTTTCGTTTCCGCGGTGGGGGATTTCTCGGCTGTTTCGCTTTCGTGAAATTTTGTTGCGCAAACCGCTTATAATGACATAGATCCGTTGTCAGTTGTCAACCGTAGGGGAAACCCTTGCGGTTTCCCTTTCCTGCCGCCATGCGGCAGGATTGACAGCCGCAAGGGCTGTCACTACGCAGATAAGACAACGCTCTTATTTCCCGTGGCTTCGTAGGGGCGAACCCATGTGTTCGCCCGAGGCGCGTTTTCCTGTTAAACCGCATTCGCCGCGGAAACGAAAGGCTTTCGTTCATTAAAACGTTACAAAGAAGGTTCGTATATGACACAAGTAACCTATCATCCGTTTACGCCGTGCGGTACGGTGAATGCGCCGCCGTCAAAAAGCGACGTGCACCGCGCGATTATTTGCGCGGCGTTGTCACGCGGCAAATGCACCATTGCGCCCGTGGCGCTGTCCGAGGACATCAAGGCGACGATCGCCTGTGTGGAGGCGCTCGGCGCTGCGACGCACATCGAGGGCAGCGTGCTGACCGTGGACGGAACCCATATATTCAACACTCCGACCGCCGTGTTAAATTGCCGCGAAAGCGGCAGTACGCTGCGGTTTTTCGTGCCTGTAGCGGCGGCAGGCGGCGTTAACGCCACCTTTACCGGCTGCGGCAGGCTGCCCGAGCGGCCGATCGGCGTATATACCGACGCGCTGCCGCCCAAGGGCGTTACTCTGCAAACGGAGGGCGGCTTGCCGCTGACCGTGAGCGGCAGGCTGAAAAGCGGCGTGTTCACCGTGCCGGGCGGCGTCAGCTCGCAGTTTATTTCGGGCTTGCTGTTCGCCCTGCCGCTGCTGCGGGGCGACAGCGACATCATCCTGACCTCGCCCATGCAAAGCGCAGGCTATGTCAACATGACCATCCGCACCATGGCGCAGTTCGGCATCGAGGTCGATATGACCGACAGGGGCTGGCACGTGCGCGGCGGTCAGCATTACATCCCCACCGACTACACCACCGACGGCGACTGGTCGCAGGCAGCGTTCTTTTTGGCGGCAGGCGCCATCGGCGGCGACGTGACCGTGCAGGGCTGCAATATCGACTCGGCGCAGGGCGACCGCAGGATCGCCGCGCTCCTGCGCGAATTCGGCGCGGAGGTGCTGCAGGACGGCGGCACCGTGACGGCAAGGCACAAGCCGCTGCACGGCATTACGATCGACGCGGCGCAAATTCCCGATCTGGTGCCGGTTTTGGCGGTTTGCGGCTGCTTTGCCGAGGGCGAAACGCGCATCGTCAACGCCGCGCGGCTGCGTATCAAGGAAAGCGACCGCCTGCAAACCACCGCGGCGCTGCTCAACGCGCTCGGCGGCAGGGCAGAGGAGCTGCCCGACGGTCTGATCATCACCGGCGTGCCGCGTTTGAAGGGCGGCAGCGCCGACGGCTGCAACGACCACCGCATCGTCATGGCGGCGGCTGTCTGCGCGGCAAACTGCGCCGGTGATATCGCCTGTTCCGACGCGTGGAGCATCAACAAAAGTTATCCCGATTTTTATGCTGATTACGCCGACATCGGCGGCAGCAGTCAACTGTAAAGGAGGCGCCGTATGTCCTCGACCTACGGAGAAAAAATCAAGATTTCCATTTTCGGCGAAAGCCACGGCGGCGGTATCGGCGTGGTGATCGACGGTCTGCCGGCAGGCGAAGCGGTGGATATGGACGCGGTGCTGGCGCAAATGGCGCGGCGTGCGCCCGGACGTGACAAAACCGCCACCCCGCGCAGGGAGAGCGACCTGCCGCGCGTGCTGTCCGGTTTGCTCGGCGACACATTGACCGGCGCGCCGCTGTGCGCCGTGATCGACAACACCAATACGCGCTCGCAGGACTACGGCAACCTGCTTGCAAAGCCGCGTCCCGGCCACAGCGATTACACGGCGTACGTCAAATACCGCGGCGCCAACGATATCCGCGGCGGCGGCCACTTTTCGGGCAGGCTCACTGCGCCGCTCGTGTTTGCCGGCGCGATTTGCCGTCAGCTGCTCGAAAAACAGGGGATCCGCATTGCCGCACATATCTACAGCGTCGGCGGCGTACAGGATGTTCCCTTTGACCCCGTTTCGATCGATAACGCGCTGACAGAGCGGCTCAGCCGGTCACCGTTTGCCCTCATCGACGAAAGCCGCGAGGACGCGATGCGCGCCGAGATCGAAGCGGCAAGGCTGGCGCAGGATAGCGTCGGCGGCGTGATCGAGTGCGCCGTCACGGGCTTGCCTGCCGGCGTCGGCGCGCCGATGTTCGACGGCATGGAGGGCGCGATCGCCAAGGCGGTGTTCGGCGTGCCTGCCGTCAAGGGCGTTGAGTTCGGTTCCGGCTTTGCGCTGGCGCATCTGCGCGGCTCGCAGGCAAACGATCCGTTCCGCTTTGAGAACGGCAGGGTCGTCACCGTCACCAACCACTGCGGCGGCATTCTCGGCGGCATCACCGACGGTATGCCCCTGCTGTTCCGCGCGGCGGTCAAGCCCACGCCGTCCATTGCGCAGCCGCAGCAGACGGTAGATCTGCAAACGGGCGAAAACGCGACGCTTGAGATCCACGGCAGACACGACCCCTGCATCGTTCCGCGCGCCGTGCCGGTCATCGAAGCGGCGGCAGCCGTTGCCGTTATCAATTGTTTATAAGGTGTACTATGAGAGAATTAAGCGAGATCCGCGTGGAGATCGACGCGATCGACAACGAAATCATCGAGCTCTTCAAGCGCAGGATGGACTGCGCCAGGGAGGTCGGCTACTATAAAAAGGAAAGGGGCATCCCTGTCCTCAACCAACAGCGCGAGGAGGAAATCCTCGCCGCCGTGCAGCAAAAGGGCGGCGAATACGGCGCGGCGGCGCGGCTGCTGTTTGCCAATATCATGGAGCTGTCACGCGCGCTGCAGCACAACATCATCGGCAGCGGCAAGGCGCTGCGCGACACCATCATGCAGGCGCGTGAATTGCCTCCTGCCGACGGTATCCGCGTGGCGTATCAGGGGATTCCCGGCGCCAACAGCTATGAAGCGGCGCAGGTGCTGTTTCCCGACGCGCAGCTCGGCAGCTGCGGCTCCTTTGCAGACGTGTTTGACGCGATCGACAGCGGCGACGCCGTCTTTGGCGTGCTGCCTGTGGAAAACTCCACTGCCGGTTCGGTGTCGGCGGTGTACGACCTGATTTTGAAGCACCGTTTTTATATCGTCGGCGCGGTCGACCGCCGTATCGAGCACTGCTTGGCAGGCCTGCGGCAATCGGCCTTGGCGGATATCGAGATCGTGTGGTCGCATCCGCAGGCGCTGTCGCAGTGCGAGGGGTACATCGCGCGGCACGGCTTGACAGCGGTTTCCAAGGCAAACACCGCTGTGGCGGCGCGCGACGCGGCAAAGGAAAAGCGGCTCAACGTCGCCGCCATCTGTTCGCCCGCGGCGGCAAAGGAGTACGGCCTGCAGATCCTCGATACGGGCTTGCAGGACAACCCCTACAACACCACGCGCTTCATCGTCATTTCCAAGCAGCTGTACATCACCCCCGACGCGAACAAAATCAGCCTGTGCTTCTCGCTGCCGCACGTCAAGGGCTCGCTGTACAATTTGTTGTGCCGCTTTAACTCGCTGGGACTGAATTTGACAAAAATCGAGTCCCGTCCCGCCGAGGGGAAGGACTTTGAGTATTTGTTTTACCTCGACTTTACGGGCAGCGTGCACAGCGACAACGTCATCGACCTGCTTTGCCAGCTCAGCGAGGAGCTGCCGGAGTTCAGCTTTTTGGGCAACTACCGCGAGTAAGGACAGCCAAACGGCGGCAAAACAGGGAACCGCCCCGGCTTTTTCGCTGAAAAAACGGCGGAACGGAAGAAAAATACGGAAAAAAGCGCGTCGAAACGGCGCGCTTTAGCGTGTAAAAGTTAAAAATTTGAAAGAAATCGAATATTTCTCGAACAGAAAAAAGGACGTATTTTTAATTCTAAAGCGGAAAAAATAACAAAGTCACAACATACTTAGGCAATATTAAAATAATTGTAACCGTTCTTTAACAAATTGGGTACAAGATTGCCAAAAATCGGTTACAATTTTAATAAGACGTTGACTTTACTACAATTTTGTAGTATGATTTTCTACAGGAGAATTGTACCGTTACGTCAATGTAACCGGTTTTTCCCGTTCTTTTTCACAAAAATGTAATATATTTTGTGGTCTGCTTCTCACAAAAACACAAAATATAGTGTTTTATAGTTCGTTTTTTCACCATATCAAGCTGTATTGGAGTGTACACCAATTGGAAAAGTTTGTTGTAACAGGCGGCAAGCCGTTGTTTGGCGAGGTTAACATCAGCGGCGCAAAAAACGCGGCGGTGGCCATTATCCCCGCTGTGATCCTTTGTGATGAACCTTGTCAAATTGAAAATATACCGAACATCAGCGATGTGACGCTGATTAGCAGAATTTTGCAGCAGATGGGCGCCAAGGTGCGGCGTATCAACAAGTCGACGCTGTATATCGACCCCACCCACATCGGCACCTGTTCTGCGATCACCGATTTGGTACGCGGTATGCGCGCCTCCTATTATTTGCTGGGCGCGCTGCTCGGCAGATACGGCAAGGCAAAGGTCGCCCTGCCCGGCGGCTGCAACTTTGGTGTACGCCCCATCGACCAGCACCTCAAGGGCTTTGAGGCACTTGGCGCGGAGACCCGTTTGGTGGACGGCGCGATCATCGAGGCGGAATGTGAGGACGGACTGATCGGCAGCCACGTGTATCTCGACGTGGTGTCGGTGGGCGCGACCATGAATATCATGCTGGCGGCGTGCCGCGCCAAGGGCATGACCATCATTGAAAATGCCGCCAAGGAGCCGCACATCGTTGACCTTGCCAACTTCCTCAACTCCATGGGCGCCGACATCCGCGGTGCAGGCACCGACGTGATCAAGGTGCGCGGCGTCAGCTATATGCACGGCATCACCTATTCCATTATCCCCGACCAGATCGAGGCGGGCACCTATATGTGCGCGGCGGCTGCCACGCGCGGCTGCGTGACGATCACCAACATCACGCCCAAGCATCTGGACTCCATTTCCGCGAAATTCCGCGAAATGGGCTGCAAGATCACCGAATATGACGAGGCGCTGACCATCGACGCGACCGTAAAGCCGCTCAAGCGCTGCAACATCAAAACCATGCCGCACCCCGGCTTCCCCACCGACTGCCAGCCGCAGTTTACGGCGCTGCTGATGGGCGTACCGGGTACGAGCATCGTCAACGAAAACGTGTGGGACAACCGCTATCAGTATATCAGCCAGCTGATCCGCATGGGCGCGCACATCTCGGTCGAGGGCAGACTCGCCATCATCGAGGGCGGCACACCGCTGACGGCGGCGCCCGTGAAGGCGACCGACCTGCGCGCAGGCGCTGCGATGATCGTCGCAGCGCTGCAGATTCCCGGCACCACCGAAATTTCCAGCATCCAGTATATCGAACGCGGCTATGAAGACGTGGTCGAAAAGTTCAAGTCCCTCGGCGCCGACATCAAAAAGGTGTACTTCACCGGCGACAACGAGGAAGAGCTGGGCGCGTAAAATTATAATAAAGGCAACAGGACGGTTCATGCACGAACCGTCCTGTTTTTTGTTATGTATCCTTGTTTATCAACGCATCCGCCGCTTCGTCCAAATCGCGGCACAAATAAGTGATCATCGGCAGGATCTCCTCGGTGGGCGGCAGCAGGTCGGGCACCATGACGGTGACCATGCCGGCGGCATAGGCGGACTTGATGCCGTTGATGCTGTCCTCCAGCGCCGCGCAGTCCGCAGGGCGCAAGCCCAGCTTTTGGGCGGCGGTCAAAAACACCTCGGGATGCGGCTTGCCGTTTTTGACCTCCTCGCCGCACACCAGCGCGTCAAAGTAACCGTCCACCTTGGCGATGCGCAAATTCAGCTCCGCCGTTTGGCGCGAGGTGGAGGTCGCCAGGGCGATTTTGACGCCGTTTTGCTTTAAGGCGTCCAAAATGTGATACAGCCCCTTTTTCACGGGAATGCCCTCGCGCTGCACGCGCTGCACATAGCGCGCCTTGCCCTTGTCGGCAAGCGCCCAATAGGGAAAATCGTCGCCGTAGGTCGCGCGGTAAAACAGCTCGACCTCTTTTTTGCGCCTGCCGACGGTCTGCTTGAACACCTCGATGTCGTAGGGGAGCCCCTGCTCGTCCATCATCTCCTGCCAGTTTTGGTACACCAGCCGTTCGGTGTCGAACATCAGCCCGTCCATGTCAAAAATCGCGCCCTGTATCATACTGTCACCTGCCATACCAACAGCCGGGACATGCCGTGCACGCCCCGGTTGTAATCGTTATAACTCTATCATCAAAATTTCACAGCTCATGGATCTCAGGTAGAGCCGGTTGTCCTCGAAGCGGCTGCCGAAGTACGGCGTTGCTGCGTCGTAGCCGGGCGGCGGCGTGAGCACGTCGTCGTGATCCATGAGGTTGAACGCGCAGTAGATCGCGGTTTTATCATCGTGACGGATATACGCCAGCCGTCTGTCACGGGCAAAGGCGTTGATAAAGTCGCCGTCCCACAGCGCCGAACAGCTCGCGCGCAGATCGCCGAGCTTTTTGTGCCATTCGACCAGCGCCTTATCCTCCCTGCCCCACGGGTAACAGCAGCGGTTGAACGGATCGCGGTAGCCCTCCACGCCTGCCTCGTCGCCGTAGTAAACGCACGGGAAGCCGGGCAGGGTGTACTGCATGGCGGAGGCGATTTTCAGCAGCTGCACGCCGCGCTGACGCTGTTCGGGGGTCAGGCGGGTGTTCGCCTGCCACGCGCGGTCGCGGCCGTCCAGCGGTTCGCCCGCCAGCATCGTCAGCACGCGCTCGGTGTCGTGGGTGGACAGGGAATTCATCAGCACGCGCAAAACCGGACGCGGATAGTTTTCCACCACGCTCATGATCGCCGCCATGGTGTAGCGCGCGTCCTGACCGCGGCAAAAGTCGATGATCGCGCCGCGGAACACATAGTTCATCACGGTGTCGAGCTGTTCGCCGAGCAGGAATTTGCGGCGCGCGCCGTAGCTTTCCTTGTTGCTCGCGTCCTCCCACACCTCGCCGATGATCAGCGCCTCGGGGTTTTCGTCCTTGACGGAGCGGCGCAGGTTTTCCATAAACGCGTCGGGCAGCTCGTCGGCGACGTCCAAACGCCAGCCGGAATTGCCCAGCCGCATATATTTGCGGATGATGCCGTTTTCGCCGTTGATATAGTCGTTGAACGCCGGGTCGGTCTCGTTGACCTCGGGCAGCGTATAGAAGCCCCACCAGCTGTGGTAATTGTCGGGCCATTCGTTGAATTTATACCAGCTGAAATACGGCGAGTTTTTGTCGCGGTAAGCGCCGCCGTCGCCGTAGCGTCCCGAACGGTTGAAGTAAATGCTGTCGGCGCCGGTGTGTGAAAACACGCCGTCGTTGATGACGTGGATGCCGCGCGCCTTTGCCTGCGTGCACAGCTCGCGAAAGTCCTCCTCGGTGCCCAAGATCGGATCGACGCGCGAATAGTCGCCGGTGTCATAGCGGTGGTTGGAGTACGCCTCGCCGATGGGGTTGAGGTAGATGCAGCTCACGCCGAGCCGCTGCAAATAGTCGAGCTTTTGGGTAATGCCCTTGAGGTCGCCCATGAAAAAGTCGCTGTTGGTGATCTCGCCGTGCTCGTTCGGCTGCCACACGGGCAGCGCGTACCAATCGCGGTTGCGCTGAAAGTCGGTGCGTCGGATATCCTTTTCCTCGCCGCTGAAATAAAAGCGGTCGGGGAAGATCTGATACATCACGCCGCCCACCGGCCACCGCGGTGTGGTAAAGCCCTTTTTGTAGCAGGTGATCTGCCAGCTTCTGCCGGGGTGCTCCACTACCTCGCTGATGCGGTAGGGGTCGCCGGGACAGATATAGCGCAGGCCGTTGGGGGTGTGCATACGGAACATGTACCAGTACAAGCCCGTGCGGTGGGGCGTGAAGTCGCATTCCCAAATTTCGGTGTTTTCGTCAAAATTGCCGCACCACAGCATTTTGTGGTATTCCCAGTTGTAGTCGTAGTCATACTTGACGCACAGCTCCACCAGCTTCGAGTGGTCGGTACGCGGCGGCAGCACGCGCAGCTGTATGGTGGTGTCCTGCTCCACCGCGCCGAACGGCGTGCGGTAATAGGTTCGTTGCGAATCAAACGGTATGGGCATACGCGCATCCCCTCATTTTTCTCAGTTAGAATTAGTATAGCACAGTTTTTGGGATTTTTCAACTGTTCAAGGGTGAGTTGACAAAAAAGAAAAGTTATTTTACCATGTGGCTGTAACCAAATCGCAGTTTCATGTGTGTTATTAGTAAAGGAGGGACAACATGGGTGCGCAGTTTGCAGGGCTGACATATGAACAGGCTGTGCGCAAGTACGCCCCAACGGTCACGGGCGTATGCGTCATGCGGCTGCAAAACTACGCGGACGCCGAGGATTGTTTTCAAAACACCTTTTTCAAGCTGCTGACCAAAGCGCCCTCCTTTGTCGATGAAAATCACCTGAAAGCGTGGCTGATCAAGGTTGCCATGCACGAATGCAGCAACTATATCCGGAAAAACCGCCGCGCCCTGTCCCTGCAAGCGCTGCCGACGGAGCCAAGCTACCGCACCGACGACGCCTATGACGTGTCGTGGGCGCTGCTGCAGGTGAAGCCGGGCTACCGCGAAATATTGTATTTACACTATGTGGAGCGGTACAAGGTGAAGGAAATAGCCGCGATTCTCGGCAAAAATCCAAACACGGTCAAGGTCATGCTCAAACGCGGCAGAGAGATGCTGAAAAAAGAATATGGAGGTGATGACGTCTGAAACCTGTTAATTTCAACGCCCTGCAACAGATAGACGTTCCAAAGGAATGGATAGAAAACGCACTGGCGGCAAAACCGGAAAAGAAGCTGTTTATTCTGCGTCCGCAATGGATAAGCATAGCGGCGGCGGTGATCGTTGCGGCGGCGGTCGTGTTCACCTTGGCGCACACGGGCAGTAAGATGCCGCCAACTCCCCGCATGGAGCTTTTGCCGGCGCCTGTTGTCACCACCGGCACCGCGCAGCAGGAAAGCGCAGGTACGACCGCCGCTGCAAAAGAACCGGCAACGGTGACAGCCGCTGCAACGACGACGGTGGCTCCGGCGGCGAGAACAAGCACCGCCGCACACCCGTTCTCTGTGCTTTCAAGCGATCCTGCTGTCACTTACGGCTCGCAGTCAACAGCTTCCGGCACACAAGCCGTCCCTACAAAAGCGGTCACAAATCCTCCCGTTAACACGCCGACCATCGTGCCGACTGAAACGCTGGAGCCGTGGCAGCCGCTCAACACCGAACCGCCCGAGCCATTAGAGCCGGGCGTCGGCGATCCGGACGACTCGCCGCTCACCTATCCGCAGCAGCCTGTTTGGGATGGGGCGCTTGAAATACAAATGACCGCTGCCAGCCGCTTTTTTGACAGCAGCGCGGTGTATATCCACCTGAAAAGTGAAGAGACAGGCAGGGAGGTGTATTCCCTGCGCTCCGAACAGGAGCGGCTGCATTTTTCTGTTACCGGCGAAAACGCCAAAACAGCTGTCTATCCCGGCAACGGTTGGATTCGGCAATACGAACACTATCACATGATGGTGTACGACCGCCGCGGACAGGTACAGGATTTTTATTTTTGTATCCGCCCCAGAGCGACCGTACCCGACAAACTTGTATTTGTTTTGGAGGGATGAACATGAAAAAACAGATAAAACCCATTACCGCTGTTTTGCTGCTGCTTGCGCTGACATGTGCCATTCCGCACGCGTTCGCCGCGCAGGATAGTGCCGTGAATCCCCTGATCGCACAGCGGCTGACGGCGCTGCGCACTGTGTGCGACGCCGTGCGGAAAGAACATTTAGCAATGGACGGCAAAAGTCTAGCGGCGTTTGAACAAGCGGAAGCGGTTTTAAATGAAACCCCCGGCACCGATAAAGCCGCAGTAGCCGTCATCCGCACTGCGCAGGCGCTGCTTTGCACGGTGGAGGTCACCTCGGCATACGGACTGACGGAAACCTTGGACAACTTATACCCCTTTGACAATACCCTGTTTTGCGACCGTTTTGCGTACCCGTACACATACGAAAACGAAAGCGAGCGCGACGCCGACCGTGAAACCTATACGGAGTTGTATTACCACTTCCGCGACGACGGCACACTTGATTGGGTGCTGACGCATACCACGGACAGCAATCCGCAGCCGTGGGAATGTTATATCGTGCTGGGTAGCCGCGTGCTGCACAGGCAAAGCGGCGATTTGCCGTTTGCGTTCGGCTACAGCGTGTACGATGCGGTAACGGAACGGTTTACATCCCTTATCAGCGCATATGAAACCTACGAACGCGGCGGCTATCCGGGCTTGGAAGAAGCGATGGACGCCTGTCATGTTGGCGATAGGCGCGGAGATTTGGACGGAGACGGACGGCTGACGATAAAGGATGCGACACAATTGCAGCGTTGTTTGGCGGAGCTGGAAGCCTTTCCGTCGCGTGACAGGGTGGAAGGCTTTGATTACCGGATAGACTACACGGGCAACCGTCCGCTGTACCTGTCCGATGTCAACCGCAACGGTGTACGCGATATCGGCGACGTCACCGCCATACAAAGAACACTTGCCGAATGGGAAATTTGATAAGGATAGTCAATGGGCGTGCCTGCGGGTACGCCCTTTTCAGTCGTCAGAATGTGAGGCAACTATTGGTCAGTCTGTAACGTTTCCGTACCATCGTAGTGACAGGGCTTGCCCCTGTCAGTTCCTGCCGCCGTGCGGCAGGAAAAGGCAACCGCGAGGGTTGCCCCTACGGGAAATAGAGAAAACGTGCGCTTTTCCGTCAGCTGTCATTTCGAGCGGTCGCCGATAGGGGGATTTCTCCGTGCATTTCGCTGCAAAATCCATAACAACGTTTTCGTACCATCGTAGTGACAGCCCTTGCGGCTGTCAGTTCCTGCCGCCAAGCGGCAGGAAAGGGCAACCGCGAGGGTTGCCCCTACGGGAAATAGAGGAAACGTGCGCGGCTCTATCCGCGGGCGAGCACTGCTGCTACTGACCGCTGACCGCTGACAACTGACAGCTGACGACCGCTGGTCGCTAAAAAACCCTTGCGCTTGCCCGCACATTGTTGTATAATAACACTGTATAACGTTTGGAGGAAAGACTATGGCTTTGATCACCAAAAAAATCAAGGGAACCGAGGACGTGCTGCCCAAGCAGAGCTACCGCTGGCAGTTCGTTGAAAATATCATGCGCGAGGAAAGCCGCGCCTACGGCTTCCGCGAGCTCCGCACGCCCGTGTTTGAGCACACTGAGCTGTTTGCGCGCGGTGTGGGGCAAACCACCGATGTGGTGCAAAAGGAGATGTACACCTTCGACACCAAGGGCGGCGAAAGCGTCACCCTGCGTCCCGAGGGTACGGCGGGCGCGGCGCGCGCCGTGCTGGAGCACGCGCTCGAAAACGAGGGCCTGCCCATCAAGACGAGCTACTTTGTGTCCTGCTACCGCTACGAAAAGCCGCAAGCGGGACGTTTAAGAGAATTTCACCAGTTCGGCATCGAGGAATACGGCACGCAGTCGCCCGTTGCCGACGCCGAGATCATCTGCCTGGCGCAGTCGGTGCTTGACCGTTTGGGGCTGAGCGATGTGCATTTGGAGCTCAATTCCATTGGCTGTCCCGCCTGCCGCGCCAAATACAACCAAGCGCTGCGCGACTACTTTACGCCCTACAGGGAGCAGCTGTGCACCACCTGTCTGTCGCGTTTGGAGAAAAACCCGATGCGCCTGCTCGACTGCAAAAGCCCCGAGGATCACAAAATCGCCGAGGGTGCGCCGAAAATCACCGACTACCTGTGCGAGGAGTGCGAGGCGCACTTTGCGCAGGTGCAAAAATACCTCGACAGCGCCGGCGTCACCTACACCATCAATCCCACCATCGTGCGCGGCCTGGACTACTACACCAAAACCGTGTTTGAGTTTGTCACCGACTGCATCGGCGCACAGGGTACCGTGTGCGGCGGCGGCCGCTACGACGGCTTGATCGAGGAGCTGGGCGGCAAGCACCTGCCCTCGCTCGGCTTCGCCATGGGCATGGAGCGCCTGCTGATGGTCATGGACGCGCAGGGTGTGGACATTCCGCAGCCCGCGCCGTGCGCGCTGTACATCGCCGCGATGGGCGACGCCGCGAAAATCAAGGCGTTTTCGCTGTTGAAGGAAGTGCGCGAGATGGGCATACCGGCGGAAACCGACGTGGTGGGCAGAGGCCTGCGCGCACAGATGAAGTACGCCGACAAACTCGGCGCGCGGTTTTCGATGGTGCTGGGCGACAACGAGATCGCCGAAAAGAAAATCAAGGTGAAAAACATGGAGAGCGGCGCGCAAACCGAGCTGCCCCTCGACGACAGCTTCGCGGAAAAGTTCGCCGGCTTGGTGCTGGAAACCGACGCCGATTTCGGCGAGTGGGAGGATATCCCGCCGGAAGCGATAAACGAGATTTTGAAAAAAATTTAATGAAAAATAATACGGGCGGGCTCGGCTCGCCCCTAATGACCACCGGTCACTAAAAAAAGGGAGTAATTGAAATGGCAGAATTTATGACAGGCTTGAAGCGCACGCATTATTGCGGCGAATTGCGCCTTGCCGACGCCGGCAAGGAAGTGACCGTGTGCGGCTGGGTACAGCGCGCGCGCGATTTGGGACAGCTGATTTTTATTGACCTGCGCGACCGCACGGGCATCGTGCAGCTCGCGTTCAACGACGCGACCGACCGCGCGATTTTTGACAAGGCGTTTGCCTGCCGCAGCGAATTTGTGCTGGCGGCAAAGGGCGTGGTGTGCGAGCGCAGCGCCAAAAACGCCGACATTCCCACCGGCGATATCGAAATCACCGTCACCGACCTGCGCGTGCTGTCCAAGGCGCAGACGCCGCCGTTTGAGATCACCGACGAGTGCAAAACCGGCGAGGATGTGCGCCTGAAATACCGCTATCTCGACCTGCGCCGCCGTCCGCTGCAGCACAACCTGATGCTACGCAGCAAGTTGGCAAAGGTGACCCGCGATTATTTTGCGGAAAACGGCTTTATTGAAATCGAGACCCCGATGATGATCAAGTCCACGCCCGAGGGCGCGCGCGACTATCTGGTGCCCTCGCGCATCCACAACGGCAAGTTTTATGCGCTGCCGCAGTCGCCGCAAATTTACAAGCAGCTGCTCATGCTGTCGGGCTTCGACCGCTATATCCAGCTGGCGCGCTGCTTCCGCGACGAGGATCTGCGCGCCGACCGT
>CAMKOU010000035.1 GCA_946414505.1 uncultured Clostridia bacterium | reverse complement strand
CGCATAACCGCCTATACTCGTCACACTGTCGGGAATCGTGACGCTCGTCAAGCCGCTGCAGCCGTAAAACGCAGCTCCGCCGATACTCGTCACACTGTGGGGAATAGTGACGCTCGTCAAGCCGGTGCAGCCGTAAAACGCCCCACTGTCGATAGTCGTCACGCTGTCGGGAATGCTGACGCTTGTCAAGCCGCTGCAGCCGTAAAACGCAGCTACGCCGATACTCGTCACACTGTGGGGAATGCTGACGCTTGTCAAGCGGATGCAGTCGGTAAACGCATAATCACCGATATGCGTCACGCCGCCCCCTATGACAACTTTTTTGACAGATAATCCTGTCCACGGCCCCCACGGCGATGAATCCGAAAGAGAATAAGGGCTATAAGCTATATAATCCTTCATTGCACCATTGCCGCTGATGGTGAGCGTGCCTTCGTCGTTGAGCGTCCATGTGCAGTCGCCGGTGGTACCGCTTGAAGCACCGACGCTTTGTTCCTGCTCCGTCACTTCCGCCGCCGAAGCCGCCAACGGCATTGCCGTAAATAACAGCATGACTGCCAATAAAACCGCCGTCAGTTTCCTTAACCTTTTTTTCATAAAAAGACCTCCTCAATAAAAAATGCGCGGCTCAAACGAACCACGCAGAAAAACACATGGCTCATTTGCTGCGACACAAATTCACTTTCATTGAAAAATGGAAACGTGATTAGAGCATGTATTTTTACCGAAATAAAAACACACGTTTCCTTTTTCAAATCGATGAAAATATTTAATTTGTGTTGCACCTATATTTTACCATACTTCACGGACTTCCGCAATCCAAAAAATACCATAGACTTTTAGGCATATTGCACATAGTCAAACGGTTGCGGAAATTTTGCCTTGCGTTTTGGCGCGTTTGCCGTTATAATAATAGCAGAAAATACCGAGGTAATCGCATGACAAACGGAAAACAACACCATCCAAACGGCAGCTGTCCCGTCTATAAAAAATGCGGCGGCTGCCAGCTGCAAAATTTAAGCTACCCCGAACAGCTGCGGCTGAAGCAAAGCAAGGTCGTAAAGCTGCTAAAGGGCTTCGGCAGGGTGCAGCCGATCATCGGCATGGAAAACCCCTACCACTACCGCAACAAGGTGCAGGCGGCGTTTTATACCGACCGCCGCGGCAAGATCATCTCGGGCGTGTACCAATCGGGCAGCCATCACGTCGTCGGCGTGGACAGCTGCCAAATCGAGGACGCGCTCGCCGATCGGATCATCGTCGCGGTGCGCAAACTGCTGCCGTCGTTTCACCTGACGACCTACAACGAGGACACGCGCCGCGGCTTTTTGCGCCATGTGCTGGTCAAACGCGGCTTTGCCACCGGCGAGGTGATGCTGGTGCTGGTGACGGGCACGCCGGTGTTCCCCTCGAAAAACAACTTTGTCAAGGCGATCCGCGCGCAATTTCCGCAGATCACCACCGTCGTGCAGAACGTCAACCCCTACCGCACCAATTTGGTGCTGGGCGACCGCGAAACCGTGCTGTACGGCAAGGGCACGATCGAGGATGTGCTGTGCGGCTGCCGCTTCCGCATTTCGCCGAGGAGCTTTTACCAGATCAACCCCGTGCAAACGGAGGTGCTGTATAACAAGGCGATGGAGTTTGCCGCCCTGCAGGGCAGCGAAACCGTGATCGACACCTACTGCGGCATCGGCACCATCGGCATCGTCGCCGCCAAGCGCGGCGCCGGCAGGGTGGTCGGCGTGGAGCTGAACCCCGACGCGGTGCGCGACGCGATACAAAACGCCAAGGCGAACGGGCTGAACAACATCCGCTTTTTCCAAGGCGACGCAGGCGACTTTATGCAGGACGCCGCCGACGAGGGCGAACAGATCGACGTGGTGCTGATGGATCCGCCGCGCGCCGGCAGCACGCCTGCCTTTATGGACGCGCTGCTCCGCATGGCGCCGCAAACGGTCGTGTACATCAGCTGCAACCCCGAAACCTTAGCGCGCGATCTGCGGTACCTGACCGAACGCAGCCGCTACCGCGTCCGGCAAATACAGCCGGTCGATATGTTTCCGCATACGCAGCATATCGAGTGCGTGGTGCAACTCACCCGATAGCCGACTGATTCAACGCTGCGTTGAACAAATAGCGGTTTATTTGCAATATACATATAATAGTTGATTGAAAAAATGACCTCCGGGGCTTATACTATACCTAGGAGGTCTTTTTTATGAAAAAACTATGCACCATTCTATTATCCGCCCTGATACTTTGCTCTGCGGCGGGCTGTGCGGCGAGCAGCGAAAAAAGCACCGCTTCACAGACGGACGCTGCCGCAACCGCGACAACGGCGGCGGCAAGCACCGCCGCAACCGAAACCCAAGCCGCTTCCACCGCTCCTGCCATTACCTTGCCGGCTGACGTGGAAGAAACCGTCAAGGCACATAACTTTGAGGGCGTGCTGTACGCCGTCAAGAACGGACAGCCGATTGCCGCGTATGCCAAGGGTACAACGGAAAACGGCGCGGCGATCACATTGGACACGCCCCTGCCTATCGGCTCTGTTTCCAAGCAGTTTTGCGCGGCGGCAGTGTTGCTGTTGCAGGAGCAGGGCAAGCTGAATGTCAAAGACACCTTGGACAAATACTACCCCGATTATCAGCAAGGCAGCAAAATCACCCTGCACAACCTCCTGTCGATGCGCTCCGGTCTTCCCGATATGCGTGCGGACAGCGGACTTGACGTGACCATGGAGCACACAGAGGCGGAGAACGTGGCGAACATCAAGCAATGGGCGTTTGCTCAGCCGCTAACGGCAGCGCCGGACACCGCCTTTGAATATGTGAATCTCAACTACTTTTTGCTTGCCGATATCGTGGAGCAGGTTTCGGGTCAACGCTACATTGATTTTCTGCGCGAAGCATTCTTTACGCCGCTGGGAATGACGCACACCGGCTCCATCATCGAGCTGGCAGACGATCCCGCGTGGGCGCAGGGCAATGTTTACCAAAAGGTGGACGCCGAGCCGGGACTGACAAAGGGCGCCGGCGATTTGATCACCAACGCCGCGGACATCACCATCTGGCTGAATGCGCTGAGCAGCGGCAAGGCAGTGTCTGCGGACAGCTTTAAGGCGATGACCACCGATTATTCTTCCGACAGTCACTACGGCTACGGCTTATTTCAGGAGGAGCAGGGCGGCTTTGCCCACAACGGCAATATTCAAGCGTATACCGCGTATGACTATGTGAATACCGACAAAAACCTGACGCTCGTCTATATATCCAACACGCTCGACCCTGCCGCCGGAAACGGTTTAACTATGGACTTGCTGGACGATTTGCTCTCATAATAAACAACAAAACGACTTTCAAATGCGAAAGCCGTTTTGTTCTTCCTGATATATTAGTCGTAATTATAGCCGGAATAGTTGATGGGCGCGTTCGGATCAAAGCTTACATAGGCACCGTGAACATAGCCCTCGGAATTGCCGTAGCGCACGTAATAGTATTCACCCTCGGTGCGGATGTACTCCATTTTGCCGCGCGACGGAATCCGCAGAATTTCATCATATTCCACGCCCTTTCCGCGACGCAGCGACACATAGTCCGCCGCATTGCAGTACAGATAGGTTTTGTTCGTTACCGGCGGCGCAACAGTGGGCGCCGGAGTCGGTTTCGGCGCCGGCTGCGTAACAGGCGCCACCGTTGTTTTTTGCTTGGCGACATACAGCGTCACTTCCTCGCCCGCCATTAACTCCCTGTCTTTGGCAGGCACCTGGTCAAACACAAAGCCGGGTTTTGCCTTGTCGGTTTCGGTTTCTTTGATTTCTTTCACCGTTACGCCGATCGCCGAAAGCCGCGAAATGGCGTCCTCCTTGGACATACCCGTCACATCCGGCATTTTTTGACCGGCTATGGTGGCAGCGGCGGAATTCTGCGTATTATTCACCGCCGGACTCGTTGCCGTCGTAACACGCGCCGCCGAACCTCCGGTGTTGACGGGGTCATCCGGCTGGTGCAATACAATATACGCGACCACCGCCATCAGCGCAATGGCGATCACGGCGCCGGCGACGATCAATATGATTTTAACGGTGTTGTTGTTCTGCGGCGGCGGTGATTGCGGCGGATAACCGCCGTAGCCGCCGCCGGGGCGATAGCCGCCCGGTTGATAGCCGCCGGCACCCTGCCGGGGCGTATACGGCGCGTGCGCGTCATAGGTTTTATTATCCGGATAATATGCCATAGGTGTACTCCTTTGAAAAAAACAATGATATGCCTACTGTATACTCATTTTATCAAATGCACGGGTAAAAGTCAAACATTTTAGACAAAAATCAGGCAAATCATTAAAAAATAATAGACACTGCCCCTATACCCTGTTATAATGAAACAAACGTCCCGAAAGGAGAAACGCCATGATCATTGACACACACGCCCATATCGGACATTTACTGGATTTTCACATGACAGTCGAGCAGATTTTATATGCCATGGAGCGCTACGGCGTAGATTTCACGCTGTTCAGCAGCATTGAGGGCGCGGAATTTGACCACGCCGGCAACCCTGTCCCGACTGCCCTGCAAAAGCCGCAAAACACCCTGCTGCGCGAAGAGATCGCGGCTGCGCGCACCGCACCGGACAAGCTCGGCGTCACGCCGTGGATCAAACTGCACAGCGGACTGCCGGACGCAGCGTTTGTTTCGCTGCTGAAAGAAAACCGCGACGTCATTTACGGCCTGAAGCTGCACCCGTTTCATGCGCGCACGGCGCCGGACGCCGATTGTTTGGAACCGCTGTACCGTCTGGCGGCAGAATTGGATTTGCCGGTGGTTTCACACACCGGCGGCTGTGCGGAAGCGATGTCCGTCCACCTGTACAACGCTGCCAAACGGCATCCCGAAATAAATTTTGTCATGGTACACATGGACTTGGGCACCGACAACCGCGCCGCGCTCGACCTGCTGGGCAAGTTGCCGAATCTGTACGGCGACACCACATGGGTGCCCGTTTCCACCACTGCGGAAGCCATCCGGCGCTACGGAAGCGAAAAAATGGTGTTCGGCACCGACAATCCCATCGACGGTCCCGACACCCTGCTGCATAACCGCACCGGCGAACGCTCGCTGTACCAGCAGTATTTCCACGAGCTGAAAAACCTGCTTACCACAGCCGATTATGAAAACCTAATGGCAAACAATGCGCGGCGTATATTTCGGATAATGAAATAAAAGGAGACCGGCGTACACCGATCTCCTAACGTATCATACTCGCTTGCATACCACGTAATATCTGCCAAAATCACCGTCGAGGGGTGTGCAGGTGAACATGGTCAACAGATCCTCGCCATGGCGGATAAACGCGCAATCCGACTGGTCGGGTCTGCCGATGCGCATTTCGCTCACCTCGTAGGTCATCGTTCCCCAAAAGGTATGCAAAAACACTTGCTCGCCCACCTGCAGATGGGTGATGTTGTCAAAGAAAATCCTGCCGATATACCCCGAATGCCCTGCCACCACCACATTGTTGTTCACGCCGCCGAGCGGCAGCGAGGTGTAGGTCATATGCGCCGCGCCGTAGCTCATATTCAGGTCGCTGGTGCCGAGATAAACGGGCAGCTGCATGTCGATGGACGGAGCGGAAATATAGGCAAAAATATTGTCAAAAATGCCGTAGTTGGTGAGATCCAGCGCAGGATAATCCACAATACCGTTGGTAAACTTGCTTCCCTGCGAACGCACCAGATCCTCGTTGTAGGCACGCGTATCCCGCAGGAGCCTGTCCAAATCTGCCTGAAACAGCACGGGCGTGTCGGCGGTCCGGTTTCCGTTTTTGTCGATGGGATAGCCCTGCTTGTCGATCTGCTTTTGCTCGACCGCCTTGACATAGGTTTCCGCGATGATACCGGTGCCGGCGTCATCTTCCTTGGAGATCACTTTTTCCAGCTTGCGGTCAAAGGTTTCGGTTTGTCCCTTGGAGATCTGCTTGCCGATGGTGTTGGACACCGGCGGAAACAGCAAAAAACCCAAGCCTGCCACCAGCAGGAGAATGGCGATGATCAAAACGATTTTCTTCCACATATCATCCGCCCCGCTTTCCGCGTGACCGGCGCTTGCTGTTGCGGCGGATAAAGAACACCACAAAGAAAACAGTCATGAACACAATGCCGGCAATCACCAAAGCCGCCGCCCAGTACGGAATGCGGTAGCCGAGGAAAAACAAATGTCCCTCCGCCATTTCAACGGGATGGGCGCCGGTGGTGAGATATTCGCTGTCATCATATGCCACACGTTTGCCGCGCACCAGCAAACGGTGCGTATTGACGGAATACGGCGTGCAGGTGACGAGCGTCACAAAGTCGCCGCCCTTGATAACGCGCAGGTCGTTGGTTTCCTCCGGGAGCACGACCTTGATTTGGTCAACCTCATATTTCAGCGTGCGGTTGACGACATGCAAAAAAAACGAATCGCCCACCTCCATCTCGGTGAGGTAATCAAAAAAGGTTTGTCCGGGAAACGCAGAGTGCGCCGAAATGACCGCGTGCGTGCTGTCGCCGCCGATGGGTATGGAGGTGTTTTGCAGGTGTCCTGCCGAATGCGCAAGCACCTCCTCGGAGGTGTAGTGATTGACGGGCAGATAGACGTTGATCTTGGGAATGTCGATGTAGCCGATCAGCCCCTGTCCGTTCACATTGACGGCGCTTTCATATTCCTTGCCGATTTTTTCAAACGCCTCCTGGTCAAACGGATCGACGATGATGACGTTATTCGTCAAGCTGTCGTTGTATTTTCTGCCGCTTTCCAGCAGGGCTGTTTGCTGCGCAGTCGGCATTTTTTTGACGGTGACGGAATAGTTTTCGGCTTCGTTGCGCGCGGCAATGTTGTTGACCGCCGAGCTGATCAGCGGATAACACAGCACACCCAGCCCCACCAAAAAGATGAGCACGATTCCGAGAATGGGCAGTTTGCTTTTCATACAGTACTTCCTTTGTTGACGATAATTGACAGTTGAAAACAGAAAGGCGACCCCAAAGCCGCAGGACGGCGGACGGATGCTCTGCTTTCCGCTTTCAACTTTCAACTAAATACATCTCAATCGGGGACGTGCGCACACGTCCCCGACGAGGTTGATGATTCAAATGTCAAATGAAATTTGAATTATTTGGAGCTTCTCTTTTTCTTGAGGATCACAAAGAGAACGCCTGCGCAAGCGATGAGGGAAGCACCGATGATGGTGAACATCATGGTACCCTGTCCGCCGGTAGCGGGCATAACAACGGGAGTATCGCCGACCTTAATGCCCTTGAGGGTCTGGTCATAACCGATGGATGTAGTCGCTACACCGTTTTCGGTAATGGTAATGGTGTATTCGGTGTTGTTGAGGTTATAACCTGCGGGAGCCTTGGTTTCCTTCAGGGTGTAGGTGCCCTTCTTCAAGCCAACGAAGGAGGTTTTGCCTTGGCCGTCGGTGGGATCGCTATTCTTGGAATAGTTGGTACCGGTCAGCAAGAACTCAGCGCCTGCCAGCTTTGTGGCTTCATTGTTGGCGTCTACCTTGTAAACATCCAGGTCAAAGGTGTAAACGTGAACGGTTTTACCATCCTTCTTGTTTTCATCACCATACTTGTTGGTGTAGGTAAGGTCGTCCTTGTTGTAGTTGGCAACGGTGTTGCTGTAATCGGTGATGTCGTCGTTGGTTTGTCTGCCGATGATAGCATTGCTGTTCAGTTCGCAAACGAGTTCAACATAAACTTTAGGGGCATTGTAGAAGCCGTTGTCGTTGGCAGCTCTTGCCGCAGCCAGATATGCATCTGTCAAAGCGATCGTAACAGTCTGGCCGGAAGGCGTAACCGTATAATCGGTGTTGACCGTCAAAGTAGTTTCGCCAACCTTTACGGAATTCACTCTTTTGTAGGTAAGACCTTCGGACATGGTATCCTTAATGGCATACTTTGTCAGATACTCATCCTTGGTACCGGTAACGGAAGCGGAAAGCTTAAAGGTAACTTCCTCGCCGATTCTCGCAGTCGCCTGGGTGCTGTTCATGTCGGAATTGAGGATCTCTTTGTCAACGTCAACATCACCGTCTGCGATTTTGCTGGAAATGTCAACAGCGACAGAAGTCATCGCAGTACCGCTGGCATCCTTTGCAGAGGACAGATAGAAAATGGAACCGCCGGTCTGCTTAACGTTAACGTTAGCGGGCGTACCGGTCACGGTTGCATAGTACAGACCTTCCTCGGTGGTGGTAAAGGTCACCTTTTTGGTAGCGCCGACGGTCTGGGTATCAACGACCGTACCGGTGTTCTGACCGGCTTTTTTGGCTGCTTCGGCAGCAGTGTAAATGTCCTGGGACACAGTGGGCTGTGCTTCGATCGCGGTTTTCAAACCTGCTGCAACGCCGCTGACGGCGGTGTAGCTGGTGGTGCCGTTGAATTCACCGATTTTGTACAGGGTGATCGTGTAGCCTTCTTTGGCTGTGATTTCAGCTGTGTAACCCGGCACTGCGCTTGCCGCAAAGGGGATCATCAGCGCGAGCATCATTGCTGCCAAAACAACAGCAATCATTCTTTTTGTTGTTTTCATTCTTAGTTCTCCTTTATAAATTATTATGCAATGTAAAACATTTTCAGTTGTTGTGAAGATTATTCAAATCTTCTGCCGTGGCGTACCTTGCGCTTGGCGCGGCGCTTTTTGTGAGAGAGCACATACGCGCCTGCCAGCAGCAAGCTGCCGCCCAGCACGCCCGCGCCGACGGGCAGGAATACCTGCGCAAATCCACCGGATGCCGGCTGGATGACCGCAATATTCATAAACTCGTCAAAGGTGATGGCAAATTGATCTTCATACGGGAAGGTCACAAACTTAACCATCTTGTTTTTGTTGTAACCATTCTTCGGCGAATACTCAAACACCATGTATGTCTGCGGAGCCAGTGTGCCGCCTGCGGTGTTTTCGGTGGCTACCCAATTTCCTGTGGACAGGTCATACACGTTATCACCGTTTTGGTAAATCGGCAGGTTGCTGAATTTCAACACGCCGTCAACGCCCTGAACGGTTTCGGTGGTACCGAGGAAGTAGTTGACATCCTCTTGGATCAGCCCGTCAAACTCAGCGGAGATCATACCATTCAGCATACTGTTGATTTTGGTATCATAGTCCGCCGTAGCCTCTTCCGCAGCCACCTTGACAACCATAAACTGCGTATCATTCAAACCCTCATTGTTTTGATTGGTTTTCATGACGGTGATTTCGGCAGGTTTGACGGTATTTTGGATGGTGATAGCGGGGATCTCCCTGGTACAATTGGCGTCGCTGTAGTACTTCGGCGTACCGTTCATGACCAGCTTTCTGGTGGTCGGATTGGAAACGACTTGAAACTCAGCATAATACTTGGTGCTGGTGCCGCCGGCAGTGACGTCGCCCTTGTAGCCCTGATCCTCCAAGCCGTCAAGGAACAGCTTGTCAACATCCTCTGAAATACGGTAACGGTACCAACCGGCTGCATTAAAGGTAAGGTTGAAGGTCACATTGCCTTCCACTGCCCTGTTGGTGATGATACGCGCATCCGAATTCTTGGTCACAAAGGTTCTTCCGCCCGCGTTAGTTGCCGAAACGGTTCTCGGTTCTGCTATATAAGTAAACAGATTACCGTTGTAGTTTTCGCCTTCCACCGTTTTGTGGATGGTCAGCGTGCCGGTGCCCGATTCGGGAAGCGGGGGCGTGTTGCCGATGACAATGGATGTGCCGTCGCCAACCGTTGCCCAACCGCCGTTGGTGGTGATATCCTCCACACCGGAAATGCTTTCAAACGCATAACCCGCAGGGATGTCGTCCTCGATAACTTGGAAATGCGCACCCTTGGGCATACCCGTAAAGGTCAGCGTTCTGCCGTGCTTCAGCTTGGCTGCATTTGCCAGCTGACCGGTGCTGCTCAATGTGTACGTGCCGCCAAGGTCGCTCGCGGTGTAGGTCAGCGGATACGGCTTAAAGGCTTCGCCGTCTTTCAGCTGCACCGTGACCGTTGCGCCGAATTCCACGTTCATGTCTGCATTCGTCGCGTTGGAAACCTCTTTGGACACGCTGACAGGCGCCGATTGCGGGGTGTTGACAAAGTCTGCCTGCAATGCCGCGAACTCATAGGGATCGGGATTGCTGGTGCTGTTGATCAGCGTTTTGGTGTCGGTGGAAGCCGCTGTGCCGCTTCGGGAGCCCTGACTGCCGACCTTGTCATAATAATCCCAATGACGATTATAGGTCAGATAGCTTTGGGTCGTCTGTGACTGCGTGAAATTGATCTTGTCATTGATCGTAAACGCATTGTTGAAATACGCCGCACCGCCGGAGCCTAAGGTGAACGAACCGTTCATGGTTTGGGGAATACCCTCACCGATGTAGTTCAGACCCGATACGCTTGAAGTACCGTTGGGACCCGCCTTGGGTGTAAACGTAAACCGGTCAACGCCCGCTACCGCACTCCGCAAGCCGGGATTGATGTAGGTGGTGTCGATTCTTTCGGTAACGGTTACCTCGCTGCCGAGCGGCACCATGGTAAACGCGATCTTGCAGTTACTCTCCAACATACCGCGCTCCATGTAGAATACGGTCATCTCGTAGGTATGCGTGTCGTCAAAGCTAAAGCTCTTGGTCACGTTTGTCCGGCCGTTGTAAACCTTACTAGCAGTCGCTACTTTGGTTTTGAAGTTGATGACACCTTCGCTCTGCTTGTGGTTACCGCCGAGGTCGAGCACCAGCTGCGAAACGCCGGTGGTCTGGTCGGTGATATACACCCACAAATCGTCGTCGCCCGAATACTCAAAGGTAACCGGCTGACCGTTTGCGGTGCCGTCCAGCGTGCCGTATTTGGGAACACGGAAGTGCATCGAGGTTTTGATACCAAAGCCGTAGTCGAGGTTTTCGTTGTTGCTCGTGCCGCCGGAAGTACCTGCGTCTGCAGGCGGTGAATCCCATGTGTTCACAACCAAATTGCTGTCCTGCCACTCCAGCCAATACGCACCCTTGGTGATATCGGTGATATTGCCGGTCTGCACCCCGCTGCCGTTGTTAAAGATGATGCTGGTCGCACCGGCAGGGATCGCCACGCGGACGTTATTGCTGCCGTCGTAGGTGCTCATCTGATAGCCCGGCCAAGCTTTTCCCACAGCGGTGCTTCCGTTAAAGAAGTAACAATAGTAGCTGCCCCAGTTGATATTAGACTTGCTCAGATAAATATACCGGGTGCCAGTGGACTGCTGTCCGGCGCCGCTGCGGTTGTTGAACGGGAAAATACCGTAGCCCGACCTATGACCTTCAGCAGGGTTCATAAAGTACTGAATACCGTCCATTACGCCGTAGCTGACGCCTGCGCCGTAGTTGACCGCCGTAGGTGTTTTACCGTTCCACGTAAAGTACACGTTGTCTTCCGCATTGGTAGAATTAAACTCGTAGTACGTGTAGGTTCTGCCGTTGGCAAGACTGCGTGTTTCCTGCGTAAACGGGAATTTACTGTTGACGATCTTGGCATACTGCCGGTTGGCGTGGGTCACATTCTGGTCATCCACAAAGCTCTGCGACAGCAA
Source organism: uncultured Clostridia bacterium (assembly GCA_946414505.1). Classification (GTDB taxonomy): domain Bacteria; phylum Bacillota; class Clostridia; order Oscillospirales; family Acutalibacteraceae; genus Ruminococcoides. The sequence goes on along the minus strand of CAMKOU010000035.1, from coordinate 3,340 downwards.
TGCGTCGTTGAAATACGGCGCAGGGGTGCCGTTTGGCGTCATCAAATTGCCGTTTGCATCCAGCGTGTTGCGCATCAAGCCCTGATAACTCTCGTTATAGTTGCTCAAACCATTCGAGTTGTTGGCAGGATAATTAAACCGCGTTACGTTGTAGCTGCCGGTTGCATCCACATAGCCGTTGTCGGTGCCGTTATGGTGACCGGATGTGTCATACGCACCGGATGTATTACAGAAGTTACCGAAATACAACGGGGTTGACCAGCCGGCGTTTTGATCGGCAACCTTTTTAACCACATTGCGGTTAAAATAATAGTAAGGATACCATTCATCCACCGATCCGTTAAAGCCTGTGCCGGCTTTAACAGTGTTAAGCCATCCGTCATCGCTGGCAAGCTCTGCATCCGACAAATAGTCATAATACGTCGCGTTTGCCCAGTACAGGTTGTTGTTGGCACTGTTGCTGCTGTTGACGGGAGCCGTGTAAACGTTGCTCGCCGCTACCGCGCTGTCGTCGTCAACACTGGCAGCTGTTGCCTGATGAAAACCCGTCGTTATCGCGGGAATCGCCGTGGAAACCAACAATGCCGCAGCCAGTACAGGCGCCACTATCTTGCGCTTTAGACCTTTGCTTTTGTAATGTTTGCCTTGCAATTTTTCTCCTCCTTTTCTTCATATTTTTTGCAGATATGGTGTGCGCTTTGCCGGCTTTCGAGCAAATCCGCCGTCAAAGCACACAAATATCCGCAATCATTATAGTTTATTCTATTTATATTATAATTCTAAATCGGAATTTTCACATAGAAAAATCAACAGATTTTGCATTGTTTTTTATCATTTTTGTTTAAATGCCCTGCAATCGTTCCTCTTTGCCCCTTTGTTGAAATAATAGCAAAACAGAGACTGTCTGTCACGGCACAGGCAGCGGCGGAGATGGTTGGCAACAGCGAATATGTTACCGCCAACAAAACGCCCGGCGGCAACAGGATATGACACTTAAGTCCGAAAAGGGAATCAGAGATTTGTATACCGCGTATTTTGTCAAGCTGCAAAAGGATAAGGCAAACATAAGTAAAAAAAGTTTAGGGACGTGCTTTTGCCACGTCCCTAATCTATCTATAACAGCAAATCGTTAAGCTCGAAGCACATGCTGTTGACCTCCCCCGCAAGGGTGGAGCGGTTGTTCGTCACAACAAAAACCGCGTAGCGATCCTTCGGCGACACATAGTCAAACGCCGCATAAGACGTAAAGATTCCGTAGTGGCACCATGCGCCGTCCCCAAAAGGAACCACGCCGTAGCCGTAGCCGGAATAGCTGTCGGAATAGGTCATCGCGCGGATACTGCCGGACGACAGCAGGCTTGTTCCGAAAAAGGAGGTCATCCACCGCTGCATATCGGAAACAGTGGTAATGATATCGCCCAGCCCCATGGTAATACCGACATAAACCGTTTTGGCTGTGTGCGCGTTTTTCGCTACACGCGGATCGCCCAAGCCCTCGTCGATAAAGCAGGTTTCGGTCATGCCGAGCGGCTGCAAAATGTTTTGCGTCACAAACGTTTCGTACGACATTCCGGACACTTTTTCCACCAGCCGCGCCAGCAAAAAGTAGTTGGAATTGCAGTAAACGCACTTGCTGCCGGGCGTAAAGGTCAGCGGCTGCGCAAACAACCAGCTTTGCAGCAGCTCGCGGTTTTGCTGCGTGGTGCCGTTGTTCGTCAAGGTGTTTTTCAGGCTGCCCACCGGCAATTCGTTGATGTTGTAGCCATCGTCGCTTTCCTCATAAAACTCCGCGATACCCGAACGCATTTTCAGCATTTGGCGCAGCGTGACCTTGCTGCCGTACGGACATTCGGGAAAGTATTGACTTAACAGGTCATCCGTGCGCAGTGCGCCGCGCTCCTGCAGAAGCATGACCGCCGCCGCGGTAATTTGCTTTGACAGCGATCCGACACAAAACCGTGATTTTGTGTTCGCCGGCGCACCCGTTTGCGGATCGGCGGTACCGGTTGCGGAAAACGCCGTCAATTCGCCGTTTTGGATGATACAGGCAACGCCCTCGAAATGATATTTATTCACTGTATTTTGCAGCATACGCTGTGCATAGGTATCGGGATATGTCACTCGACCGCCGTAAACCGCACGAACTGTGCTGCCGATATAGGGCGTCGGCAGCTCCGCCAAATAGCGCTGCAATTCGGTCACGTCCTGAATATTGACCGTGTCATCAAGATTGACGTCCATGGTGCGCTTGGTACAGGCGTCCCTTTTCCATGCGTCTCCTGCCACCACTTCCGCCAATATCCGCTGCAGCTGCGTCGCGTCGTCAATACCGATGGTACCGTTACTGTCGGCGTCGATATTGCCGATGCGCGTTTGCTCGGTATAGGTTTTTTCAGCCGCCGGGACGGTGATGCAGGACAGCGCCAGCACACCGGCAAGCATGATTCCAATAAAGCCTGCTTTTTTGTTCATTTGCAGATGTTCCTTTCGCATAGTAATATTGCCGCGCAAAAAAGCCGCAGACAGTTCGAGGGACGTGCTTTCGGCACGTCCCTGCGTTATTAGTTCAAATCGTTTTCCCTGAGCGACTGCAAGCCGTTGTCATCCATCAGCTTTTGCGCCTGCGGCACATCGTCCACGCGGAACACCACATAGGCGCCGAGTGAATCAGACGCTGTGAACGCGTACATATACTCGATGTTGACGCCCGCCTCAGACAAAATCGCAACTACCTTGTACAGTGCGCCGGGCTTGTCGTCCATCTTGACGGCGATGACCTCGGTGGTATTGACGACGGTGTTTTCGCTGAGCAGCTCGCGGGTTTTGGCATTGTCGGAGGTGATCATGCGCAAAATGCCGAAATCCTTGGTGTCGGCAATGCTCATCGCGCGGATGTTGATACCGTGCTCGGCAAGCGTTTTAACGGTTTGCACCAGCATCCCCTGTTTGTTTTCCACAAATACGGAAATTTGTTGAATCGCCATGGTTGTCCCTCCTGTATATTAATGCAGCTTGCGGTGGTCGATCACGCGCACCGCCTTGCCCTCGCTGCGGGCAATGGTTTTAGGCGGCACCAAACGCACCTTGGGACCGATGCCCAGCATGGTACGCATCGCCTGTTCGAGCTTTCTTTCCTTTGCCTGGTTGATGGAAACGATGTCGGAGAACTGCTCGGGCGCCATTTCCACCTTGATTTCAAAGGTATCGTTGTTGTTTATGCGGTCGACCTCGATCTGATAATTCGGCGTGTAGCCCTGCTTGAGCAGCACAGCCTCGATCTGGCTGGGGAATACGTTGACGCCGCGGATGATCATCATGTCGTCGCTTCTGCCCATCGGCT
>CAMKOU010000034.1 GCA_946414505.1 uncultured Clostridia bacterium | reverse complement strand
ACCTGACGAAAAATCTTACTGCGCAATCCGCACACCTGAATTATGCGGTATTGCCATAACGATGATGCGACAAGTCAAAAGGGGACAAGCGTTTGTGTTGGATTTCCCAACAATTTCCTGCTATCAACAGGCTTACAGGCTTTTTTTCATTTACTGCGAACTTACTCTTGCATTTTTCGACACGATGCGGTATGATAATATGAGAATCAATTGACTTTGACATTTCATTTTGAAAGGAACTCACCGCATGAAACCGATGCATATGCAAAACGCGGCGCCGCAAACAGCCGAAACGCCGCCGGCAGACACACAGCCGACCACCGTGTCCCGCGCAGCTGCCAAGCCCGTTTCGGGCGCCAAGCCGAAGATTTGGCGCACCGTCAAGCTGTTGCTGCTCCTGGTTGCCGTGACACTGACCGCGGGCGTATTGCAGGAATATGTGCTGTGCCATGCCGACCATAACCGCCAGCGGCTAAAGGGCTTTTATTTGGAAGAGCCGGATTCGCTGGACATCGTATTTATGGGCGCCAGCGAGGTGTATTCCGACTTTGCGCCGGGGTATGCCTACGATAAATTTCATCTGACAAGCTATTTGTTTTCCACGCAGTCCAATTCGATCCTCAACTATAAGGCGCAGCTGAAAAATATTCTCAGCCGCCAAAATCCGGATTTGATCGTGATCGAGCTCAACGGTGCGTTGTATAAGGACGACGGCGAAACCACCAAGGAAGCCAACCTCCACAACTATGCGGACAATGTGCCGCTCGACGGCGTGAAAATGGAATGGATCGCCGGGAACGGCGGCAGCGATTGGCAGGAATATGCCTTTCCGTTGCTGAAATACCACGGCGTGTGGAAGGACTTTCCCAACGACATGCTGTATCAAAAAACCGTGTGGGAGGACAAGCAGCGCGGCTACAGCTACCTCAAGGGCATCCTCAACGAGGCGGCGATCTTTCAGCCGACGCAGCGTTCGATGAACGACATGCTCAAGCAGTCGGCAGGCAGCAAAAAGCCGCTCGGCGAGCAGGAGGAAGCCGAGCTGCGCGATCTGCTGCAATTCTGCTGCGACGAGGGGCTTGACAACGTGGTGTTTGCGCGTTTTCCGCACATTGTGGTACGCCGCACGTTTTCGCGCTTTGAGCGCAGCAACACCGTGGCGGACATCGTGGCGGAATACGGCTTTGACTACCTGAATTTTGAACTGAATTATGATGACACGGGGCTGAACGAGGCGACCGACTTTTATAACCTCGACCACCTCAATATCTACGGTCAGACGAAATTCACCGAGTTTTTCGTCAACTATCTGCAATCGCACTACAACATTACCCCGCGCGCGCAAGAGGAGTTTAACCAAATCACGTGGGAAAACGCAGCTGCGTATTACAACGCCTACTACCGCTACAGCAACGAGCTGATCCAATCCGGCACCGGCAGAGAGCTAAGCGAGGACAGCGAATTGATCGAGACGCTGGAAGCCTATCTGTAAACCTGCCGTAACCCCGGTTTTGTCGATTATTTCCCCAAAAACGAAATCATTTACATACGCTTGCACAAAGAGGACGACCGCTGCGGCCGTCCTCTTTGTTGTGCATTATACACTATAACCAAAAGACAATCGGCAAATTTGTGTAGTATTTTATTTCTCTTTGTGCTATAATCATATTGAAACAGTACCGAAACTCTAAAGGAGGCAGTATACTATGTTGAAAAAAACCGTTTCCGTTTTGCTGGCGGCGCTGATGGCTTTCGGCTTGATGACGCCGGGCGCCATACAGGCGTTCGCCGCCGAAGCAGACACACAGGCAGTCGCCGACGGCTACACCGCGCTGGTTGCCGGCACGGTGCTTTCCGTTAACTCGGACGGCAACGAGGCGATTTTTACCTTCACCCCCGCCGAGACACGCAGCTATACGTTTTATACCACCGGCAGCTGCGACACCGTCGGGGAGCTGCAGGATCCCAATCGGGAGTTTATGGACAACAACGACGACGCTGAAGACTACAACTTTGCGATTTCGGCTGCGCTCACGGCAGGTCAAACCTATTATCTCAAGGTTTGGCTGTACAGCGGCTCCGGCAGCTTTGATCTGCATGTCGAGGCAGATCCTTATGCCGAAAGCATGGTCATCGACGCGGGCGAAAGCTATTCCGGCTATGCCGGGACCGAGGTGCAGCTTAACGTGGTGTTCAGCCCCGAGAATGCGCCCGCCGAAAGCGTGACATGGACGAGCAGCGATCCGACCGTTGTGTCTGTGGATAGCAGCGGCAACGCCGCTCTGCTGGCGTTGGGCAGCGCCGTTATCACCGCCGCAAGCGAAAGAGGGCTGACCGCCCAATGTACCGTCACCGTGAAGGGCTACGAGAGCATTGCGGCCGGTCAAACCAAGACCGCCGTCATTGACGACGGGGGCAGCGTCGTGTGCTACCGGTTCGTTCCGTCGGAATCCGGCTTCTACACCTTTTTCTCCTCCGGCAGCGAGGACACCTACGGCGAGCTGTGCGACGCGGATATGGAGCAAATCACGAACGACGACGACGGCGGCGAGAACAGCAATTTCAAGCTCTCGTATGAGCTGACGCAGGGCGAAACCTACTACTACATCGCCCGGTACTATGATTACCCATTCACCACGGGCAGCTTTTCCGTGACCCTGCAACGGAACACCGCGGCAACCGGACTTGCCGTGAAAGAGGGCAATATCACGGGATATCCCGGCACGGAAATACAGCTGCACGCGGATTTTTTGCCTGCGGGCGCCTTTGAGCAGGACGTTACGTGGCGCATCTCCTCCGGAACCGCGGCGAGCGTGAGCAGCAGCGGCTATCTCACCCTGCTGCATACGGGCACGGCGGTCGTGGAGGCGGTCACCGAAAGCGGCTTGTCCGCAACCTGCACCGTGACCGTGAGGGACTATGAGGCGATCGCCTTAAACGTGGAAAAAACCGTCACGATCAACCACGAATACGAGGAGGTCGTTTTCGTATTCGTGCCTGCCGAAACCGACACCTATGCGTTTTACAGCACCGGCACCGAAAACACATGGGGTGCGATTTTGGACAGCAGTAAGGATCTGCTTGTCTCCGGTTATTCGGGCGGCAGCGGAGACAATTTTAAAATCCAAACCACCCTGACCGCCGGTGAAACCTACTATTTGAAGGCGCGGCTCGACGTTTTCACCGAACCGACGAGCTTCGGCGCAGCGATACAGCTTGCCGAGGATGTGCAGGCGGATGTGATCGAAGCAGGCGAAACCAAGCTCATTGATATCGACGAGGCGGGCAAAAAGGCGTTGTTCCGCTTTACTCCCCACACAACGGGTCAGTATCTGTTCCGTACCTCGGAGACCGACGAAGACCAGCGTGTCACCCTGTACGATGCCGACATGTCCCCGTTCCGCGCTTCCCAAGGCTGCGAAATTATCCTCACCCAATCGCTGACGGCGGGCAGCACCTATTACTTTGAGTGCGGCTTCGCCGATGCCGGCGATACCGGCTCGTTTACCGCTGTGCTGCAGCTTTGTCCCGCAGCGAGTGCGGTCACCTTCCGCAACGGCAACACGCTGAGCGGTTTTGTCGGCGTACAGTCGAACGTCTATGTCGATTTCCTGCCCGAAAACGCGGTGGAGGAATCGCTGGAGTGGACGTCCTCGAACACCGGCGTCGTTGCCGTCAGCGATACCTACGCCAACAGTGCCACCCTGCAGTTTAGGGCGGTCGGCACCGCCACCGTTACCGTGACAAGCGAAAACGGCCTGACAGCGACGCTCACCGTCAACGTCAGAGAATACGAAACGCTTGCGTCCGGCGAAACCAAAACAGCGGTGATCGAAAACAACGGCGACGCCGCGTTTTATAAGATCATCCCCGCAAAGAACGGCTGCTATGCCTTTTCGTCGTCCTCCGACAAGGACACCTTCGGCACGCTTTACGACGCGAACATGAACACGATCGACTATGACGACGACAGCGGCAGCAATACCAATTTCCGCATCCGCACAACGCTCAGCGCAGGCGAGACCTACTATTTGCAGGCGCGGTTCTACGGCAATTCCAATACCGGCTCCTTCCCCGTCACGATGGAGGAGGTGCCGACCGTCACCGAAATGACGCTGCTCTCCCTGCCGACGCGCACCACCTACTACGAGGGCGCGGTGGACGATTACCTGAGCTACGATGGTCTTTCCCTGCGCATCCTGTGGTCAGACGGCGTGGAAACCGTCAGCAACTACCGCTACGACTTCAGCGCCCGCGGCGAAGACATCGAACTTTACCGCAACGGTACGACGGTGACCGTCGTCTGCGGCGACGCATCGGTCACATTTGACATCGAGATTTTGGAAAACCCCGTCGCCTCTCTTGAGGTGTCCGGTGCGATAACGGAAATCGAAAACGCCGGCGGCTATTGGGACGTCACCTATACCGGCGATCCGTTCTATCACTACGCCCTTAACAGCTTATACAACAAGGAAGTCACCGTGCACTACAAGGACGGCACAAGCAAGACCGCCTTTGTCGGCGACAAGCCGGACGGCTTTGCCATCGTTTACAGAGACGACCAGTGCGAAACGCCCTTTACCCGCGGCAGCAACACCGTCATCATCTCCTATCTGGGCGTGACCGCATCCGTCAACGTGACCGTTGCGGAAAGCCCCGTTGCCGGCATCGAGGTGCTCGGGCAGCCCGCCAGACCGTTTGTGGAACACAGCAACGGCGAATGGTATGAGCGCTACAACGATGAAACCCACACCGCCGAGCAGTATTTCTACTACAATTATTCCTACGAGCTGTACGGCATTCCCGTGCGCATCACCTTCAAGGACGGCACTGTCACAGATGCCGCCTACGGCGACACCGTGAACGGTTACGAGATCACCGGCACCACCAACCAGTCGGTTACGCCGTGGACGGTCGGCAGCAACAACCTCGTCACCGTCAGCTATATGGGCGTGGAGGCGCCCCTGTATGTGACGGTCATCGAAACCCCGGTGCAAAGCCTGGAGCTGATCCATCCCTCGGAAAGGGTGCTGTATGAAAACGTCGACGGCTATTTTGCACAGCGGTACAACCCGGACACCGGGAATTTTGAGGAATTTTTCAGTTACAGCCTTTCCCTTCTGGATGATTTGCAGGTAAAAATCTACTTCAAGGACGGCAGCACCGCCATCGCGTCTCCCTATGAAAGCGTCAACGACTATACCCTGACCCTCACAAGCGACCAGGCGGAAGCGCCCTTTACTGTCGGTGACAACCCGTTTACGATTTCGTATCTCGGCGTGAGCTGTCAAGCGACGGCAACGGTCGTTAAGGATCCCGTGGATCACCTTGAGTTGATCCACAGCACCGCCGCGACCCTGATCGAAAACGGCGACGGCTATTACGACTACCGTGACGGCGAACGCGTCTTCTTCTATAACCCGCTCGACCTCAGCGACGCGGAAATCAAGATCTGCTACGCCGACGGCACCTTTAAGACCGCGCACATCGGCGATGTGATAGACGGCTACAGAGTGCACTGGAGCAGCGACCAGGATGCGCACCCGTGGACGGTCGGCAGCAACAACACGATCACCGTCATCTACATGTCCAAGGAAGCGACCATGCCGATCACCGTTGTGCCGTCGCCCGCCGTGAGCCTTGTGATCAACAGCGCGCCGACGCGGCAGTATCTGTACGGCGATCCGCTGTTCGGCGGCGAAAACTTCTTTGACCCGGACGATATGACAGGACTGCGATTTACCGTCGGTTTCTCCGACGGCAGCAGCCGAACCTACACCGACGCGGACATTGAGAAAGGAAACCGCATCGACGGACATCCGTTCGCCATTGAAGCCGACCGCCACCAAACCGTCGGCGTTATGCCCGTTACTTTTTCCTACATGGGCAAGACAGCCGCATACAACATCACCGTCAGCCAAAACACCGCTTCGGCTGTCGAGGTGGTCAGGCTTCCCGACGATCCCTCGTATTCGCAGTATTACAGCCCCGATTTCCGCGGGATGCAAATCAAGATCACCAACGCAGGCGAAAGCACGACCGTGACGCTCAACGACAGCAACATCCTGTATGGCTTCAACAACAACATCGGCTTCTATGTCGGCTTTGCGTTCAACGGCACGATCTGCTTTATCAACGAACAGTCGGAGAACAACGTGCGGCGTTTCTTCGTCAACTATGCAGGTCTGCGCAGTGAGATCACCGGACTGACACGCCGCACCGACAAAACCGTTGCTGACGTTGCGGTGGAGGATTTCAGCCTTTCTGCGGAAAACATGCTGCTGAAGGTGACCTATCAGGACGGAACGACCGAAAACATACGCCTGACCGACATCAAGGATCATAACGTCGCATGGACGCCCGATGCCTATCTCGTCCGTGCGCTGACCGGCAAGGGCGTTCTGCCGCTGTATATCTACAATCCTGCATATAAGGGTATGTACACGGAGGGCGACCTGCTTGTGTTTGGTATCAATGTAAAGCTGCAAGACACGCCGCAGACGACGTTTATCCGCGGTGATGTGAACGGCGACGGCAGCGTGACGGTCGAGGACGCGACCCGGCTTCAAATGTATTTCGCGGAGTACGGTGTTCCCAACGTGGCGCAGCTGCTCCGGTGCGGCGATGCGAACGCCGACGGCAGCATCAACATCAAAGACGTCACCGCGATCCAGCGGTATTTGGCGGACATCGACACAGACCTTTCGCACATCGGCGAAGCGATTTGATGTATCTCCATTAAAAAAACCGGCTCAAAACCCTTTCGGGTTTTGGGTCGGTCTCTGTTTTTTCATCCTGTAAGCATCACTGTTTTCTGTACAGCTGCTCGGTTTCGTAGGTCGGCTCGGTGGTCAGGCGGATGCCGAGGCGTTTGAACACGCGGGTGTCGGTTTCCGAGAGGATGACCGTGGCGTGCGCATCGGTGTCGTGCAGCTTTGGCACCTGCTCCATCGCAAGCTTTGCGGTGGGGTTGGTGACCGCCGACATCGACAGCGCGATCAATATTTCATCGGTGTGCAGGCGCGGATTTTTGGAGCCGAACACATCGACCTTCAGCCGCTGGATCGGCTCGATGACCGCCGGCTCCAGCAAGTCCACGCCGTCGGGAATGTTGGCAAGTTTTTTTAACGCGTTGAGCAGCATTGCCGAGCACGCGCCGAGCAGACCGGTCGTTTTGCCGGTGATGACGCAGCCGTCGGGCAGCTCGATGGCGGCCGCAGGCGCGCCTGTTTGCTCCGCCTTGTCCAGCGCTGCGGCAACAACGGGGCGGTCGGCGGTGGTCAGCTTGTTTTGCTTCATCAACAGCCCGATTTTGTACGCCTCGTCGGGTGAGCCGACGCCCTTGGTTTGGTTGCACAGGGCTGCGTAATAGCGGCGGATGATTTCCTGGTTGGCGGCATCACACACGGCTTTGTCGTCAAAAATGCAGTTGCCCGCCATGTTCACGCCCATGTCGGTGGGCGATTTGTAGGGCGATTCGCCCAAAATCTGTTCAAACATGGTGTTGAGCACCGGGAAGATTTCGATATCGCGGTTGTAGTTGACCGTGGTTTTGCCGTAGGCTTCCAAATGGAACGGGTCGATCATATTGACGTCGTTGAGGTCGGCGGTCGCCGCTTCATAGGCGACGTTGACCGGGTGCTTGAGCGGCAAATTCCAGATGGGAAAGGTTTCAAACTTGGCATAGCCCGCCTGCACGCCGTGCTTATGCTCGTGATACAGCTGGCTGAGACATACCGCCATCTTGCCCGAGCCGGGGCCGGGTGCGGTGATGACCACCAAACGGCGCGAGGTTTCCACATAGTCGTTTTTGCCGTAGCCCTCGTCGCTGACGATCAAATCCACGTCGGTGGGGTAGTTGGGGATGGAATAGTGGTGGTACACGCCGATGCCGTTTTCAATCAGGCGCTTTTCAAATTTTACGGCGGTGGGCTGGTCGGCAAAGCGCGTCAGCACCACGGAATTCACCAGCAGACCGCGGCTGCGGAACACGTCGATCAGGCGCAGTACGTCGAGGTCATAGGTAATGCCCAAATCGCCGCGCACCTTGTTTTTTTCAATGTCGTCGGCATTAATGACGATCACGATCTCCGCTTCATCCTTGAGCTGCATCAGCATTTGCAGCTTGGAGTCGGGCTTGAAGCCCGGCAGCACGCGCGAGGCATGGTAGTCGTCAAACAGCTTGCCGCCGAATTCCAAATACAGCTTGCCGCCGAACTTGGCGATACGGTCGCGGATATGCTGCGACTGGGTTTCCAAATACCGTTCGTTATCAAATCCTATTTTCATCGAAACGCCTCCAAATGAAACTTTTCACTTAAATACCATTGTTTAATATAGCACAAGACGGTCGCTTTTTGATATTGCTGAAAGAAAATAGAATTTTTTTTGCAGCGCTGCGTCAACCGTTGACTTTCCTCCCTTTTTTACTTATACTAATAGCAGATACCGCCCGAAAGGAAGATGACCATGTCACGCTGTCAACAATGCAACCGCGAAATCCCCGAAAACGGCATGTTTTGTCCCTATTGCGGGTTTCGCAATGCCGCGCAGTCGTCCCCGAAACCAAACAATAACCGCGTGAAGATCGCGCTGATACTTGCCGTTGCCGCCGTAGTGGTGGCAGGCATTGTTTGCGGCGGCATCATCCTTGCGCACCAATTGTCCCGCAAAAAGACCTTTGACCTCACCACCGCGCAGTACACCGCGCAGGTGAACCGCGAGCTGGGCGAAAATTTACTCCACGAAAGCAAATGGGTGGTCAACGGCGCCCATGCCGTATACGACGGCGACGGCTTTACGATCGATTTGGACACCGACCTCGACACGCAGCTGATCCAAAAAATCAGCATCACGCCGCCCGATCATCCCACGGCGCAGCGGATCATGACCGTCACCGTCACGATCGTTCACACCGAGGTCACGGTCATCAACAACTACTATGTGTTTGAGCCGGAACCCAAGCCGAAAAAAACGACCGCGCCCACCTCCGTTCCTGCCACCACTATGCCCTCAACGGCGTATACGGCGGAGGATCTGCTGGAGCTGAGCTTGGCTGAGATCATCGGGCTGATGGGCGGCGACTTTACGTGCAGCTGGGACAAAGACAGCAACGGTTTTGTTCGCTCGGGCTTTGGCTCCAGCGGCGTGGTGTGGATTTATAACGAGGAAAAGCTGCCGGGGTTTGCGTTCCATCCCGATATTTCCATCCAGCCCAACGCCGATTTGAACGAGCTGAAGGTCAATCTGAAAAAGGGCGGCTACCGTTATAACGGCATTTCCATGAAGGGCAGCGCCAAATACAACAACGCCCTGTCCGCCGACAGGCACTACAACGATTTGACGCAGCAGTTCGGTACCTTTGATATCCACACCGCCGCACAGGGAAACTACCTGTATGCTACCGAGCTGGGCGGCAACCAGATCACGTTTTTCTTCCGGCCGGGCGACGACCTGCGCGCGCGCCTAAAGGATAACAAGGTGCTGTCCACCGATATGCAGCAGCTGAATCCGCAGCTGGAAAGCATAGAGGTGCGGATAGAAGGTGGCGCGGCGCCTGCTGCCACGCCCTCAACGACCGGGACGACCGCCCGGCAACCCGACGACAACCGCTATCACAGCGATCTCGGCTGGAGCATTGAGATCCCCGACGCGTGGTACACCTACGGAACCGTCGTAGAAGCGGAACAGGATTCCGAGAATTCCAAAGGAGCTGTCGGCTTCTATTATCAGGAAGCCCGTGAAAGCAAGTACGGCGGTCACGTTTTTACGATTTTTGCCATGCCGAACAACAGCCCTCAGGATGACGGAAAAACCGGCGGAACACCCAGCGGCGGATTCTTGGGAAGAAATTCTCAGTACGCCTTTTACTGGGGCAAAGCAACCGATGTGCAATACGATTATAAAAATGACAGAGAACGTCATGCCGCGGAATACAGAAGCCTCAGCGATATGCGACAAACCATTTTGGATTCGTTTAGACTGGATTAACGGAACCCGTTCCGAAAAACGGAGCCGGCACACCACTCAAAAAAGAGTGACGTTGCCGGCTCCGTTGCTTATACGGATCTCTGACAGAAAGCAGACTTGGCTTTGCGAGGATATGTTCCGCTGATATCTGTTTAAGGTGTTTTTATTGAAAACAGGATTCCTTATTGCAGAGCTCCGTTGATCACGTGTCCTGCGAGATCCGTGATGTCGCCGAACGCGGCGTTGTAATCGTTGGTGACGGCAAACAGGTTGTAGCCTGTTTGGGGATTGGTGAAGGCGAACGAGGTGTAGGACGCGATCATGCCCGTGTGACCGATCCCGCCGTACAAATGGAGCATCAAGCCGTAACCGTAGCCGCTGCCCGGCGAATAGTCCTGCTTCATTTCCGCGTAGGCGTCCTTGGACAGCAGCGTTTCCGTGCGCAGAGAGGTCAGCCATTTGTCGATATCGGCGGCGGTGCTGACGATGTCGCCGGCACCTTGCGTAATGCCGCCTGCATTGCCGAGGGTGTACAGCGGATCATCGGGCGGGTTCGGCTTTGCCGCGTCAGGCGAATCCCACAGCTCGTGGATAAAGCCCGAGTGCGTCATGCCCAGCGGTTCAAAGATCTGCTGACGGACAAAATCCTCATACGGCATACCAGCCGCCTGTTCCACGATCTGCGCCAGCAAAAAGTAGTTCGCGTTGCTGTATTCGTACTGCGCATCGGGGTCGAAGTGCAGCGGCTGCTCTAAGATCCAGTCGCGCACGGCAATGCGGTTTTCCGCCATGCTTTTATTTTGGTTGATGGTAAAGCCCCATTCGTCGGGGGTGTACGCCACTCTGCCGGTTTCGGTGTCCGCTGCCAAATGGTCGGGCACGCCCGCGCGCATGGTCAGCAGGTGCCGGATGGTCAGCTTGTCGCCGTAGGCGTAGTTGTCAAAATAGGTGCTCAGCGTGTCGGTGGTGTGCAGCTTGCCCTGTTCCTGCAACAGCAGCACCGCCGCGGCGCAAAACTGCTTGGACACCGACGCCACGCAAAACTGTGTGTCAAGGGTGTTTTCCTTGCCTGTTTCGGCGTTTGCGGTGCCCGTAGCCGACTGTGCCAGCACCTGTCCGTTTTGGGTGATATACACCACGCCGCCAAATTTCGCCTGCCGCACCGCCTTTTCGAGCAGCGCCTGGATCGACGCGTTCGGCGCGGCTTGGGTGGTCGCTTCGGTGGGCGCGGCGGTGGTTTCCGTCGGTTTCGGCGAATCGCTGCCGCACGCCGCGCAGGTCAGCAGCAGCGCCGCCGAGAGAATGCCTGTCAAAATTCTTTTCATATAAACCTCCTTCATTGACATTACCTTATAATATGATATAATTGTAAACAAATAAAATGCTGTAGAGGTGAATGGTATGTTGAAAGGGAAAAACGTAGTGTTGGGCGTTACAGGCAGCATCGCCGCCTATAAAATCGCCAATTTGGCAAGTATGCTGGTCAAGCTTCATGCCGACGTCCACGTTATCATGACGCGCAACGCCACGCAGTTTATCACGCCCGTTACGTTTGAAACGCTGACAAAAAACCGCTGTCTGACCGATACCTTCGATCGCGCCGACGTCAGCGAGGTGAAGCACATCGCGCTTGCCGAACGCGCCGACGTGCTGCTCATTGCGCCTGCGTCCGCCAATTTTATCGGCAAAATGGCGCACGGCATTGCCGACGATATGCTCAGCACCACCGTGCTGGCAGCAAGATGTCCCGTGCTGCTGGCGCCTGCCATGAACGTCAACATGTTTCGCCATCCTGCGGTGCAGGACAATTTAAAGCTTTTGGCGCAGCGCGGCGTCACGGTCATCCAACCGGACAGCGGCTATCTGGCGTGCGGCGCTGTCGGCGAGGGCAAGCTGCCTGCCGAACAAACGCTGCTCGATTATATTTTGCACACCGCCGCCAAGAAAAAAGACCTGGCAGGTAAAAAAATATTGGTGACAGCGGGTCCCACGCAGGAAAGCCTGGATCCTGTTCGCTTCATCACCAATCATTCCACCGGAAAAATGGGCTATGCCGTGGCGCGGCAGGCAATGCTGCGCGGCGCCGACGTCACGCTGGTCAGCGGTCCTGTCCATCTCGCGCCGCCGCCCTTTGTCACGGTGGTTCCCGTGCAAAGCGCACAGGATATGTTTGAGGCGGTCGCCGCCCGTTATGCCGCGCAGGACTGGTTTGTCATGACGGCTGCCGTGGCGGATTACACGCCCGTTCAAACGCACAGCGAAAAAATCAAAAAAAACGCCGACGGCGCGGATTTAACGCTGCAACTCAAGCGCACCGAGGATATTCTCAAATGGCTCGGCGCACGAAAAAAAGAGGGACAGCGCGTGTGCGGCTTTTCGATGGAAACCGAAAATATGCTCGAAAATTCCAAGGCGAAATTAGCCAAAAAGAACGCCGATCTCATCGCGGCAAATTCTCTCAGGGACGCCGGCTCCGGCTTCGGCACCGACACCAACCATTTGGTGCTGCTGCAAAGGGACGCCGTCACCGACCTGCCGCTGCTCTCCAAGGAGGATGCCGCCGACCGCCTGCTCGATACGCTGCTGTCGCTTTAATAGATGCCCTGCGCGGTCACTTCGCCCGAATTGACCGCGCACAGCGCGCCGTCCGGCAGCCTGACCACCAGCGCGCCGCTTTTGTCAATGCGCTCGGCGGTGCCGCACAGCGGTGTGCCGCCGCGTGTGAAGCCGATGCTTCTGCCCAGCGTGGCGCACAGGCGGCTATAATCCTCCAGCGCCTGCGGCGTCAGTTCCAGCTGATACTGTATAAACGCCTCCTCCATGCGCTCCAAAAGGCGTGCCAAGAGGAGGTTTTTGTTATAGCACGTCCCTGTTTCCGTCAACAGGGACGTTGCTTTTTGAGCGATGTCGTCCGGGAACGCCGTTTGCGCCACGTTGACGCCGACGCCCGTTACGATAAACTCCACCGCGTCAAATTCGGTGCTCATTTCCGTGAGAATGCCGCACACCTTTTTGCTGCCGACAATCACATCGTTCGGCCATTTGATGCGGCAATCCAAGCTCGAAACCTCCTGCAGCGCCCTGCAAATTGCCAAGCCTGTCAGCAGCGTGACGGAGGACGCCTCGGCAGGCGCCATTTTCGGACGCAGCAAAAACGAAAAATACAGGTTTTCGTCGCGCTTGCTCTGCCACGTTCTGCCCATTCTGCCCTTGCCGCTCACCTGCTCGCGCGCACACACCACCGCGCCGCTTTTGCAGCCCTCGCTGCCGCGCATTTTCAGCACGTCGTTGGTGGAGCCGACGGAATCCAGCACCGTCAGCTCCGCGCCGAGAATGTGCGTGTGCAGCGCCGCTTTGACGGCGAGCGCGTTCAGGTGTTCGGGAAAGGAAGTCAGGCGGTAGCCGCGGTTGGTGACGGACTGAATGTCAAAGCCCTGCTGCCGCAGCGCGTTGACGCCCTTCCACACCGCCTGCCGCGAAACGCCCAGCCGCTGTGCCAGCGCTTGTCCCGAAACGTATTCGGTTGTCTGTGTCAGGATGTCGAGGATGGTTTCGTTGTTCATAGCTTACAGTCTGTTTTTGGTCACCGCGTGCATCGCACGGCAAATGGCGGTGCCGAACACGAGGTTGATGGCGAGTTCAATGATGGCGTTGACGGAGGCAAACGCAAAAATAAAGACAAACACGTTGCCCGTGGGCTTGCTGCCCACCTTGTCGATGATCGCCGCGTTGCTGACAAAGGCGTCTCTGAAAAACACCCACATCAGGCCGAGAAAGCCGACGGTGTTCAGCAGGGCGGTCAGACCGCAGCACAGCGCGGAGCTTGCCAGCCGCTTGGGTTCATTGTCCTTGGGCAGCGCCTGAAACAGCAGTCCCGGCACCCAGCCGCAAATCACGCGCGGCACTACGCACATGATAAAGGTGAAAAACGGATTCACACTGACCAGCAGCGTGGTCAGCGAAGCGGATGTAAAGGCGGTAAAAAAGCTGGAAAGTCCAAACACCGCGCCCAAAGCCGCGCCGTAGGCAGGTCCCAAATATACGGCGGCAACCGCCAGCGGCAAACAGTTGAGCGTGATGACCAGCGGACCGATGCGCAGGCTGATGGATAAAAACGTCAGCATGATAATCAGCGCCGCCAGCAGCGATGCAAATACAGGCTTATAATAGCGGGGGAGTGCGTTCTTTTTTGTTTTTGACATGATAATAACCTCCTGCTGTTTCCCCGGCGCTCCGGGTGAAACGCAATATTTATTTCAAACGCCATACGGCGGTTGAACCGATGTCAAGCGGCTGTCAGGGCTTCCGATTCCTGCTGTAAATATGCTTCAGCCCAAACAAAATGATATTTTCCTCAAATACGATGTCGTGTGCGCAGTGCCGGATAATCTGCGGCGCCAGTCCGCCGGTGGCGACCATCTTGCAAGCCTTGCCGGTTTCGCGCATGAATTTGTCGATCATGCCGTCGAGCATACACGCCGTGCCGTTGACAACGCCCGAGCGGATACAGTCCACGGTGTTGGTGCCGATCACCTTTTTCGGCGCCTGCAAATCTACCGAGGGCAGCAGTGCGCCGCGGTTGGTCAGCGCGTCGAGCGAAATGCCCACGCCGGGTGCGATCACGCCGCCGTGATAGGTGCAGTGCTCGTCCACATAGGCAATGACGGTGGCGGTGCCCATGAAAATGACGATCAGCGGACCGCCGTATTTTTCATACGCGCCCACGCAGCCGCACACGATGTCGCCGCCCAGCGTTTCGGGACGGTCGATGTGCAGCGCCATGCCCGATTTCAGCCCGGGACCGATCACAAGGCTGTGCACGCCCGTGACGATTTCAATGGCGTCGAGCAGCGGCGCGGTCACGCCCGGCACCACCGAGCTGATGATCGAGCCGTCGATGCAGCGGTAGTCGATGTTGTAAATTTGAAAAAAGGTGTACAGCTCCACCGCGAATTCATCGCTGGTCATCTTGGCGTTGGTGGAAAAGCGCAGCTTATAGCGC
>CAMKOU010000033.1 GCA_946414505.1 uncultured Clostridia bacterium | reverse complement strand
TCGCGCACGGCGATACCCACACGGTCAGAGTCGGGATCGGTGGCGAGCAGCAGGTCAGGCTGCACGACCTCGCACAGCTCCAAGCCCTTTTGCAGCGCCTCTTTGATTTCGGGGTTGGGGTAGGGGCAGGTGGTAAAGTTGCCGTCGGGAAGCTCCTGTTCCTTGACGATGGTCACTTCTTCTACGCCGATGGCAGCCAGCACGCGTCTTACCAGCTTGTTGCCGCAGCCGTTGAGCGGTGTATATACGACCTTTAAGTCAGCGCCCTTGCAAATGCCGGGATTCACCTGCTGCTCGAGCACCTTTTCGAGATAGCTGTCATACACGCTGTCGTCAACATACTCGATCATGCCGGACCGGACCGCTTCGTCAAAGTCGGCGAGCTTGACGTCGTCAAACATATCGAGCTTTTGGATCTCGGCATACACGGCGTTGGCGGCGTCGTCGGTCATTTGGCAACCGTCCTCGCCGTACGCCTTGTAGCCGTTGTATTTGGCGGGATTGTGGCTTGCCGTCACCATGATGCCCGCCTGACACTTAAAGTAGCGCACTAAATAGGAGAGCACCGGCGTAGGCTGCAATTCACTTGTGATATACACCTTGATGCCGTTAACCGCCAGCACTCTGGCTGCCTCCAGCATAAACAGATCCGCCTTGATGCGGCTGTCATGTGAAATCGCCACGGCACCCTTGCCGTACTTTTGCAGCACGTAATTTGCCAGGCCTTGGGTCGCCTGACGTACCACATAAATATTCATACGGTTGGTACCCGCACCGATCACGCCTCTTAAACCTGCCGTACCAAATTGCAGCGCGGTGTAAAAGCGGTCATAAACGGCTTCGTCATCATTTTGGATGCTTTCCAGCTCGGCGATCAAATCCTTGTCTTCCACAGCCTTTTCGCACCAGATATCATATAGCTTACGCTCGTCCATAAACATTCCTCCCATAGCAAAATTTTAAAATGATTGCGGCGAAAAGGGAAATGATTCCCTTTCTACTCCATTATTAATATAACACAAAAATGCGAAAAATACAAGGTGTTTTCTTGTATCTTTCGCAGTTTCTTTTTGTATTTGAACATGGTTTGTTCAACGCCGCCGGTGCAGCTTCACGCAGCTTATTGTTGATCCAGCATACGGAAGGTGTCGATATCCTCATCGAAGCGGATGGGGTCTTCTTCCGGCACCGCCGGTTTGGTGTGACGCATCAGCTCGTCGCAGTGACGGTACAGCCTGTTAAAATACTTCGCTGACGTGTCCCATTCCTCTTGCTGACCGTCGGAAAAGGTGTGCTTGCCGATATTATATTTCGTTTGCAGAATATTACCGAGGTAATCGGTCAGCTTCATCGTGCCGTAAATGTTGAGGTGGTCATAATTGTAGAAATCGTTTTGCAGATCAATGCCGGTTTTGTCCCACTCATGCTCCAAATTCAGGTAATCATAGCCGTATTCGGCGACGATTTCCGCCGCACGGCAGGAGCGCTTATAGCGGCCGTAGGTGTCCTTGATGACCAAATGCGGCGTGCGCAGAAACACAACGTTGAGCTTTTGCGCCTTGCAATAGTCCAACAGGCTGCGCAGCTTTTTTTCAAAGTTCGGGTTCAGCTTCTCGGTTTTGTTTTCGGTCAGGATTTGTTGGTTCAGCACCTTTTCCTTAGCCAGAAATTTGCCGACGGTGGTGCGGAAGCCCTTCAGATAAAACGCGCCGCGCACGTCCTGCACGATGGCGTTGAGCACCTTTTTGCCCTGCCGGGGATAGTCCGCCCACATGCCGTGGTATTTGATCAGCGGAAACAGGTATTCATAGGTTTCGTCGCCCTGTGTATGGCTGCGGATATAGTCCCACTTGCAGCTGCTGAGCGGCACATTGTCCACCAGCTTGTGGATATGTGCATCGTTTGTTTCGTTTTTTTCCCGTTTATACAAATAGGCGTTCGGTTCGATGATCACCAGCTTGGGGGACTGCGTGCGGACGATCTCCTTCAGCGCCAGCAGAGTGCCGTCGGCGGTGATGGACTCGGAAGCGTAGGGATAACTGGTGAAGCCGAATTTTTCATACGCATGTGCCGCCGAAAAGCCGGTATACACTTCACTTGCGCCCAGCAGGACAACATCGACCGCGCCGTTCGGCTGCCGGTAATATCCCTTGAAACGCGACGTGTGGTGATCCAGCCGCCGCAGCGCGTAGCCTTGTAAAAACGAGAGCGTCAGCAGCATGGTCAGCAAAAAGCAAGCCACCTTGACCGTGCGTGTGATATAGGTTTTTTTCTTCATGCTTTGTCAACTCTTTAAAACTGCATATACACAAAGTCAGCGGCGTTGTAGCCGGAGCCGTAAATGCCAAATATCAGCACACTCACGATGCCGAAGTAAAGCAGCGCAAACCGCAGGATAAACGGTTTTTGGTCGAGCATGGCGCGAATAGTGGTGCCGGGATGCCGTTCCTGAATGACGCTGCATGTGAAAATGACCGCGATGCCGATCAGGAGGATCAAATAATCACTGCCCCACAAACCGAGTGTGCCCAGCTCCTCGCCGAATATGCCGAAGTTTTGATTGGTAAAAAACTTGCCGATGGTTGCCATGCCGTCGCCGAACGAGGGCGCCACGTCAAACACATAGCCGACGAGCACCACAATAAAGGTGCGCAGGATTTGGAATACGATGAACCACGCGCTTGTGCGGCGGATGTGCAGCTTTTCCGTCCAGCTGTCGAACAGCGGCTGCAGCAGGATGCTCAGCATGATGATCATGCCGTTCCACACACCGAACGCCACATACTTCCAGTCGGCGCCGTGCCATATACCGACGATCAAAAAGACGATCAGCGAGGCGACGGCGGTGGGCAGCACCTTGGACACGTGCGCGCCTGCGGCGGTTTTGCCAAAGCGGCTGTTTTTCATTTTTTTGCCGGCGTTGAGGAACACATTGGACATGGCGACGGGGTAGAAGAGGTAGTTTTTCAGCCACGCGCCCAGCGAAATGTGCCATCTGCGCCAGTATTCATTGATGGATCTGGAGAAGTACGGCCGCTTGAAGTTGTCGATCATGTTGATGCCGAAAATCTCCGCCACGCCGCGCGAAATGTCGATGCCGCCCGAAAAGTCGGCGTACAGCTGCAGGGCGTACAGCAGCACCGTAAAGGTCAGCGTCGTGCCGCCGAAGGCGCCGTAGTCGGCGGTGACGGTGTTGATGGCGATCGCGGCACGGTCGGCGATCAGCAGCTTTTTGCAAAAGCCCCACAAAATCAGCTCCATGCCGTGCTTCATGCGGGTGAAGTCAAAGTCGTGCGGCTCAAACAGCTGGTGTGCCAGCTGGTCGTAAATGCTGATGGGACCCTGTACGATCTGCGGAAAGAACGACACGAACAGCAGCAGCTTAAACGGATTTTTTTGCGCGTCGGTTTTTTCGCGGTACACATCCACGATGTAACCCATCGACTGGAAGGTGTAAAAGGAAATGCCCAGCGGCAAAAACAGGGTAAGCGTCGGGACGGAAAAGCCGAAGCCAAAGCCGCCCAGCAGGTCGTTGAGGCTGCCGGCAAAAAAGTTGTAATACTTTAAAAACGCGAGAATGCCGAAGTTGACGACCAGCGCCAGCGTCATGATCAGGCGTTTTTGTATTTTAATTTTGTTTTTGTACGCCTTTTTTTCGTCGCGGCTCCACGCGGTCTTGTTTTCCTTGAGGCGCTTTTTGGCGTTTGCGGCGACGCGTTCCAGCCACAGGCCGATCAAATAGGTCGTGGCTGTGGTAAACAGAATAAAAAAGGCAAATTTATAGCCCGCCACCGCATAGAAAAACAAGCTTGCCGCGAGCAAAACCGTCCATTTATACTTCTTTGCGGGAAATAAAAAATACACCAGCATGGTGCCCAACACAAAGAAGATAAAATTCAGGGAGGTATACGTGATATTGAATAACACAAAATCAACTCCAATAGGGGGTCAGACAAAAGATATGCGGCTCTCTGACGGGAGCCGCATATGCTGCCGTTTGGATTACAGTTTCGGCGTGTTAAAC
Source organism: uncultured Clostridia bacterium (assembly GCA_946414505.1). Taxonomy (GTDB): domain Bacteria; phylum Bacillota; class Clostridia; order Oscillospirales; family Acutalibacteraceae; genus Ruminococcoides. Next base: position 11,189 of record CAMKOU010000033.1, on the reverse strand, counting down.
ACGTCGGAATAGAGCATTTCACGGATCACAGTCAGTCCGTTTTGCTCGGAATACACCGACACGACCGGCATTTCCCTGCTGAGGAATACCGCCATGCCTTCGGTGACGGAATAGGCGCCTGTGCGGCAGAACACCAAAATGTCGCCGGGCAGCAGGCTGTCAAACATAGCGTTGCGCGACAAAATGTCCGCCGTGGTGCAAAGGCTGCCGCACAATGTCCACGGCTGCGCTTCGCCGCTGTCGCCATGCTTCTTTAAATGAATGATTTTCGGAATTTGCATTCCCTGCAGCTGTCCGTCGTATTTCAGCTGGTTCATACCGCCGTCCACGATGGCGTAGTTGATGCCGTAATTGGTTTTGGTGTCGATGACCTTGGTCAGATAATACCCGCAGGGCGCGGCAAAAAACCGACCCATTTCCACGGTCAGCGCCACTTTTTCGGACAGTGCGCGGATGCCCTCGCTGATAGACGCCAGGCGCTCCTCCTCGAGGGCGTCGGCATTGTCGTCAAAGTAGTCCACGGCGAGTCCGGTGCCGTACTCGATGCGCTCCACTGTGAACGAAAGCTCGTCTTGGATCCGCGCGACCAGCGCGGTGATGTAGTCCAGCTCGCGCAGGATGGGCTTCGCCTTCTTCTTTTGGGTGCCCGTGAAGTAGTGCAGGCCAACGATGTCCATACCGGGGTAGTCGGCGCGGCGGCGGATGATATCCAGTACCTGCGCCTCCTCCATACCAAACTGGCTGCCGCCCTTGATGTCGGTCACGCGCAGCAGCACCGGAAACACCTTGCCGCGCGACTGTGCCTCGCGGTCGATCATTTCCACATGCAGCAGGCTTTCGGCGGTAAAGGTGCCCACTTCGTCCTCGGCGGCACGGTGCACGTCCGCTTCGGTTTTGTTAACGCCCGAAAAGATGATTTTGGAGGTATCCACGCCTGTTTTTTCACAGACGGTCAGCTCGCCGGGGCTGCACACCTCGATTTTGTCAAAGATGTCGGGCAGCCTGCCCAACAGAAACGGATTGGCTTTAATGGAAAAGCACAGTCCGGTTTTGTCGCCGAAATACCGGCGCACCATGGCGGCGCGCTGTTCAAACAAGTCCAGATCAAAGATATAGGACGGCGTTGCCAGCTGCGCGGCCAGTGCGGTCAAAGTTTCCTTTTTCATGCTTATTCGTCCTGCAGCTCTTCAATCAGCGCCATCATAGCCTTGGCGGAGTTGAAGTTTTCGGGTACCAGGTTGTTGGGCTTGATCTCGATGTCGAACGCGTCGTTCAGCTCACCGACAAGCGCCACGATATCAAAGGAATCGAGCACGCCGTTGGTGATGAGGGCGGTTTCGTTTTCAAAATCTACGTCGGGTCTGAGTTCTTCCAAAATTTGCATTAATTCATCCATGATCGTTTTCTCCTTTAAGAAAGTGTTTTTGATATTTATTTGAAATAAGCTTTCAAGGCTTGCATATCCAGCTTGCCGTTGGGCAGGGTCGGCAGCGCTTCCAGGTTGATCAGTTTGCGCGGCACCATAAACGCCGGCATATTTTGACGGAAGTAGAGCACAATATCCTTCGAGGTCGCCTCGCCGGTGTAGAACAGGTACAGGGTCGCCTTTTCTTTATAGTATAAGGAGCAGCAGTCGGACACACCGTCCACCTTTTTGGCGGTCTCCTCGATCTCACCCAGCTCAATGCGGTGACCGAGGTGCTTGATCTGACGATCCTTTCTTCCGTGGAAGTGCAGCACGCCGTCCGCATCAAAGCGGCCGAGGTCGCCGGTTTTATAAATGAGCTCGCGGTAGTTGTCGTTGAGCGGATTTTGCATAAAGGACTTTGCCGTTTGCTCGGGATTGCCGTAGTAGCCCAGCGCGAGGATCGGGCCGCTGACACAGATCTCGCCGATCTCGCCGACGGGTACCGCTTGGTTGTCCTCGCTGAGCAGGGACACGCGGTAGTTGTCATAGGCAGTGCCGATGGGCAGCACGGTGTCGTCGGTCACCTTTTCCTTCACCACATAATAGGTGCAGGAGGCGGTCGCCTCGGTGGGACCGTACTGGTTGACATACAGCACGTCGGGCAGGTGTTCCTGCCACACCTTCAGGTATTTACACGGCATGACAGAGCCGGAGAAGCACAGCTTTTTCAGATATTCGGGCTTGCCCACATCAAAGGCGCCCAGCTTGGCGGGCAGCTCCACACCGGCAACGCTCCAGCACAGCGCAGTGATCTTTTCGCGGTTGAGCGTTTCAAACAGCGTGGTGGGAACGGCAAATTCGTTTTTGGGGATGATATAGGTGGAGGCGCCGAAGCTGATGGGGAAATACATGTCGCGCACGGCGGCGATATAGTCCAGCGGACTTTGGTTGCCCATGGTATCGGTGTCGTTGATGTCAAGCACCTTGGCAACGGCGTCAATATATGTCATCAGCGACTGGTGCGAGGTGATAACGCCCTTGGGTACGCCGGTGGAGCCGGAGGTGAAGATGACATACAGGGGAGAGGTGCACTGCAACGTGCGCTCTCTGGCTTCAAGAAGCGCCTCGTCGGGCTCGGTGCCGCAAATATCCTCAAAGACGATGATATTGCCCGTGTAGTCAAGCGACTGTGCCGTTTCCAAATGCGCCTTGTCCACCAGTATATAGTCTGCCTTGATGACGCCGAGGATCTGATTCAAACGCGCCTTGGGCATATCGCCGTCCATCGGTGCGTAAAAGCAGCCCGCACGCACCGCGCCCAAAAAGCAGGCGGGGGTCAGGCAGTGTCTGCCCGACATCACGGCGACAGGGGCGCCGGAAGCGACTCTCTGCGCCAGATAGGTTCCGACAGATTTCGTCAGGCGGTTAAAATCACGAAAGGTGATCTCGGCGGTTTCATCGCGAAACATGACCTTGTCGGCGTATGCCGCAGCGGTTTTGTTCAACCGGTTGAGAATCGAAGTTTCCATTTCATACTTCCCTTCTATATTGTTTTTTGATCAAATATATACACTATACTATTATAATATAAATCGGGCTAAAGTCAATGTGTTTTGGGAAATTTCAGAATTTTTTCCCTTCTTTTGCCGATACGCAGCGCAAACAGGGAGTTTTCCGTTGCTTTTGACAGGGAATCAATTTGGATTTAGGGTTTTTTTATGACGTTTTTCAAACTTTCATAAATGATAAGATAGCTAGTTGACATTTTGTCGGAAAATGATATAATAATTACTTGTGAATAAAGCAATGATACGTATTTTGCGTCTTGCGTTTGCCGTGTCGTTTTCAACTAAGCGCGCACGTGCATGTCAGGATTTCTATTATCATACTGAGGTTACGGAGTTTGCTTATGAGAAAAATGGTAGAAAAGAACGAAGAAAGAGACAACAAAAGTTTCGACCTTGAAATCAACATTGTGCCTCTTTTACTGTACCTGCTGAAAAATCTTTGGATCATCCTGTTGGTGGGCATCGTCACCGGTGCACTGGCGTTTGCCGGCACCAAGATTTTCGTCAAGCCGACCTATCGCTGCAGCTTTACGGCATATGTCAACAACAAGCTTGCGAACGTTAACACCGATGGGCTGACACAATCGGACGTCTCGGCGGCAAAACAGCTGGTGCAAACCTATTCAACAGTATTGACCAGCAATAACGTGATGTCCGAAGCGATCAAGTCAAAGGGATTGTCCTATGATGTAAACGCGCTCAAGGGTATGGTGTCAACGGAGATTCAGCCCAACACCGAAATCATTAAGGTGTATGTCGTTGCCAAAAGTCCCGAGGATGCGTTTGAGGCAGCGGTCGCCATTGCGGGCGTTTCTCCAAAGGTCATGGCGGATATCATCGAAGGCAGCTCCATGAAAATAGTAGAATATCCCCAAATGCCCGACGGCATCTACACACCGGATTATAAAAAGTATGTCATATTAGGCTTTGGCGCCGGCGTGCTGCTGACGTTGATCATCCTGGTTATCCTCTACCTCAAAAACGACACCGTTAAAAGCGAGAGTGAACTGGAAAACAGGTTTTCCGTCCCGGTTTTGGGCGTTATCCCCGATGTGAACAGTGTTTCCAACGGCAAGTCGGGCTACTATTACTATTATGAATCGAAGGAAAAGGAGGAGCCGAACAGTGAAAAAGAATAAAAACGTAGCGCAGTTTTTCGACCCGAAGAAGATGCTTTTGACGCAGGATTCCTCCTTTGCCACCAGAGAGGCATACAAGTCCCTGCGCACCAACGTGATGTTTTCACTGCCGGGCGCCGGCAGCAAATGTATCGGCGTCGTGTCCGCCAACCGCGGCGAGGGAAAAAGTACGATCGCCATCAATCTCGGCATCTCCTTTGCGCAGGCGAACCATAAGGTGATCGTGGTGGACTGCGACATGCGTCTGCCCACGGTCGCTTCCAAAATCGGCATAAAGTCGAAGCCGGGCTTGAGCAACTATCTGGCAAACGGCGAAAACATCGAGGAAGATCTGATCCAGCATTTGACGGAATACGGCATTGATGTATTGGCATCAGGCGACATTCCGCCCGATCCGACAGCGTTGCTGGGCTCCGAGCAGATGCAAAATCTGATCACACTGCTGAAAGAATACTATGATTATGTTATTTTGGACTTTCCGCCCGTTACCGTAGTGACAGACGCCGCGATTCTTTCGCAAACCGTGGACGGCTATTTGATCGTTGTCCGTCATAATCTGTCTGAGTACAAAAGGTTAAAGGAGACCTTCCGCCAGCTGGACTTCTCCGATGCCAAAGTTCTCGGTATCGTTTACAACGGAAAGGGAAGCAGCCACAGTAAATACTACAAAAAACGCGGCGGCTACTATTACTATAACGAGTACTATCAGAAGAAGGACGCATCACAATAAGAACGGATATTGGATCACGCGTCATGCGTATATATTTGAATGAGGGATGATAGAGATGTACAACGGCAGCAGTATCACACCGTTTGAAAAGAAGATATACCTTGCTTCTCCGACCATGCACGAAAAGGAGCGGCAGTATGTTAAGGAGGCGTTTGACACCAACTGGATGTCGACCGTCGGCAAAAATATTGATGAAGCGGAACGTTTGGCGGCGGAAAAAACCGGCCGTCAATACGCGGTCGCGCTCACAACGGGCACGGCAGGCTTGCATTTGGCAGCCAAGCTGGCAGGCATTTCCGCCGGCACGCGCGTGTTTTGTTCGGATCTGACCTTTATCGCAACGGTCAATCCCATTTCCTACGAGGGCGGCATTCCGATTTTGATCGATGCGGAGCGCACCACGTGGAACATGGATCCCGCGGCGCTGGAAAAGGCGTTTGCGCTGTATCCGGATGTGAAGCATGTCATGATCGTCAATTTGTACGGCACCCCCTGCCGGTATGACGAGCTGCGCGCCGTATGTGACCGTCACGGAGCCGTCATCATCGAGGACGCCGCCGAATCCTTTGGCGCGCAATACAAGGGTAAAGCGGTCGGCGCGCTGGGCAGCCTGAGTGTGATCAGCTTCAACGGCAACAAAATCATCACCGGTACTTCCGGCGGAATGCTGCTGACAGACGACGCCGCATTTGCCGAAAAAGCGCGTAAATGGTCCACGCAAAGCCGCGATAACGCGCCGTGGTACCAACACAGCGAGCGCGGCTATAACTACCGCATGAGCAATATGGTGGCGGGTGTTATCCGCGGACAAATGGACAGTCTGGACGCGCATATCGCCGCGAAAAAGGCGATTTACGACAGATATAAAGAGGGGTTAAAGGATCTGCCTGTTACCATGAATCCTTTTGACGCAACAAACAGCACGCCGAATTTCTGGCTTTCCTGTATGACCGTCGATCCCGAAGCCATGTGCAGCCAAACACGCGATGACTGTCATCCGACCTACATAAAGGAGCACGGCAAGTCCTGCCCGACCGAAATACTGGAAACGCTGCTTTCGTTTAATGTCGAGGGCAGACCGCTGTGGAAGCCGATGCACATGCAGCCGCTGTTTGCGGAAAATGCGTTTGTCGCCGCGGACGAGCCGGTGGACGAGGATCTGTTCCGGCGTGGTCTTTGCCTGCCCAGCGATATCAATATGACTGCCGAGCAGCAGGAAACCGTCATTGCCATCATCAGGCATTGTTTTGACTAAAAAGCCTGAACGGAGAGAAAACAGTGGAGAATCAGTATCGCGGCGGGGTGTATGCCCGCTTCGGAAAAAGAGTATTTGACTGTACTTCGGCGCTGTTGGTTTTGGTTGTGCTTTCACCGGTTTTTTTGCTGCTGACGATCATCGGTGCGGTTGCCATGCGCGGTAATCCGTTTTTTACGCAGCTGCGCCCCGGCAGAAAGGATCCGAAAACAGGACAGGAAGTTATTTTCCGGCTGATCAAGTTTCGCACCATGACCAATCAAAAGGATAAAAACGGAAAGCTGCTGCCCGACAAGGACCGGTTGAATGCCTATGGCAGGATCCTGCGCAAAAGCAGTCTGGACGAGCTGCCGCAGCTGCTGAATATATTGGGCGGCAGTTATTCGCTGGTGGGACCGCGCGCCATGCTGGTGCGCGACATGGTGTTTATGTCCGAGGAAGTGCGTCGCCGTCATTTGGTGTACCCCGGCATTACGGGTTTGGCACAGGCGAGCGGACGCAACAGCATTTCATGGGAAGAAAAGTTCCGCTACGATTTGCAGTATATCGACAGCGGCATTACCTTTTTCGGCGATATCAAAATTTTACTGAAAACTGTGATGCAGGTGTTTAAAACCGGCGATGTCGTCCGTGCGGGAACCGTGTCGGATATGGATTACGGTGATTGGCTGCTGCAAGAGGGCGTGATCACCGAGGAGACCTACCGCCAAAAGCAGGAGGAAGCGCTCGTTCTGCTCCGTCCTTTCCAAAAAAATTAAACGCAATGTGCCTGAAAAACAGGACATTGCGTTTTTTGATGCAACAGCGTTTGTTATAATTGGAAATCCTCGGGCGTAAAGTTGCCGCTCAGCGACACCGACAGCGGAACGCGCAGCAGCGGATCGTAGGAAAAGCTGCGGCATTTTCCGTCGGAAAGCACCTTCGATTTTTCGCACACAAACCTGCCGTTTTGGGTTGTGCCGTGGGCGCAGTAGCTGCAATCGGGTGCAATATTTTTGCCGAAAAGCTTGTAGATCATCGTATCACCTCATATATTATTACTATAACACACTTGCCGCTGACTTGCAAGTGCCAATTTGGAGGGATTGTCATGTCATTTACATCCGAAACCATGCGGCTGAACCATGCCGAAACGGTTCCGTACCTCACGTTTCGTTCTTTGGAAGAAATAAAATGTATTCGCCACGCGTTTTCCACGCGGCTCGGTGGGGTGTCGGAGGGAGAGTTTACCTCGATGAACCTGGCGTTCAACCGCGGTGACGATCCGGCGCGTGTCACGGAAAACTATCGGCGCCTTTGCGCGAGCGCAGGCTTTGCTTTTGACAGCCTGGTTGCCTCGGCACAGGATCATCACACCTATGTGCGCGCGGTCACGGCAGCCGATCGCGGCATCGGTATCACTAAGCCGCGCGATAGGCAAAGCGTAGATGCGCTCGTCACCAACGATCCCGCCGTCACGCTGGTGACCTATTACGCCGACTGCACGCCGCTGTTTTTTGTGGATGAAAAGAACCGCGCCATCGGACTGGCGCACGCCGGATGGCGCGGCACCGTGGGGCGCATCGGCGAAAAGGTCATCGAAAAAATGACCGCCCTGTACGGCACCGATCCCAAGGACGTGAAGGCGGCTGTCGGTCCTGCCATTTCGGTTTGCTGCTATGAGGTGGATCAACCGTGCGCCGCGCATTTTTTGGCGCTGACAGATTTAGATACGGATAAATTTGTATTCCCCAAGCAAGATGGCAAATATATGCTCGACCTGTTGGAGTGTAACCGTCAGATCCTCACGGCGGCAGGTGTGCCGGCGGAGCATATCAGCGTGTCGGATGTGTGCACCAGCTGCCACAGCGACCTGCTGTGGAGCCACCGCGCCACCAAGGGGCACCGGGGCACCATGTCGGCGTTTCTTTCGCTCGTCCGTCAGTAGTCAGCTGTCAGTTGTCAGTAGTCAGCGGTCAGCTGTCAGTTGTCAGCTGTCAGTCGCCCGTTGCGCCGTGCTGTCCTGTCAAACCGTATCTGCCGCGAAAACGAATGGTTTCCATTCAAATACGGCTATAGCTGCTTCAAAAACCAAATATTCTTTTGCGGCACTTCAAAGCTTTTTCCGTTCAGATAATCCAATATGCCGGCATTATCGGTGAAGCAAAACGTCAAACGGTAGCTGTACAGCGCCTGATAGGGGAAGCCGTCCTGCCGCTTGCCGTATTTGGTGTCGCCCGCCAACGGATGCCCGATCGACGCCATATGCGCGCGGATCTGGTGGGTTCTGCCGGTCAGCAGTTCGATCTCCGCCAGACTGAATGCGCCGCGCGTTTCCAAAATGCGGTATTTTGTCACCATCTGCTTGCTGCCCTCCACAGGGTGGCGGTGGACGGTGACTTTGTTTTGACGTTCGTTTTTCGTCATATAGTCCGTCAGCACTGCCTCGCGTTTGACGGGCGTGCCGTGCAGCAGTGCAAGGTAGCGTTTGTCCAGCTCGCGCGTTTTCATTTTTTGATTGAGGATCCGCAGACTCTCTGCATTTTTGGCGGCGATCACAATACCGCCGGTGTTGCGGTCGATGCGATTGACCAAGGCCGGCGCAAACGCCCGGTCTGCTTCGGGATCATAGGCGCCTTTTTCGTATAAATAATGCTGCACACGCGCCACCAGCGAGTCAAAGTGATAGTGCTTGTCCTGATGCACGATGACGCCCGGCTTTTTGTTGAGCAGCAGGATATTGTCGTCCTCATAGACGATGTCGAGCGCCGCGGGCGCCTTCATGAAGTCATACTGCTTTTGCGGCTGCACGTCAAAAAACTCGTCCTTAATGTAAAATGTCAGCACGTCGCCTTCGTGCAGCTGTTCGGCGATGTCGCATTTTTTGCCGTTGCGTTTGATACATTTTTTGCGGATGTACATATACACCATCGCCTTTGGCATGGTGGGAAACCGCTTTTGCAAAAACTTATCCAGCCGCTGTCCGGCGTCATTTTTTTTAATCTCCAGTGTCCGCATGACTGTTCTCCTGTTGCGTGATATCATAATCATAATATAAAATCCGAAAAATAGCAAGCACACTTTGCGCTTTGCCGTATACAATGTTAAAGGGTGATGTCATGAGGTGTCGCAAACAAAAAATCAAATCGGCTGTGTATTTCGGCGCAGGGCTGCTGCTGGCGACGATCCTGCCCGTCAGGTGGACATTGATCGTCGCTTCCGCCGCGCTGGTGCTGGTCAGCCTGTCATGTATTCGGAGGTAAGCTATGAAAGTAGTTGTCTTGGATCATCCAAAATTCATTTCCGGAATTTTAAGGAGGGCTTTCGGGATCCCCAAAAGCAAACCGGTTGCTTAGTTGCGGACATATTGACTAAATTTTTCAACAGTGAGATGTGCATTGTGACAAAAACACAGCACATCTCATTTTTTTGTTGTGTTTTTTGCAATTTCACGATATAATAAAAATGGTAATGTATAATGCTTCAGGTATGTACAAGCACAATCATTTAGGAGGTTAAAACGATGAAAAACACCAAAAAGTGGATCAGCGTATTGCTGGCGGCTCTGCTGCTTGTTTCCGTTGCCACGGCTGCCGGTATTTCGGCTTCCGCGACGGCAGGAACCTTGACCAGCTACTACGCGACCAACCCCGACGGCAAGGTCGGCGTTCAAAAAACCATCACCATGGACGGCAGCATTTCCGACTGGGACAGCTCTATGCTGATTGCCCAGGGCACCGCTAATGATGACCCGCGTGTGTATCGTCCCAACTCGATGTATGAGGTCGGCGAGGATCTGTATGCGCTTTACGGCGCCTACGACGACGACAACCTTTACTTGATGTGGGAAATGGCAAATGTGCAGGACATGGTTGCGCCCAATGACAACTATCCGCTGGCACAGGGTACCCTGTATGAAACCAGCGAATTCCCGCTGTTTATTTTCGTGGACACCGGCAAGGCCGATGACGCTATCGGCAACAACGGTCAAACCATCACCGGCGGCACGCTCTGGGACAAAAATATCACCGTGCAAAACAGCTTCAACCGCGTGATCGCCACCGACACCAAGGGCAACAACGGTCCGTGGATCTACGGCGGTTCTTCCGCAGGTATCAACCCCGTGGAGATCTACAACCGCACCACCTCCGGTGTCCAGGTCAAATACGGCAAGGGAATGCTGAGCCAACATGTGTATGGCATCGACAAGGCATACGGCATCTACAACAACCGTGTGCCCGGCGACATGTGCAGCGATTCCTCCGCATGGGTGGACTTTAATGCCAAGGGACACAACTCCGCGCTGTATGACTTCCATTATGAGGTCTCCATTCCGCTTGACCGTCTCGGCATCACCAAAAACGACATCACCACCAACGGCATCGGCGCGATGCTGGTGATGACCAGCGGACTGTCCGGCATGGACTGCCTGCCCTATGACCTGTCGATGAATGACAACGCGGATTTGGACGACGCTGCGCATTCGCAGGAGAACAACAGCTTTGAAAAGAGCGACGAGGACTTTATTACGACGTCCTTTGCCAGGATCGGCAAGGCAGGCGGCAGCACACCGGTAACCCAACCCACCACACCGGTCACCCAACCCACCACACCGGTCACGCAGCCCACCACGCCGGTTACCCAGCCCACCACCCCGGAGACCCAGCCTACCACTCCCTCTCCCGCGACCGATCTGACGGTCAACGCGAATTCAAACCTGTTTAACACCTCGACCGTGACCGGTTTGGAGGTCGGCGACACCGTGACCGTGGATTACAAGCTGAACGCCAACATGGGCGTTGCCAGCGCGATGTGGCGCCTTTCCTACGACAGCAGCAAGCTGCGCTTATTGACGCCGGCTTCCTCGCTCGGTCCTGTGGGCGGCTCCGTCAATGCCAACAGCAATCCCGTTATCGGTAACTTTACCAATGTATCCACCCTCTATGATTTCAGCGGCGGCAAATCCTTTGTGCAGGCGGAATTTGAAGTGCTTGCCACCGGCAGCGCCGACGTCTCCCTGACGGTGGAGGAATTGAATCTCGCCTACAAGAGCAACAATGTTTTGTATATGGAAAGCGCCGTAGAAAACGGTCAGATTCGGGACATCACC
>CAMKOU010000032.1 GCA_946414505.1 uncultured Clostridia bacterium | reverse complement strand
TGCTCTTCTGTTGATTCTTTCGATTGTTGCTTTGTCACTAACTTAATGACATTGACCCACAGGGTGCCCTTTATTTTTTGGTTTGCAGATACGGATTTGAAGGTGAGCGTGAAGAAACCGCCGCTTTTGTTCTTACAGACACATACCCTACCGCGCACCGGTTGGGCTTAGCCTCCGAAAAAGAGGTGCTCTATCAGGATCTTTATGCCGAGCAAAATGAGGATCACGCCGCCGGCAAATTCTGCTTTGGCGCGGTATTTTGCGCCGAACACGTTGCCGATTTTGACACCTGCCGCAGACAGCACAAAGGTCGTCGCGCCGATCAGCAGAATCGCAGGGACGATTTGCACGTCTAAAAATGCGAACGTCACGCCCACCGCCAGTGCGTCGATGCTGGTGGCAACGGCGAGCGGCAGCATCACCTTGAAGGAAAAGGAATCGTTGAGCGTTTCCTCCTCGCCGAACGATTCGCGTATCATATTCGCGCCGATCAGTACCAACAGCACAAAGGCGATCCAGTGGTCGATGCTTTTGATCAAGCTCTCGAACTGCCTGCCGAGCAGCCAGCCTGCCAGCGGCATCAGCGCCTGAAAGCCGCCGAAATACGCGCCCGCGAGCAGCAGGTGCCTTGGCTTTAACCGCCGCACCGACAACCCCTTGCACACTGACACCGCGAACGCGTCCATGGACAGCCCCACGGCAAATAACAACAATTCCAAAAAGTACATACGTCACTCCCTGTTACACAAACACCAGCTGCACCAGCAGCATATACACGGCGACGCCGCCGAATACGCTGACCAGCACCCTGCGCAGCCATACATAGGTGCCCACCACAAACACCGCCGCGATCAGCTCGGGCAGACCGTAGGGGTAGGTGAACACCGATACATTTTTAAAGCAGTACACCACCAGCATTCCGATGATAGCATATGGCAGCACGCTGCCCAAATATGTTATCACGCGCGGCCGTTTGCGTCCCTCGGGAAAGGCGATAAACGGCAAAAAGCGCGTGAACGCGATCACCGCCGCCATGATGAGCACCTGCCACAACGGGTGTAGATCCGTCATTCGGAGCTCACCTCTTCTCCGGTTTTGTCGAGCTTTTTGCGGAACAGCACCATTTCCAGCGCGATCAAAAACAGCGACGGCACGATGAAATAGTCCGCGCCGAACACCACCAGACACACCGCCGTGGTCGCCGCGCCCAAAATCGCAGGCAAATGCTCCCGGCTGCTCAGCCACTGCTCGGTCATGATCACGATAAACAGCGCGGTCATGGCAAAGTCCACGCCCTTGCTGTCAAACGGCAAAAACATGCCCAGCACCGCGCCCAGCACACAGCCGGTGATCCAATAGCTGTGGTTGAGGGCGGTCAGGAAAAAGTAGTAGTGCTTGGGGCTGATGTCGTCCTCCAGCGTCGTGGTGGCGGTGATGGAGTAGGTTTCGTCGGTCAGTCCGAAGATCAAATAGGGCTTGAACGCGCCCGTGCCGCGGTATTTGTCGAGCAGCGACACGCCGTAAAAAAAGTGGCGGCAGTTGATGATCAGCGTCATAAAGGCGGTCGTCAGCAGCGAGGCGCCGCTCGCCATAAAATCAACGCCGGCGTATTGTCCGGAGCCGGCAAACATGGTGACGCTCATCAAGATCGCCCACCAAAAGCTGTAGCCCTTGCTTTGCAGCAGCACGCCGTAGCCGATGCCGAGCGCCAAATAGCCTGCCATAATCGGCAGACTGTCGCGAAACGCGCGGCGAAAGGATTTTTTTATCATGCACGGTTCTTCCTTTTAGTTAATACTGAAAACACCGGGTGTCCAAAATTTCAAAATGGTTGCGGTGAAAGTCGATCGCGCCCTCGCGTTTCAGCGCGCCCAGCGACCGCGACAGCGCGGCGCGATCCACCGCCAAATACACCGCCATCTCCTCGCGGGACAGCGGCACATCAAAGGCACGGGCGTGCGCCTGCTCGCTTTGGATCTGCAAATAGCGCAGCACCTTGTTGCGAATATTTTTTTGCGACAGGCACACCAAATGCACCGAGATATCCATAAACAACAGCCGCTGCATCTGCATCATGTTCACCAAGATCCGGTGCTGCACCGCCACCAGCTCGCTGCAGGCGACCGTCACCACGTCGGGATCCACCATCATCAGCTTGCCTGCGTTGCCCGCCACCGCCTCATACAGCACGTCGTAGCGGTCTACCATAAACTGCATCACGCCGATGGTGCCGTGGTTGCGCTGCACATTGACCACGGTGCGGTTGCCGGCGTAATCAATGACAAACACCTTGATATTTCCCTCCAGCACAACGCCCCCGCCGGGCTCCAGGGTAAGGATCTGCTCGGGCTCCAGCTCGATAAAATCGGGCTTGGCAAAGCGGATAAACGCCGCGATCTCGCCGTCATTCAGCCCGTCAAACACCCTGTTGCGGCGCAGCAGCGCCATGTTGTCTTCGCTTAAAAGCTCGGAATAACTGCTCATGCTCCAGCTCCTTCATTCCGAAATTGCGTACCAAAGTATTATACCACAGTTTTTCATCAATTGGTAGCCTTTTCGCGGATTTTTTGCAGCAAACCGTCGGCAGCGGTCAGTTGTCAGTCGTCAGCTGTCAGCTGTCAGCTGTCAGCCGTCAGTAGGGGAGAACCTTGCAGTTGCCCTTTCCTGCCGCAAGCCCTGTCACTACAAATGTACGTAAAATTCGCGTTTACCATCAACCAGGCAGCCGACGTTTTGCAAAAATCGTCCGCGAGTATTTATGAGAATATGTGCGAATAACGGCGTATTTTAAAGATTTCACCGCGCTAAATTAATTTTTTTCAAAAAACTATTGACTTTCCCCGCAAACTGTACTATAATCAGGAAGCATGAAAAAGTACAGGAGGAATGAAAATGTCAACATTTTTAGCAAAACCCGCCGAAGTTGAGCGCGCTTGGTTCGTCATTGACGCTGCCGGCAAGCCCCTCGGCAGAGTTGCCGCACAGGCTGCCGTGCTGCTCAGAGGCAAGCACAAGCCCACCTTCACCCCCAACGTAGACTGCGGCGACCACGTGATCATCATCAACTGCAAGGACGCTGTGCTCACCGGCAACAAGCTGACGCAGAAAAAGTGGCAGCGCCACACCGGCTACATCGGCCACCTGAAGGAGACCCGCTACGACACCCTGATGGCGACCAAGCCCACCAAAGCGATGGAGCTGGCGGTAAAGGGCATGCTTCCCAAAAATACACTCGGCAGAAACGCGCTGCTCAGACTCAGACTGTTTGAGGGTGCGGAACACAACCATCAGGCGCAAAAGCCCGAGCTGTTTGAAGCGTAAGAAGGAGGCATGAAGAATGTACGATAAGACACCTTATTTCTACGGCACAGGTAGAAGAAAAAGCTCCGTTGCCCGCGTAAGACTCTATCAGGGCACCGGCAAGATCACCATCAACGACCGTGATATCGACGATTATTTCGGTTTGGACACCCTCAAGCTCATCGTTCGTCAGCCCCTCGCGCTCACCGAAACCGATGAGAAGTTTGACGTAGTCTGCCGCGTGGCAGGCGGCGGCGTGACCGGTCAGGCAGGCGCCATCCGTCACGGCATCGCCAGAGCGCTGCTCCAGTATGACAGCGAAAACCTCAGAGGCAAGCTCAAGAGAGCCGGCTTCCTCACTCGTGACCCGAGAATGAAGGAAAGAAAGAAATACGGTCTCAAAAAAGCAAGAAGAGCGCCTCAGTTCAGCAAGAGATAATCAGTTCAATTTTCAAAACCTCGACAAACCCAGTGTTTATCGGGGTTTTTCCTTTTGTTAAGCTACTGAAAACCGCCCAAATTTTGATGGGTATGACACATATATGACACAAGTATGACACACAAAAAGCACCCTTGCAGGTGCTTCAATCAGTAAAGTGCATCAATGATGGTATCAGGTTCAAAGGCTTGTTCATCGTTCAAACACTTTTGAACTATCCTGATGATTTCTTCATCTGATTTCCCCATCATCAAGAAAATAGGGAAATTTTCATTGAATTTTTCAGCGTATTCCGTTAGCTTCTTATCAAGCATCAGATCACCTTGCCACATATCGCTTGTGTTTGACTTTTGCCGCTGTGCCGATACTTTTACTGTTTTACGCAAAAACGCCACACAGGGCGAAATTCAGCAAAACAGCGGCATATCACAAAATGATTATATCCCACACCAAGGAATAATGCAAGGCGTGGGATATGTTTTTATTTCTTCCGTTTGCGTGGGTAATAAGGTTTCTTTGGAGCGTTCACGCTTATCAGCTGAACATCAGACCGCATCAGGAGAGCGGCAAGGTCTTTTTGCGTGATGTTTGCCGTGATGGTGTATGTTCCATCCTTATAGATCACTTCATGCTTCAGATCATTCATTTTTGACACACTCCTATTCAGCATATTTTGTGTTATATAGCCCAATCAATATTTTCAAAGTATTCATTGATTTGTTTCAGCTTCGTTTCTGCTTCAATATGGTTCAGCGCAATATATTCTGTTGATGAACCGTGTTGCCTATAAAATGCTTTTCCACCGAAATATGTTATACTGCTATTATAACCATAGTATTCAGCGGCATAGCGCATCCGTGCATCCGTTTTTAACAGTTTATATGCTTGATGTTCACACTGGGCAATTCTCGAACCGGAAACGCCTAATTCTTTTGCTACATCTGATTGTGTTAAGCCGTTCTTGTATCTCAGTTCAATGACATTTTTCAATCTTGGAGAAAGACCGTTTACACTTTCCCATATTTCCGCATTAACCTGATTATTTGCAATAGGGTTCAAAACAGTATCTTCAATATCAAATTCATCTGCCACACCGTCATATACAGTCAGATCAGTTCCCGGAACTACATCTTCCAAACTGCAAGTTGATTCCGTCAGTGCCTTTTTTAATGCTTTATACTGTGTATTGCTTAGGTTCAAATGACTTTGAATTTGTTCATCAGAAGGTGGTTCACCATTCTTTGATTCATAATCATAAACAAAATGATGATATGCAGATAATTTCACAATCAAGTGCGCCGGTATTCTTTTGGTTCTTCCGCATTTATAATAATAATTGCATAAAGCATTTCTGACTTGATAAATTGCATAGGTTAAAAACTTCACACCTTTTGAACTATCAAAACCATTTACCGCTTTTACTAAACCAAAATAGGCTTCTTGCATTAAATCTTCAATTTCGATTCTGTGAGAATACGGAAGCGCACATTTATAAATGAAGTTTTTGTTCTGTTCGTACAAAAGCCCCATATTCTTTTTTACATCCACACCGGACTGAATTTTTTCAACCAATGCTTCGTTTGTGTTGTTTTCCGTTACCTTTTCAGCGGCAAGAATATCACCGACCGCATCCAGAGCGGTATTATGTAACTGTTTTATGCTTTCAGGATAGCACCCTATTTTTACAGCTACATCATCCCATTTCAAAAAATCTATATAGCGGCAATGCAACAGTGTTTTCAACGTAGCATCAGACACTTTTTCTATGATAGAAATAATCTTTTGTTCCAGTGCCTTTTGGTATTTCTCCACTTTTTCAGTGTGATCAAGGGGCAAATCATCAGACTGATTCTCGGTGGTTATTTCCTGCAATCCTTCAAGCCCCTTTTTATACTCCAAAAGGCTTGAATTGCACCGATATAAACGCCGCAAAAAACACTTTGCTTCTTCTCTTTTACTGCTCATTATATCAAAACCACCTTTAACTGACAGGCTACCTTGAATATTAAAAACCAAGATAGCCTGTTGATTTATCCCCTTTCCTTTCGTTTTCTGATTGCACCAAGTTCTTGGTCAATCTTGGGTGTCAGTTCAGCAACCAATGTTCACCTGAATAAAAGTCTTTTCTGATGATTTCATTTCTTTCCTTTACATCAAGGTAGTTGTTTCTAACATAAAACCGACCGCCGGGAAACGCTTCAATTATTTTTCTGACGTTTTCTTCACCAATTACAGATGATAACTGTTTTGGTGATATGTTTTTCAAGTGATTCACCGCCTTTCTGTAAAATATTGAAAAATGTTGAATTTGAAATATATATGCCGCTGTCAATCTGTAAATTGTCAGTTAGAGAACTTTGTATTTACTTGGAATGTACGTTTTTGCAAATAATTGTGTCATATTTGTGTCATGTAGTTAAAAATCAAGGCTTCTGATGCACCGTCACCACAAATGACTGTTCCAGATCACCATCAGATGAATCCGCAATTATCTCAATGCTGATACTACAACCTTCAAGATGGTTTTCTTTTTTCAGGTCTTTCATCATAAACCGGTGCAGATTTCCAACATAGCCATCCGGTGCATCAAGAATGTCAATTACAACATTACCTTCAAATTCCGGGTGGAAAATGTATTCCTTGTAGTGCTTCAGATGAATGGTTTTTGTTTTGGCTTTTTTTGAATACTTTTCATTTACAATCCAATCATTTGAAACATCGTTATAATAGATCATTACCGACACCGGAACATCCTGCTTTGCAAATCGCTGTTCCAATGCGTTAAGCCTTTTGATTATATCAACCTTAATCATATTTTCCCTTCTTTCACTTTGCTTTCAATGTCTGTGAGTTTTTGCACAATATCCGCTGTTTCCGTCAAGGCTTTAGCATTGCAGAACACAGTATTGATTGCCTGAACTCTGACCGCCGCCGGGGTTGCCGGGTCTTTCACAATCTTCATCAACTCTTTGCCGCAAATCGCAAGGTTTTGTTGCAAATATGTAGCAGTACCGCTGAGTATTTCGGACTTTGCTTTTGACAATTTCAATCTGAAATCTTCATCATTGATGTATTTATAAGCCGTGCTTCGTGATATTCCTGCAACCTTGGCGGCTTCAGATACCGTTGGGCATTGTAACATTGCTTGTAAAAACGATTCTTTTTTTGTCATGGTTTCACCGTCCTTTCTTGCGTTTGGTGGGGGTATATCTCACCGAAACTGTATTGTTATGTGTTTTTGTTCAACATTGAACTTCCGTTGACGGGTACGCCTTTAACAATTCGTTTGCTATTTCAGCCGGTTTTGAAAACATCAGATTGATGTACTCATAGTCAACGCCCTTTTCGTTTAATGCTTTCATACAAGCCAAAGTGAATGCAACCGTATCTTCGTGACAGTTGTTCTTTTGATCAAAAAAGCAAAGCACCGGGTCATCAAGGTAGAAATGCTTGCTTTTATATATCACATTCCAAGGTGTAAAAGGCAATTCCTTCATTTTCCCCGGTTCAGGTTCGCACACAAAAACGATGGTCGCACCCTTTGTTTTTGTACTGCGGAGAACTCTGATACTTTTTATTTTTTCAAGTTCTTTGATTCTGCTTATATCCACCGCAAGATTATCTGATGCAAGTGGTAATTTTGTTTCACACATTCTTTTTTATCCTTTCTTTATTTGCTTGGTGAAGGTGAATGAAAGTGAATATCGTTTCATATATATTATAAAAAATATAATATAGTATAATAATCAAAATTTTTATTATCTACGATTATATAGAAAATTATATTCACCACATTCACCATATAATAAAAGTTCAGTAATAATGCGGTTTTTTATGGGTGAAGGTGATACAAAACGAACATTCACCCACATTCACCACATTCACCTGTTCACAAGATCATCAACAGTTTTTTCAGCGTTTTCAATAGCACTGTTCCAAATCCGATTTATAGGCGGCATAAACCAAATATTTCCTTTTTTGCCATGCCTGACCTGCAATTCCGGATAATAGTTCTTTTTCAAGCTGGATAATGCCGCACCTATTTCTTTAGGCGTGTATCTGTCAAATATAGGATTCTGAATAATAAAATCAGATGCAGTCAGTTCCACCCATTTTTCTTTTGAAGCATCAAAATCCATCCATGCCATCAATTCATCTTCAGCCGGTTTTGTTTCCATTGCTACACCGTTTCTGATTTTCATTATCTGCTTTTCTTCATCGGTCAAGCGGAATGAAGCGGCATTTTCAGAAAACAGGTGATAGCACTGCAACCAAAACTGATGAAGTTCAACGCCGTTCAAAATTTGTTCAAAATCAAATGTTTTTTCAGCGGCAAGATGAATTACCCACCAACGCCTTGAACCGGTATCACTGTTCAGAAACCTTTCTTCGTTGGTAGTTCCACAAAAAGAAGTTGTTCTTGCTTTGGTAAGGGGTTCTTTGGCGTATGGTTTGCGGATGGTGTCCTTGTCCTGTGTCATAAAGTTCTTCAGATCAGATTTATTTGCCCTTGTTGTGCGGTCAAATTCTCCTATTTCTGCAATCCATGCTGACAGCATTTCAAGGACAATATCTTTGTTTTTGGTGGTCATTTCCTTATCCAAGGAAGAAAACCACCTTGCATTTGGTGTCATCAGTCTGAAAAACCTTGTTTTTCCGATTCCTTCATCACCTTGCAGTATAAGCACACCTTCAGGCTGTAATGAATGATCAAGAGTATTAAACGGCATTGCCGCTGTCTGGATAAACCATTTTTTGACAAGTATCTGTTCAAATTCATCCGTGATTTGAAGGAAATCAAACACGGCTTGAAATCTGTCTGTACCATCCCACACACCATCAGTCAGATAGTCTTTGATGGGGTTATATGCATTTTGCCGGGAATACGTTTGCATCTGACTGTATCCTTGTAATCGTGAATTGAGATACACCGGATTTTTCTGATAATTCCCTTGCGGATATACAAGCGTTAGCCATAGCAATTTCTAATTTTTTTGTATTTACTTTCATAACTTCACCACCTCTCAGAGCATAATAAAAAGGAAGGCACTGCAATACCTTCCTTCTTTTAAGTGTGTTTTCATTTGTCAAAACCGGTGATCAATTCATCAATAGCAGAATTTTGTTCAGATGCCAAACCTGCCGCTGTGTCAAGTAACTGTTCAATCCAATGTGGATATTCAGTTTGTATTTCTTCACAATCCGTTACTTTGCCATCACATACATTCAGCCGCCCCATCATATATGAAGCAAGGTGTATCAGGCTTGACAACTTTTCCTGTTGCAATGATGCTTGTTCCAGTTTTTTCATCATAATAAATCAGTCCTTTCAATGTTTGGGTGATTTGTCTGACACTTAGAATATCAGATATTGCATATTCGATTGGTTAGTGATATTTACAATACCACTATACAAAGTATAAACCTTTTCTGTGAGATTGTCAATATATATTTTTAGATTTATTAAGAAAATACTTGATTTATAATATCGGTTTTAGTATAATATAAGAAGAAAGGGGTGAATACATGGATAAAATAGAATTTGGCAAGCGTGTTAAATCTATGAGGAAGAAAAAACAGATGACACAAATTCAACTTGCCCAAATGATAGGAAAAAAGGAAACCACTATAAGGAAATATGAAAACGGTTCTATTGAAGCACCATGGAATGTCATTGAAGAAATAGCCGGTGCGCTTGATGTTTCACCATTCGACTTAACTGTTGATATTGAACAGTTGCGAACTGATATTAAACTTCAGGAAAACATTCAAAAGGCGTACGGTGCAGAAGCACTATCCTTATTAAATGATTTCGATTCCTTGAACCAAATCGGGAAACAAAAGGCTTGTGAATATGTTTCTGACTTAACAGAAATATCAAAGTACAAAGCCGAGGATCATTAAGTTTTGCAGAACATAATGATTCACAATTATTTCAAGCAAAAAGAAAAACCACCCACTATTGCAGTAGTAGGTGGTCTGTGTTAAAACCAAATTCAACAATGAAAACACACAAAATATTCAAGGTGAACTGGTTATTCTATTATAGCATTTTCACCTTGAAAAATCAACAGGAAAGGTGAAAAAATGCGTTTACCAAATGGATTTGGCAATGTGTCAAAACTACCGGGAAAAAGAAGAAAACCATGGAGAGCAAGAAGAACTGAAGGATGGATGTATTATGATAAAAAATCAGATGCCTTCTTTGATAAACTTCCAAAAGATACCGACCCACTTGAAAAGCTATCAGATGGGAAACTCCGTTTTCAGTTAAAGCAGGTATATAAAACCATTGGTTATTACGAAACAAGGCAAGATGCCATTCAAGCATTAGCGGAATACAATGCGAACCCCTTTGACATCAGACCGGATGTTACTTTTGCAGAAGTCTATGACAAATGGTCAGCAAAAAAATATGAAGAAATCAGCAGAGCAAATGTAAATGGTTATAAGGCGGCATATAAGCTGTGTGAAAGTATTGCGAAAATGCCGATTATAGAAATCAAACTTCCGCATCTTCAGGGAATAGTGGATTCATCGGGCAAAAACCATCCCATGTTGAAAAAGCTGAAAAGTATGATCAGTCAAGTATATGATTATGCTGTGATGAATGAGATCATCCCCAAAGGAAAACACATTGTAAAATATATTGACATTGGCACTGCAACCAAAAGCACAAAGCATTACCGCTTCACTGATGATGAAATCAAAACAATGTGGTTATGGTCAAAACAAAATGAATATATTCAGCTGATGTTGATGCTGATATATACCGGTGTCAGACCGGGCGAACTATTCAACACCAAAAAAGAAAACGTAAACTTGCAGGAGCGATATTTTTATATTGAGAAAGGCAAAAACCAAAACGCAGTCAGAAAAGTTCCCATCCCTGACAAAGTGTTTCCTTTCTTCCAAAACTGGATGCAGAAGGATTCAGAATACATTGTTTGTCAGCTGAATGGTAAGGGGTTCAGATTTGACACAAATCACGGTCAATATACTGATAGTTACTGGAAACCGTTGCTATTGGATATGGGAATTTTGAACTATACCAATGAACAGGGTGAACAGAAGGAGCATACACCGGATGATACCCGGCACACCTTCACAACAATGTGGAAGGAAAAGAAACTGGATGAAGCTATGCGGCGAAAGATTCAAGGTCATTCAGGAAAGGGAATTGGTGAGATGGTTTATACTCACTTTGAACTTGAAAAACTGCGTGAAGAAATGAATAAATTGTAGTTCAATCTGATAACCGCTGTTTTCTCAATGACACTGGTATGACACAAATCACGATTTTTCCGCTTGTTTATGCGGTTCACAGTTCTGCAAGAGATAATTTTTTATATTATATCTTTACCAAGGCTTCCTGTTTCGGGAAGCCTTGTTTCTTTTTGACCACAGAGGCGTCCTCGGAGCACAGCTCCTGCGGTATCCGCTAAAAACAGTCCGCCGGACTGTTTTCTTAACGCGTCTACAGTTCAGCAAGAGATAATCAGACATTATCGATTTTTTCAAGGCTTTCCGCTATGGAGAGCCTTGTTTTTTTATCCTGTTAAAATCTACCGTAATTCGATATTGATCGGTGGACAAAGTTTTTTGATTATGCTATGATAAACTCGTAAGGAGGCGGAGCGTATGAATGACTACACCTTTGGTCAGATTCTCTATGATTACCGCCGACAGGCGGGTTATTCACAAGCGGCTTTGGCGCAGCTTGTGGGAGTTACCAACAAAGCAGTTTCCAAGTGGGAAACCGGCGCAGCAAAACCAAGCACCAACATTTTACGCAAGTTGGCAGCAGTCTACAACATCTCTGTTGACGAGCTGCTTTGCAGTAAGGAGAAACCTATGTCACAGGACATTATCAAAATCGTTATCACCGGCGGTCCCTGTGCGGGCAAATCTACAGCCATGAGCCGCATTCAGCAATATTTTACCGAAATAGGCTATACGGTGCTGTTTATTCCCGAAACAGCTACCGAACTGATTACCGGCGGTGTGGCTCCGTGGACTTGCGGCAGCAACATGGATTATCAAACCTGTCAGATGCGGCTGCAATTGGAAAAGGAACGTGTTTTTGAACAAGCTGCCAAAACCATGGATAATCAAAAGGTATTGATTGTCTGCGACCGTGGCGCGCTCGACAACAAAGGGTATATGGAAGCGCCTGAGTTTGCGCAGGTACTGCGTAAGCTTCAAACCAACGAAATCGATCTGCGCGACAACTACGATGCTGTATTTCATTTGGTTACTGCGGCAAAGGGCGCGGCAGAATTTTACACCACCGCCAACAATTCGGCGCGCAGCGAAACCCCCGAGGAAGCAGCGGAGCTGGACGACAAGCTGATTGCCGCGTGGACAGGGCATCCGCATCTGAGGGTAATTGACAACAGCAGTGACTTTGATGGTAAAATCAATCGCCTGCTGTCGGAGATATCCTCTTTCTTGGGCGAGCCGGAGCCTTTTGAGATCGAGCGGAAATTCCTGATCGAATATCCCGATATAAAGCTGCTGGGCAGCCTGCCCAACTGCGAACGGATCGAAATTATCCAAACATATCTCAACGCGACAGACGACAGCGAGGTACGCGTTCGTCAGCGCGGTCAAAACGGGCACTATGTCTATTTCAAAACAACCAAGCGCCGTGTCAGCGGTTTAAAGCGGGTGGAAATTGAAAAAAGGCTGAGCAAGGACGAATACCTGACGTTGCTGATGAACGCCGATACCTCAAAACGCCAGATCCGAAAGGATCGCTATTGTCTGACCTACGCCAACCAATACTTCGAAATTGACGTCTATCCGTTTTGGGACGACAAAGCGATTGCGGAAATCGAACTGAGTGACGAAAACGCGGATATTGTGTTCCCGGATTTTATTCGTGTTATTAAAGAAGTGACCTATGACGACAGCTATAAAAATGCCAATTTGGCAACAATATAAACAAACAGGAATATCAAACCGAATACATGAGGAGACTGCAAAAAATCGGGTTTTCAGTGGAAGAGGCAACGAGACTTTTCTTTTTGGAACTTATGATCATTAAGCATTTCTCTATCCCGAAGCTTGCCGCCGAAGATTATTTGAATTCCACCTATTTCGATTTACAAAATGTGCGCTTTCCCGAAAGCACCGAATATTATATTTCACACCAAACATTCACCGTTTCCGAAATAGTCAAAATTTGGGACGAAGCCGAATGGCACTACCATTACAGCCACGAAAAGGAACTGTCCGCACCTGTATGGCAGGAAATATATGCGATTTCACGCTACGGCGGCGGAGAGCTGTATTTGGGATATATCCGCATGATTGCGGAACACTCCCAATTATCCGAGGATAAAATCCACCACTATGCCTACGCCGAGCAAGGGCTTTTGTACAAATATAAATGGTACCCCGGAAAAAACGAACCGCACCCGTACCTTTAATCGCAAAGCGGAAGCACACTTTGGAATACTTTTTTATGTTCATCTCTTAAGTTGTATCAGAAATTGTTCTGAAATCAGCTTATATTGAACAGTGTTCCGTGGTCCTCCGCACACAACACGTAAGCAATAAAATAACGCAAAACCCTGTAAACAAGCTGATCCTTACTTTTGAAAAGTTCTCCAAGAGATAGTATTTATAATGTTTCTTTTATTATGATTGATTTGACAAAGCTTTTGATGAATGGTAAAATATTAATAAGATAGTTGTAATCGTTTTTTGGTATTTGAAAACCAAATAAAGCAGGTGGTAACGAATGGTAGATAATAAGTATATTGATAATGATATTCAACTAAAATATGAGTATTATGATTACGGGCACGCATTGGAAATACTCCATGAGTGTTTTCCCGATGAGTGGAAAGAAATTCAGGATTCATTACGAAAGCTAAAGGTAACATCTGATGATATCACGAAGGCAGGAGGCAACGAATCACCTATTCCTAAGAAATTTGACGATGTTTTGTATCCATACGGTTGGTGAGAAATACGTATTTCCGGGGATTTGATTGTTAAAAAGTTTCCTCGGCAAACAGCGCAGCGAAGAGGTCGCTTTTCAGATAAGCCGTTTGAAATTGAAACGATTACAGGATATATTGATGGTCATAATATAGACTTTTTGAAGAATAAGGTTGCCTTTGATTTAGAATGGAACAGCAAGGATCAAACCTTTGATAGAGATTTGCTTGCAATGAGAACCTATTTTGATTGTGGATTAATTGATGTAGGCGTTATTGTTACCCGAGCAGAAGAACTGAACGAAATATTTAAAGAAATGGGCGTAATGGCAAAATACGGAGCATCCACAACTTGGATGGGCAAGCTGAAATATCGACTGGACAGCAGAAGAAACGGAGGATGTCCCATCTTAGCAATTGGAATTAAGAAAGGGTGTGTTGAAGGCTATGAGTGACTTAGAACGTACCATTGAAGATTTTTTAACATTTACAAGCGGAAAAAAGTACAACACTATATACGCAGATCCGCCGTGGCAATTTCAAAACCGAACCGGTAAGGTTGCTCCGGAACACAAGCGTTTGACTCGATATGAAACGATGACATTAGAAGAAATAAAAGCTTTGCCTGTTTCAGAAATAGCTGATAGTAAAGCCCACTTGTATCTTTGGGTGCCAAATGCATTGCTGCCAAACGGATTAGCTGTAATGGAAGCTTGGGGATTTGATTACAAAGGGAATATTGTTTGGGAAAAAATCCGAAAGGATGGATTTCCCGATGGCAGAGGCGTTGGATTTTATTTTCGCAATGTTACCGAGTTGCTTCTTTTTGGAATAAAAAAGAATAGTCAGCCAAATCGAACGTTATCTCCTGCGCGTTCTCAAGTCAACTTGATTCGTTCCCAAAAACGTGAACACAGCAGAAAGCCTGATGAGATCATACCTATTATCGAAGCTTGCAGTCTTCCTAACAGAATTGAACTTTTTGCACGTGGCGAACGCGAAGGATGGGATATGTGGGGCGATCAGGCAAATGCTGACTATGAGCCAACTTGGAACACATATAAAAATCATACAGTTGCAAAAACAGGATAACTGTTGATGCTTTTCAAGGCTTTCCACTATGGAGAGCCTTGTTTCTTTTTGACCACAGAGACGTCCTCGGAGCACAGCTCCTGCGGATAAGACTAAAGAGCCGACTCAAAAAAGAGCCGGCTCTTTACGGTTAAAAATAGTAGTCGTCTATTCGGTCGTCGTCCGCCGGTTCCTGCCTTGCAGCGGGGATGGCGCCGGTCATTTCCGTGGCGGAAACAATGTCCTCACTTAACGCCACATCCGGCGCGTCGGGATCAAAAATACCGGGATAGTGTTTTTGAGGGGAATCGCCAAAATCAGGTCGTTTCTTTTTCACAACCAACCGCTCCTTTCACCATTAGTATCGGTCAAAGAAGTGGTTTTCATGCAAAAAAATAAAGCGCCGCAATATCGACGCTTTCAAGTACCCTCAAAACTGAATAAAAAGCAGGACGTGGAAATGTATGCATACTGACT
>CAMKOU010000031.1 GCA_946414505.1 uncultured Clostridia bacterium | reverse complement strand
TCTTCATATCTTTTCCAATCAGTTCTCTTAACACGCAAACAAGCGACAGCTTTTCTGCCATCGCTTGTCTTAATTTCTCATTCTGTTTTATTCGGATTTACCCCAACTATTGACAGAGTGCCCATAATAAAAGCGCACCCCGAAGGGTGCGCTTGTTATCAAACGGAATTATGCTCTGGAAACTTTTTTGCCGACTCTGCCGATTTCAGTGGTGTACTCAGCGAGGTACTTCTGGATGGTGGTGACGTCCTTGATGGAGAGTCTGCCGTCCTCGTTTGCCTCGGCTGCGATCAGCGCGTCGCCGGTGAGGTTGGTGATTTCCGCGAGGTACGATTGCAGCGCGGTTACGTCGTTAACGTTGATTTCGCCGTTCTGGTCAACGTCGCCGATGAGAATGCCGTTGGGATCCTCAGTGGTCGGCTCGGTGGAAATCGGCTCGTTGCCGCCGTGATACAGATAGACAACATTGATGACGCCGGGCGTGTAGTTGCCGGTGGCATTGCCGGGAACGATCGCGTCGTCTCTGCCGGTGAGCACGGAGGTGGTGTAGGTACCGGTGGAGGTGACCTTTTCCGCGTTCTTTACAACGTCAGCGGAGAGCTTTTCGCCGGTTTCGATGTCGATGTGGCTGGTCTTTACGATCGAGGAGAAGGTGACGTTCTTGCTCTTGATCCAAGCCTCGCCTGCTACGAGATAGCCGCTTTCACCCATGCCGGGCTCCTGCTTGCCGCCGCTGATGCGGAAGATCACGTAGGCGCTGCCTGCGGGGATCGTGCCGACCCACTCGCCGTTGCTCTTGGTCATTTTCGCCTGTGCATTCTTGAGAACCGCTTCCCAATCGCCGAACACAGCCGTGCCGTCCTCGGTGTAGGCATACATCCAAACGTTGGAGGCGTTGGTGTTATCCTGATAGTGCACTCTGGTGGAAGAAACGGTGAGCGCCTTATACTTGAAGGTGATGGTCTTGTCGTTGCCGTCAAAGTTGCCGATGGTGCCTGCCGGGAACGCGTTGGTGTCGAGCTCGTAGCCCTGGATGGAAGGCGCGATCACATTGTAGGCGTCGCCCTCACGATAGTGGGTTTTGGCAGGTTCTTTGATCGCTCTGTTGGAAGCGTCCACATAGTTGACGGTCAGATAGCCGTCCTTGACCTTCGCGTCGCTGTAGGTGAAGGTGACGGTGTAGTTGCCGTTTGCCTGCACGGTGCCGGAGGTAGTGCCGGTGGTGCTGACCAGTCTGCGGCTGAACAGGATGGTGCTGTCGGGCAGTGCGCGGTAGGTGTTGCCGGCGCGGTACTTCGCGTTTTGGGTGCGCAGGGTGGTGCCGCTTTCGGTAACGTGTCTGACGGTCAGGGTGCCGAAGGAATCGTTAACGGTCTTGGCGCCGATGTTGTTGATCAGCACGATGGTGCCCTTGGCGGGAACAGAGATGGTGCTGCCGTTGAAGTCGGCGATACCCTTGATGTTGGCGCCGGTGGTGGAAACGGAGCTGCCGGATACGCTGTTACCGACGACCTTCCAGGAGGAAGCGCCGAGGTTGGAGATGTTGTAGGCGGCGGTGCCGTTGTTATAGAGTACGCAAACCTTGCTCCATTCGCCGGAGGTGCTGTTGTTGTAGGTGTAGGCGATCACGTGGCCTTCTCTGGAAGCAAAGGTGGGTGTTGCAAAGGAGTTGCTGTAGAGGGGCTGGAAGTTGTCGCGCAGCGAAACGAGCATCTTGTACCAGGAGGAGAGCTCGGGCATTGCCTGTGCGCGGTTCCAGTCGATCTGGTTGATGTCGTCGCTGGACTTATAGCTGTTTTTGTCGCCCTTCTTGGTGCGTCCCATTTCGGAACCTGCCGTCATAAAGGGGATGCCCTGCGAGGTGGTCAGGATCGCCATGGTACCGATCAGCTGACGTCTGACGTTCTGGTCGGTGGAGGTGTAGGCGGCGCTGTTGGAAGTCGCCAGCTTGTCCCACAGGATCAGGTTGTCGTGCGCGTCGGCGTAGGCAATGGTCTGCGAGGGCGCCTTGGCGGCAAAGCTCTTGCCGGTGATGCCGGTCGCGATCTTGCCGGTGTCGGTTTCGCTGCCCTGAATGAAGTTGCCGTCGGTGCCGTCGGTGCTGCCCTTGATGGCGTCACGGAAGGTGTCGTTGAACATACCGATGCGGCTGTCCAGCGAGGTCGCGCGGGACTGGGTGCAGGGGTTGGGGCACTGCGAGGAGCCGCCGGTCCAGGGCTCGCCGTACATCAGGATGTTGGAGCCGCCGGAAAGGCCGTCGAGCGCGGTGCGGATCTGACCCATGGTGGTGCTGTCATGCAGCGCCATCAGGTCGAAACGGAAGCCGTCGATGTGATATTCCTCCGCCCAATACTTACAGGAATCGATCATGTACTTGCGGAACATGCCCTTGTCGGACGCTGTTTCGTTGCCGCAGCCGGAACCGTTGGAGTAAGTGGTGTTGGAGGTCATGCGGTAGTAATAGTTGGGAACGGTCTTGCTGAAGCAGGAGCCGTCGGACAGATAGGTGTGGTTGTACACAACGTCCATTACAACGGTGATGCCTCTGTCGTGCAGCGCCTGCACCATCTGCTTGAACTCGGTGATACGGGTGTTGCCGTCGTAGGGGTTCGAGGAATAGGAGCCCTCGGGAACGTTGTAGTTGACGGGATCGTAGCCCCAGTTGCGGTTGGTGGAAGAGGACGCCATGGTCTCGTTGACGGAGCCGAAGTCGTAAACCGGCTGCAGCTGCACGGTGTTGACGCCTTTTTCAACCAGATAGTCCACGCCGGTGGAGATCGTGCCGGCAGAGCCGTTGAGGGTGGTGCCGCCCTCGGTGAAGGCAAGGTATCTGCCCTTGTTTTCCTCGCTCACGCCGGAGGAAGAGGAGATGGAGAAGTCACGCACATGTACTTCCCACACGACCGAATCGGCGGGGCTCTTTTGGAACACGTGGTGGTCGGACTCCCAGCCCTCGGGGTCGGTCGCGTCCAGATCGACGACCATGGAGCGGTTGCCGTTGACGCCTGTCGCCTTGGAATAGACGTCCTGGGTTTCGTTGGTGGTACCGTTTACGGTGACCAGATAGGTGTAATACACATTTTTGTAATCGCCCTGAAGGGTCAGTGACCAAATGCCGGTGGTGGTGTTTTTGGTCATGGCGTGCTCGCCGAGAGAGCCCGAGCCGGTCTCGTTGTCGGAACCGGTTTTATAGAGCTTCACCTTGACAGCTGTCGCTTCGGGAGACCATGTTTTCCACGTGGTGGAAGCGGATGAATAGGTCGCGCCAAAATCATTGGTGCTCTGCGCCTGAGACGCATAGTTTTCCAGATTGTTCTGGTTGCTGTAGCCGACGGATTCACTGTCGGATTCCGCCGCATACGCCGCAACAGTGGCGCAGCCGGCAACCATCACCGCGGAAAGCAGCAACGATAACGACTTTTTGAATTTCATACTATCACTCCTGTGTATAGAATTTCATAGTTTGACATAATATGATAAGTATATTTTATCAAATTTGCCTATCGGCATATTTCTATATTAGAATAATAATTATTTGTATGCTACAAAGTTTTGATACGGTTTTTGGTCATTATGCCTAATTATCCGGCTGCTTGTCCAAAAGCAGCGCGTTGTCGTGCGCCCCGGCAAGCGGTTCGCGGCTTGTCCCCTCCAACGCTTTTCGCCGCCCCGTGCGGCGTGTTCCGGTAAAAAAAATCCGAAAACCGTATACAGAATATTGACGAATCGCGACTATAGTGCTATGATAGAACATATTGCGGAATAAAACCCTGTTATGAAGTGTAAAAGATGATGGAGTATTATGTAACAGAAGCGAAAGCCGAAGAAACAATTGCATACGGCGTCGCCCTGCGCGGCAGTCCGCTGGCGGCGCCGGGGCTGACGGAAAGCCTTGCCGACGCGCAGCAGCTGGCGGCGCTGCTGACCGAGCTGCAGGTGGAGCCGTGCCATTTTTGGGATATCGTGGAGGACTATTTGACGGACTTCCGTGTTGTGTGATACAATAGACACGGTGATGTGTATGATTTGTAATTTATGTCCGAGACAGTGCAACGCCTTGCGCACCGCGCACAGCGGCGACGGTTTTTGCGGCATGGGCACCTTGCCCGTGGTGGCGCGCATCGCGCCGCATTTTGGCGAGGAGCCGTGCATCAGCGGCACGCGCGGCAGCGGCGCGGTGTTTTTTTCGGGCTGCACCATGCGGTGCGTGTACTGCCAAAACCACGCCATCTCCCTGACGGGCAGGGGCGCCGTGCGCACGCCGCAGCAGCTTGCGGAAAGCTACCGGATGCTCGAAGACGCCGGCGTGCACAATATCAATTTGATAACCGCCGACCACTTTGCGCCCGCCGTGGCGGAGAGCCTGTCCCTGTACCGTCCGCGCGTGCCGGTGGTGTACAATTGCAGCGGCTACACCGCGCCCAAGACCCTGCAGCTGCTGAGCGGACTGGTGGACATTTACCTTCCCGACTTCAAATATGCCGACGACGCGCTTGCACGGCGGCTGTCCGCGGCGCCGGATTACGTGAACACCGCGACGTCGGCGATCAAGGAAATGCTGTTTCAGGTGGGCGAGCCGCGCTGTGACAGCGACGGGCTGCTGCAAAAGGGCGTGATCGTGCGGCATTTGATTTTGCCGGCGCACACGCGCAACAGCATCGCGGTGCTCGAGCATCTGGAGCGGCGGTTCGGCAAGCAGCTTTGGGTGAGCCTGATGTGCCAGTACGTGCCCTGCGGCGCGGCAAAAAACGACCCCAAGCTCGGACGAACCATCACGCGCCGCGAATACGACAAGGTGAAGCGCGTGCTGTTTGCGCTGGGCTTGGACGGCTTTACGCAGGATCTGTCCGCCGCCACCGAAGCCGAGATCCCGGAATGGAACCTTATTTAATGCGTAATGCGTAATGCGTAATTGGCGGGCAACCCGCGTGCCCTTCGTGTTTCCACGACATTGTAGTGACAGCCCTCGCGGCTGTCAATCCTGCCGTCAAGCGGCAGGATAGGGAAACCACAAGGGTTTCCCCTACGAAATACACAACAATGTTTTCTGTACTGCCGTAGTGACAGCCCTTGCGGCTGTCAATCCTGCCGTCAAGCGGCAGGAAAGGGAAACCGCAAAGGTTTCCCCTACAAAATACACAACAACGTTTTCCATATTGCCGTAGTGACAGCCCTTGCGGCTGTCAATTCCTGCCGTCAGGCGGCAGGAAAGGGAAACCGCAAGGGTTTCCCCTACGAAATACACAACATCGTTTTCTGTACTGCCGTAGTGACAGCCCTCGCGGATAATACGGTTTGATAGGAACGTGCGCTTCGGGCGAGCACTACTCGCCCCTGCTGACTGCTGACGACTGACAGCTGACCGCCGCCTACAGCCGGTTGCCGCGCAACACCAGCTCCGCCCATTCGGCGGGGCCGACGGCGCCGTTTTGCTCGAAGCCGAGCGAGCGCTGAAAGGCGGTGACCGCCGCCTTGGTGCGCGGGCCGAAAATGCCGTCCTCCGCCAGCGCGGGGATGGACGGGTTGCCCTGCCGTACGATGTTGAGGTAGCGCTGGATGATGCGCACGCTTTCGCCGCGGTCGCCCTCGATGATGAACCTGCCCGGGTACGGCTCGCCGATGGCGGTTTGGTAGCTCGGCGGCAGGTCGCGCACGGCGGCGCGGTACGCCTGCTCGATCGCGTGGAACACGTTCGCGTCCACCACGCCCGTGACGGGCAAGCCGTAGCGGCTTTGAAAGGTGAACACCGCGTCGCGCGTCAGCTCGCCGAAAGTGCCCGTGACGGGGATCGGCGGCAGCTCGGGGTAAAAATAGCCGAGAAACGCGAGGTAATATTGCAGCGCCTCCACGTCCACGCCGCGCGTGCCAAGCGACATTTCGCGCGTGTAGCGCTTTTCCACCTCGGACAGCGTCAAGCCCTCGCCGGTGATCTCACTCAGGCGCTTGACGCCGGCATAGATCTGCTTGATTTTGTACCATGTCGCCTTGCCCACCACCCCGTCGGGTGCGAGGTTGAAAATCTGTTGAAAGCTTTTGACGGCGTTTTCGGTTTCCAGATCGAAAACGCCGGTGTTTTGGTTGACGGCAGGCAGAGCCGGGTAGTTTTTGGCGATGCGGTTGAGCTCGCGCTTGATGGTGAGCACGTCGTCGCCGAACGAGCCGCGCCGCAGCGCCACGCCCGGATAGGATTCGATGTTGCCGCCGACCTCGGCGTTGTATACGATTCCGATGTCGTCGCCGTAGTAGTAGCGCAAAATTTGCAGCGGCGTGTAGCCGCGGTTGGCGAGCGTGACGCTGCCCCACTGCGACAGGCCGTTGCAATAGGTGGTGTAGCCGTCGCAAAACTGGGCGTACAGCGGCTCCACGCTGCCCGTGCGGACGATATAGTTGTTGAAGATCTCATCGACGATGCGGCTAATGTTGTCATACACCTCGCCGCCGTACACGTAGTTTTGGTCGATGGAGGTGTTGTCGGTGATGTCGAAATCGTAGCCCCGGCTGCGGTAAAACTCGGTATACACGCGGTTGAGCGCAAAGGTGATCTGCGCCAGGATATTGGCGCGCAGCGCGTTTTCCGGCCATGTGGGATAAATTTCGTTGGACGCGACGTTTTTGATATAGTCCGTAAACGGCACGGTCACATTGGGCGCAGGGGTGTTGGGGCGCCCCAAATGCACGGTGATGGTTTGCGGGATCACAGGCGTGACCGCCATGGTCAGCCCTCCTCTCCGCCGCCCAAGGGCTGCAGCACAACGGGCAGGATGGTTTCGGTTTTGTCCTGCACCGTCACGGGAAAGTCGGTCACCTCTTCAAACGCGGGATGGAAAACCGAAATCAAATACACCGCGTCGTCCTTGCCGGCGGTTTCGGGACGGTTGTTGTCGCTGCCGCTGCACGCAGGCAGCACGATCGCATTGACGATGCCCGACGCGTCGGTGACGTCGTGGTACAGGCTGTAGCGCGTGCCGCCGTCGCGCACCGCCACCTCGACAAACACGTTTTTGACGGGAAAGCTCTGACCGGCGGCGCTGACCTGCACCTTGAGCGAGCCGCGCCCGGGGTGGGCGTTGAGATACGGTTCAAACTCCGTTTTAAAGGGCGAGTCGCCCGAAATGCGGTTTTCAAACTGGTTCAGCATACAAATATCCCCTTTCACGGTCTATTGTATGCAGGGAAGAGCGGAAAGTTGAAAGTGGATTTTGGGCGGAACAACGGGTTTATCGTGTACCGTGCAATGTGAAGGGAGTTATCGTGCACAGTGCAATGTGAATAGTAGTGCATAGTGCAAAGTGAATAGTGCATAGTGAAGGGCGGGCGCTGCCCGCACCCGATTTATATTGCGTCGTTGGGAACGTCTGCACACGGCATTATAAATCGGAGCACAGCGACCCTACACCATGCACCATGCACTATGCACTAAAAAGAGTTCGCCCGCACCCGAATAGTATGCCGCGTGCGAAACAACCACACGCAGCATTACAAATCGGAGCGCAGCGACCCTTCACCATGCACCATGCACTATGCACTAAAAAGAGTTCGCCCGCACCCGAATAGTATGCCGCGTGCGAAACAACCACACGCAGCATTATAAATCGGAGCGCAGCGACCCTTCACTATGCACCATGCACTATGCACTATGCACTAAAAAGGCGGCGCCCAAAGCGCCGCCTTTTTCACTCAGTCTTCATACGGAACAAAATCGTCCTTGCCTACGCCGCAAACGGGGCAGCACCAATCGTCGGGCAGATCCTCAAACGCGGTGCCGGGAGCGATACCGCTGTCGGGATCGCCCTCTGCGGGATCGTAAATATAGCCGCAGGGCTCGCACATGTATTTCATGCTGTTGCTCTCCTTTCGTCAGTTTTTATCGTACCGCCGGAGCGGTCATTTACAGCAAATGCGCCCGCAGCTCGTCGCCGGACTGTGCGCACAAATAGGCAGGCGCGATGTCGAACACGGTTTTCGCGCCGCAGGCGCCCTCGGCGTTGAGTCTTGCCGCCGCGCGCGCAAAGGCGATCAGCACCGAGCCGGTGAATTCGGGGTTGGAGTCGAGCTTGAGGCTGTATTCGATGACATGTCGGGTGCCGTCGCTGCTCTCGCCGGAGTAGATGACGGAGCCGCCGTGGGGCAGGCCGCTGTGGTTGGCTTTCATTTCGTCCGCCGTGATAAAGTGCACGGTGGTGTCGTAGTCGGCAAAGTAGTTGGGCATGGTTTTGATCTCGTTTTCGATACGCGCCAAGTCCGCGCCCTCCTCGGCGACGACAAAGCACTCGCGGGTGTGCTTTTCACGGGTGGTCAGCGTGGGATTTTCGCCGCTGCGCACCTTTTCGAGCGCCGCAGGCACCGGAACGGTGTACTGGCGCGCGTCAAGCACGCCGTCGATGCGCCGCACCGCGTCGGAATGACCTTGGCTGACGCCCTTGCCCCAGAAGGTGTAGTCCTTTCCGTCGGGCAGCACCGCGTGCGCGTAGACGCGGCTGATGGAGAACATGCCGGGATCCCAGCCGCAGGAGATGATGCCGATCTTGCCTGCCGCCTTGCTCGCCTTGTCCACGTTCGCGAAGTGCACGGGAACGTTGGCGTGGGTGTCAAAGGAGTCGATGACGTTGTACAGCGCCGCATATTTCGGCGTCATGGCAGGCAGGTCGGTGGCACTGCCGCCGCAGATCACCAAAACGTCCAAGTCCTCCTTGCCGGTGTCGAGGTCGGCGGTGCTTTTGACCGGCACGCCCTCGGTGCAGATGGACAGCGCGGACGGATCGCGGCGGGTGTACACCGCCACGAGCTGCATGTCACTGTTCTTCTTGATGGCAGCCTCCACGCCTCTGCCGAGGTTGCCGTAACCCAAAATACCAATTTTTACCATGTGTGATACCTCCAGTATATAATGACTAGTGTAAAGTGGCATTATTAATGCGTAATTCGTAATGCGTAATTACGGGTCGCTGCGCTCCGGTTTGTAATAGTGCATAGTGCATGGTGTAGGGTCGCTTCGCTCCGAATGGTAATGCTGCGTGTTTGGTTTAGTGCATGGTGCATGGTGCATAGTGTAGGGTCGCTTCGCTCCGGTTTGTAACGCCGTGTGCAGACGCTCCCACCGACGCAATATAAATCGGGTGCGGGCAGCGCCCGCCCTTCACTATGCACTATTCACTTTGCACTATGCACTACTATTCACATTGCACTGTGCTCGATAACGCCCTTCGCTTAACGCTAAACTCTCCACTCTAAATAATTTCGATTTAATTAATGATTTTCAGCGAGATGTCGAACGCCGTGACCGAATGGGTGATCGCGCCCATCGAAATGATGTCCACGCCGGTTTCGGCGACGGCGCGCAGGGTGTCGCCGGTGATGCCGCCGCTCGCCTCGAGCAGCGCTCTGCCGTTGACGATCTCCACCGCCTCGCGCATTTGCTCCACGCTCATGTTGTCGAGCATGATCACGTCCACGCCTGCCTCCAGCGCCTGTCCCAGCTCGTCAAGGCTGCGCACCTCCAGCTCGATTTTGGTCATGTGGCCGAGCTTTTGCTTCAGCTTGGCAACAGCGGCTGCGATGCCGCCGCCGGCGTCCACGTGATTGTCCTTGAGCATGGCGGCGTCGGACAGGTTGTAGCGGTGGTTTTTGCCGCCGCCCACCGTCACCGCGTATTTTTGCAGCGGCCGCAGACCGGGCAGCGTTTTGCGCGTGTCGGCAATGGTGGCGCGGGTGCCCGCGATGCTGTCCGCCGCGCGGCGCGTCGCTGTCGCCACGCCGCTCATGTGCTGCAGCAGGTTCAGCGCCGTGCGCTCGCCCTTGAGCAGCGTGCGCGTTTTGCCGTGGATCTCGGCGATGATGTCGCCCTTTTCCAGCCGGTCGCCGTCGTGCTTGTACACCGTCGCCGTAAAGCCCTGCGGCTGCAAAATTTCAAACACGCGCAGCGCGATATCCATGCCGCACAGCACACCGTCCGCCTTGGCAAGAAAACGTGCGGTGTTTTCCTGCTCGCTGTCGATCAGGTAATCGGTGGCGGCGTCGAGGTAGTTGATGTCCTCGAGCAGCGCGGTTTTGATGATGTTATCTATATAAATAGGGTTGATCATGGGTTTCCCTCCCTCACTTCGTCCAAAATGATGCTCGCCACGACCGCGATGCTTTTCGCCTCGACAAAGTCGGCGCTGATTTGATAGTTTTCGCTGAACAGCACGCGGATGATGTCCTCGATCTCGCGGTAGCTCTGTTCATATTTTTCGGGCTTGGGCAGGACAAAATAGGCGTCCTGCAAAATGGCGCGGATCTTGGAGCGGAAGCCGTGCGGGATCGGCCGTCCGTTGACGGGACGGTGCGCCGGCTCCAACCCGAGCGGCCGTCTGCCGTATTTGCGCAGCAGGCGCGTGATATCCTCGGCAGCCGTGCGCGAGTACACCAGCGCCTCCAGCAGCGAGTTGCTGGCAAGGCGGTTGGCGCCGTGCACGCCCGTGTGGGCGCATTCGCCGGCGGCGTACAGGCCGTCGATCGAGGTGCGCGACTGCAGATCCACGTCGATGCCGCCCATGAGGTAGTGCTGGCACGGGAACACGGGGATCCTGTCCTTGGTGATGTCCACGCCCTCCTCCAGACAGCGCTCGTAGATCATCGGAAAGCGCTCGCGCACAAAGTCGGCAGGCTTGTGGGTGATATCCAAATAAAACCGCTCGCTGCCGGTTTTCAGCGATTCGCGGATGATGGCGTTGCTCACCACGTCGCGCGGCGCCAGTTCGCCGCGTTTGTCGTAGTCGAACGCGAACCGCTCGCCGTGACAGTTCAGCAGCACGGCGCCCTCGCCGCGCACCGCTTCGCTGATCAAAAAGCGCTCCCTGTCCTTTTCCGCGGCAAAGGCGGTGGGGTGGAACTGCACGCGCGACAGGTGGCGCACCTTGGCGCCGAGCATGTGCGCAAAGGCGATGCCGTCGCCCGTGGCGATGGCGGAGTTGGTGGTGTACTGATACACCCTGCCGATGCCGCCGGTGGCAAGCAGGCAGTAGCTGCATCCGAAATAGCGCGGCGCGCCGTCCTTTAGCACGCTCAAATAAAAGCCGCCCAGCGTTTTGTGCATGGAATACAGCAGCGCGTTATCGAGGATGTCCACGTTGGGCAGCCGCTGCACCGCCGCCAGCAGCGCGTCTACGATCGCCTTGCCGGTGGAGTCCTTGTGGTGGACGATGCGGTTGCGGCTGTGTCCGGCTTCGAGCGTTTTTTTCATGGTGCCGTCGGGGTTGAGGTCGTAGTCCACGCCCAGCTCCTTGGTTTTGAGCACGTCGGCAGGCCCTTCCTTCACCAGCTTTTCCACTGCCGCCAGGGTGTTTTTATATTTGCCTGCGATCAGCGTGTCGCTGATGTGCAGCTTGTACGCGTCGTGCACCGTGTCCAGCACGCAGGCAACGCCGCCCTGCGCCAGCGAGCTGTTGGAAAGCGACAGCTCGCGCTTGGAAAGCAGCAGGACGCTGACGTCCTGCGGAAAGCAGATGGCGGCATACAAGCCAGCCGCGCCGGTTCCGACGATGACAACATCATATTGTTTGTCCATGTTTGTCCCTCAAATGCTATTTACAAAGCGAGAAATATATAGTATAGTGAGTAAGGCGGTATATACGTTTATTATTATACACCAACTTGGTACAATAGTAAAGTAAAATTTGAAAAAGCAGTCAGAGGCAGTGGTCAGTCGTCAGTCGTCAGCTGTCAGTAGGGGCGACCATCGGTCGCCCGCGGATAGGAAACGGCGTGTTTCCTAAACAACGTCGGCATAATAGGAAACCACGCCTCGGAGCCGGTCATGCGGCTTTGCCGCTATGCATGTTCCGCAGGAACTATTCATGGCGCAGCCAATTCATGCGCGTAAGCACTATTCATTCCTGCGCATCACGCGGAATAGGGCGGCGACCGTGTATTCCCATACAGCGTTTGCGCAGGAATGAATAGACGGCAAGCCGTCATGAATTGTTTTGCAAACATAAATTGTTTTACAAACATGAATAGTACCTTCGGTACATTAAAATACAGAAACGTCCGTTTCTCAACGAATCATGTGAAAGGAACGTATATGGAACTCATCAACAACGAAGAAAAAATCACCCGTGCGCTTTTGATCTGCGTGGACACGGGCAGCTACGACGCGCAGGCGTCGATGGACGAGCTGGAGGAGCTGGTGAAAAGCGCGGGCGCAGAGCCTGCCTTTTCGCTGACGCAAAAGCTGCCGCGCGCGGAAAGCGCCACCTATGTCGGCACCGGCAAGCTGGAGGAGATCGCGGCGCTC
Source organism: uncultured Clostridia bacterium (assembly GCA_946414505.1). GTDB lineage: Bacteria > Bacillota > Clostridia > Oscillospirales > Acutalibacteraceae > Ruminococcoides. Next base: position 2,993 of record CAMKOU010000031.1, on the reverse strand, counting down.
TGCCGTGAGCAGGACATCGACCTCATCGTCGCGGACGCGGAGCTGTCGCCGACGCAGCTGCGCAACATCGAAGCCGCGACCGACGTGCGCGTCATCGACCGCACGACCTTGATTTTGGATATTTTTGCCCTGCGCGCCCGCAGCAAGGAGGGCAAATTGCAGGTGGAGCTGGCGCAGCTGCAATACCTGCTGCCGCGGCTGACGGGCAAGGGCATCGCGATGTCGCGCTTGGGCGGCGGCATCGGCACGCGCGGCCCCGGCGAAACGAAAATGGAAACCGACCGCCGCCACATCCGCCGCCGCATGGAGACCCTGCGCAGCGAGCTGGCGGAGGTGGAAAAGCACCGCAACATGCTGCGCCGCCGCCGCGAAAAGGACGGCGTCATCACCTGCGCCATCGTCGGCTACACCAACGCGGGCAAGTCCACGCTGATGAACACCCTGACCGACGCGGGCGTGCTGGCGCAGGACAAGCTGTTCGCCACCCTCGACCCCACCTCGCGCGCGCTCCGGCTGCCGGGCGGCGGCAGCGTCATGCTGATCGACACGGTCGGGCTGGTGCGGCGGCTGCCCCACCATTTGGTGGAGGCGTTCCGCTCCACGCTGGAGGAAGCGGCGCAGGCGGACGTCATCATCAACCTGTGCGACGCGTCCGGCGACGAAGCCCGCGTCCATTTGCAGGTGACGCGCGACCTGCTCGACTCGCTCGGCTGCGGCGACACGCCCGTTTTGACGGTGCTCAACAAGTGCGACCTGCTCGACAGCACCCTGCTGCCGCAGGAATTTGACGGCTATATCCAAATCAGCGCCAAAACCGGCGAGGGCATCGACCGGCTGCTGCAGGCGATCGAGGACAACCTGCCCGTGCGCCTGCACCGCGTCCGGCTGCTGCTGCCGTTTGCCAAGGCGGGGCTCGTCAGCGTCATCCGCGAAAGCGGCACCCTGCAAAGCGAAGCCTACACCGCCGAGGGCATTGCCGTCGAAGCCGTGGTGGACGACAAGCTGTATGCCAAGGTGAAGGAGCATTTGGTTTAACCTCTTTTAAGGCGCGCGGCTTGCCCGGCAAACGCAAGACGGAATTGACATTGCTGCCGGACAATGCTATAATCTACGTGGTTTTACAACTGCGGCAGGGAGGGGATATGAATGCCGGTCATGACCGTCAACGGCGACGATTTCGGCTTAAACGAACGCAATTCCAAGGCGATCGCCGCAGCGTTCGCACGCGGCTGCATCACCGACACCACCATGCTGGCAAACGGCGCGTGGTTTGAAGAAGCGGTCGCGCTGGCGCGGCAGCAGGGCTTTTTGGACAAAATCGGCATCCACCTCAACCTCACCGAGGGCGTGCCGCTGACCGCCGCCGTGCGGCGCTGTCCGCGCTTTGTGACGGACGGCAGGTTTAACAAGGCGTATGACCGCGCCGAACCGCTGACCGCCGCGGAGGAAGCCGCCGTGTACGCGGAGCTGACCGCGCAGACGGAACGGCTGCGGCAGGCAGGCATCGCCGTCACGCACGCCGATTCTCACCATCACATGCACACGTGGGCGTTTACGGCGCCCGTGGCGCTGCGGGTGTGCCGCGAGCAGGGCATTCGCGCCGTGCGCGCGCACCGCAACCTCGGACAGTTTGCAATCGCGGGCGAAGCGTACAACCGCGGGCTTGCCGCGCAGGGCTTTGCCGCCACGCGGTATTTTGCCTATGCCGCCGATATTGCCGGCGGCAGCATCCCCGACAGCACCGAGGTGATGGTACATCCCGACTACGATGCCAACGGCGTGCTGATCGACCGCCGCGGCAGAGAAAACGGCGTACCCACCGGCGCGCCGCTGCCCGATTTCCGCGCGGATCCCAACATACAATTCAAATCATTTGCAGAAGTCGCATCGGTTTTGCCGCTTGCGGCAAACGGAACAGCGTATACACAAGGAGGAACACACAATGCTGACAATTGAAGCGCTGAAAAACTGGGGCGCCGACACCGACGAAGGACTCGGCCGCTGCTACGGCAACGAAGCGCTGTATTTGCGTTTGGTCAAAATGGTACCGGCGGAGAAAAACTTTGACAAGCTGGAGGCTGCCGTCGGCAGCGGCGACGGCACCGCTGCGTTTGAGGCGGCGCACGCCCTCAAGGGAGTGCTGGGCAATTTGTCGCTCACGCCCATGACAGACATTTGCACGCCGCTCACCGAGCGGCTGCGCGCCAAAACGGATACGGACTGCGCACCGATGGTGGCGGAGCTGCTCGCCTTAAAAGAAAGCCTTGCCGCCTTGTGCAACGAATAAATACAAAACCGGGAGCCGGCTCAACACGCAAAGGGAGTAAAGAGCCAAGCCCCCGGTTTTTGTTATACGATAAGAAATCATTGACGCACCGTCGCGTGACGGACAAAAAAGTTTTTTTTTCACAGCCCGCTACGGATCATACGGAAACGTGTGGTTTCCGCGGCAGATACGGTTTAACAGGAACACGCGCCTCGGGCGAGTTCGCCCCACACCGTTAAGGTAACGTGTGCACGATTCCTCCAACCGTAGGGGCGACCATTGGTCGCCCGCGGATAGGAAACCATTGTTTTCCTATGCAAAATCGGCTTGACAGGAGCACGCGCCTCGGGCGAACACACAGGTTCGCCCCTACACCGTTAAGGCGACGTACGCACGATTCCTTCAACCGTAGGGGCGCACCCATGTGTGCGCCCGGGATAGAAAACCATACGTTTCCATGGCAGATACGGTTTGAAAGGAAAACAGGAGCGTCGCCTTATCCGCGTAGTGACAACCGTAGCCGGCTGTCAATTCCTGCCGCCAAGTTGCAGGAAAGGGCAACCGCGAGGGTTGCCCCTACGGATCATACGGAAACGTGTGGTTTCCGCGACAGATATGGTTTGACAGGAGCACGCGCCCCTACGAAAGAGTAAAGAGCCAACCCGTTCTTTTGGCAACACCGCACAAAAAGATGTTTCGGAAATTGCCGATCTATGATATAATAAAA
>CAMKOU010000030.1 GCA_946414505.1 uncultured Clostridia bacterium | reverse complement strand
CATGCTAAATTCCGCTACCTTTCCTACTGTGGAATTTACTTTGAGAATTTACGTTTGAAACTTCTAAAAAATATCCTGCCGGGAATGGGAATCCTGTGTTGACAAGCCAAGCGGTTAACACTATAATAGTAATAGCAAAATCAAAAGGGGATTCTCACATGAAAAAAAGTATGGTTCGATGGTTAGCAGCAGCTGCTGCCGTTGTGATCGTAACCGCAGCACTCACGGCGTGCGGTTCACCTGCACCGGATGACAGCACGGCAGCGGAGGCGCAAAACAGCCTCGCTGCGGAAAAGCAGAACAGCATTGCCGAAAAAATAAAAAAGGATAAGGCAGACACCAAGGTAAAGGCGTTTATCGTCAAGCAAATCGACTTGTCCGCCTATCGGCAAAGCGGCGAGCTGTTCAGTTCCCAAAACGCCAGCGGCGTATTGCTGCCAAAATCGGTCAAATATGCGGACGGCAACGTCTTTGCGCTGGGAAATAAATATAAAACGATGGTCGATAAGGGCTACAGCTCCGACCGCGACAATGAAAAGCTCAAGGCACACACGATTTCCGTTAATATGGAAACCCAAAACAAAAAAAACGAGCGGATCGCGATCACCATGCGCAACGCCTCCGATGATGACAAGGAGATGCAGGCATGTGACATCGTCACCCTCAAGTATTATACCGACGCCAAGCGGATTTGTGAAGATTTTGATTATAAGGGCGTTACCAAGGACAGCAAGCTCAAGGACATTCTCGAAGCCTTCGGAAAAACGCCCGATACGCTGGTTTTATCGGAAAGTCAGCAGCAAGCGGTGCTGACCTATAAGGACAAAACAAGCGGGATCACACTGGAAATACAGTATAACACCCAAGAGGATAAAATCAATACCTTTCGTTTGAATATGCAATAACAACAGCCGGTCCGAAGAAGGACCGGCTGATTTTTATTCCGTCATTTTGACACCGCCGCTGCGGAATGCGTCACGCTGCTGTGCCGAGTGTGACGGCAAACTCCGCCAAATAGCGCTGTAAAACGGTCACATCCTGAACGGAGGGCTCCACGCCGTCACCGTTCGCGTCGGCGCAGGCGATTTGCAGGTCGTTCAAGGTTTCCAGATTTGCCAAGCTGCGCTGCAACGCGGTCACGTCGCGCACATTGACCTTTCCGTCACCGTTGATATCCCCCATGGGGTTGAGATATTGCAGGGTCACATTGGATTTGTTTTGCAGCACCTGCTCCGCCGGGCTGCCGCGGCGCACCCAAGCGGTGAAGTGACCGGTCGGGAATGCGCTGTCGGGCAATTCGATGAGCGTGTCGGGCAAAATGACTGTATCCAGAGCTGTCAATCGTGCAAATGTGTTGGCGCCGATTTTGGTCACACTGTTGTTGACGATGATTTTTGTGATGCTTGTGCGCATCGGGGAATCCGCAGGCGTCGCGTAATCCTCCATGGCGCCGCCATATTTTACCGTAAGCGTCTGTCCCGTCATATCCCACTGCGTATCGCCCGAGTAGCCCCTGTTCGCGTTAATGTTAAAGCCGTGCGCTCTGCCGTAGGCTGCGGGCGGCGTTCCGTCAACGCATAGAAAGGTCAGGTTGGAAGCGGCGCCGAGAAACGCGCCTTCTTCGATCGTGCAGCTTTCGGTCAAGAACGTGACGTTGGTCAGCGCGGGACAGTTGCGGAACGCGTCTTTGTTGATAAATTCCACGTCGTTGCTAATCGTTACCTCAGCAATATTGGACTTGTCGGCCAGCGCGCCTGCAGCAATACCGCGCACTTCTCCCGGTATCACAATGCTGCCGGGGCAGTTGCCCTTGTAGGTGTACAAGATGTCGCTGACATAAACATACCCGTTCGCTTGGCTGTTGAGCCATCCGGTGTTGTCCAGCGCGTTTTTGCCCAGATAGGTCACGTTGTCGATCGCGGGAAATGCCGCCAAAGACGGGCAGTTTTCAAACGCGTGGTCGCCGATGCGCGTGAGCGTGGAGGGCAGGGTCACGCTTGTCAGGTCGGGCAGATTGGCAAAAGCATAGTCGCCGATGGAGGTCACGCCCTCCTCGACAATGATTGAGGTAACGCCGGCACTGTAGGGCGTGTCGGCAGCGGAGGTGTAGTCCGCCATGGCGCCCTCGCCGCTGACGACCAATCTTCCCGCGTGAAGCACCCACTCGCAGTCTCCCGATTCCTCTACCATGATGGTGTAGCGAATATTATGATCGGTAGCGTATGTATACGCGGGGCTCCTTCTCGGACCGTAAAATACCAACCGGGGACAGTTCAAAAACGCGCCGTCGCCGAAAACATGCTGATGACCGAACGACGCGGCGATCAAATTCGGGCAGCCGTTGAACGCGTCGTCGTTGATATAGATGACGCCCTCGGAAATGCCGATTTGCTCGAGGGTGGTGCTGCCGCTGAACGCGCCCGCCGCAACGACGCGGATATCGCTCTGAATCCGGTACAGCGCGGGACACGTGCCCTTGCAGGTGACGAAAATGTCGCCCGCATAAATCATGCCGTTCTCCTGCGCGTTCATCCACGCGGTGTTGCCCAGCGCGTTTTTGCCCAGATAGGTCACGGCGCTCATGTCGGGGAGCGTTGCCAGTGACGTGCAGTTTTCAAACGCGTGGTCGCCGATGCGGGTCAGGGTGGAGGGCAGCGTCACGCTTGTCAGATTGGGCAGATCGGCAAAGGCGTAGTCGCCGATAGAGGTCACGCCCTCTTCGATGATAATGCTTGTGATATCGGCAGCAAACGGCGCTGCGGCAGAGGAAGCATAATTCGCCATGGCGCCCGTGCCGCTGACGGTCAGCGTGGCGTCGTCGCGGAACCACATCACGTCGCCCGAGTCGCCGACAATGACATAGGGGATTCGATCATCAATTGCAAAGGTATGCGCTGTGCTGTTTTCGCGGCAATAGAACGTCATATCTGACGTCCACCAAAAGGCAAACCTGTCGATGAAACAATGGTCGTTATTAAAGATAACCTTGGTTAGATTGTAAAGCCTTTCAAACGCGTCTTCATAAATCGTCAACACATCGTCGCCGATCGTCACACTGTTAAGTGTTTCCGAGCGATGGAAAAGACCCCCGGAAAGATATTTTGCGCCGGCGGGAATGACAACATTTGCCGGACAAACACCCTTATAGGAGTAGCATACATCGGAGATGCACACAAAACCGTCGGGCTGATTGTTATACCAAGCGGTATTGGCAAAGGCGTTTTCTCCGACAAAGGTGAGCGTTTCCGGAAAGGTGATCTGCGAAAGATTGGTGCAGCCGCTGAACGCGTTCTCATCAATTCGCTTCAAGCCGGTGGGGAATGAAACGGCGGTCAAAGCCGTACAACTTTGAAACGCTCCGTTTTGAATGGTTTGAGCAGCAGCGGGAATATTGACGCTTGCCAGCGATGTACAGCCTGAGAAAGAACCCACGCTGATGATCGTTACCGCGTTGCCGATCGTGGCTTGGGTGAGCTTGGTGCAGTTCTTGAAGGAATTGTCGCCGATATAGGTGACATTCGCGCCGATCGTCACCGATGTGATATTGGTGCCCCACGGGCTTGGGTTGCTCGTGGTATAGTCCGCCATGGCGCCGCTTCCGCTGATGGTCAGCGCCGTGCCCGACAACTGCCATGTGCAGGCGCCTGTGGTGCCGTGCGGGTCTTGAAAGGTGCAAGCGGTCGCGGTGTATTTCCACCCATCATAGTCGCCGGTGAGATAATACCCCTCTACATTCAGTTGAAAGGGAATATCCACGGTTTGTTCGGCGGCGCTGCCGTTGCTGAAAATAATGCCTGTCGGCTCGATCCCCAGCTTGATGCGGTAAACATCAACCGCGCCGTCTTGATACATCTTGGCGGTCGTTTTTGCCATTTTTTTACCCGGCCACTCTTCGTTGGTTTTCCCCGTGCTTGTGTTCCACGCGTAGAACCATACTTCGTCCCACTCGAGGGTATTGGCAAAATAGATATATCGGCTGGTGTCGATCGCGCCGACCTCCTCCGATCTTGCCGTATCTGCCGCTCCGGCGGAAACAGGCGCCGCAGTCAAAACGCCTATGACGATCAGTACGGACAATAATACAGATATAACTTTTCGCATTTGTAAACCTCCTTTTTTTAATGATAAAGTTAATTTTTCAATTTGATTATATCATACGTTTTTTTTGTGTGTCAATGTTTTTTGTTAAAAATGCAAAAACAAATAGAGAATCACAAAAAAACTGCCGTTCGTTGCGACGGAGCACAAAAATCGATAGGGAGATAAAAAGGGCGCTGTGAAGAAACGAAGCGATACGCTTTCTGCTTCACAGCGCCTCAAAGGAAAAACGGAAGAAGGATAACGGTGCCCTCTTTGTCGTATACTAATATAAAGGCAACACCGCTTTTTTCGCAAAACATACGGCACAGACAAAAAAAGCGCCCGACATACCATGTCAGGCGACGGGAATATGTTGGTACGGATCAATGCAGGTGTGCCGTGCCGATTTTGCGAAAGCGCGCGTAGCGCTGCTCGGTCAGCTCCTCCACGGAGAGGGACAGGTTTTTTTCAAGCGTGCGGCTGATCAGCATTTTTAAGCTTTCAAACATCGCCGTGTCCGCTGCCTTGGGCTGGCGGATGATACGCTCGATGACGCCGAGGCTGAACAAGTCCTGCGCCGTCATTTTCAGCGCTTCCGCTGCTTCGGGCGCTTTGGAGCTGTCCTTCCACAATATCGACGCGCAGCCCTCGGGCGAAATGACGGAATACACGGCGTTTTCCATCATCCACACCTCGTCCGCCACCGCCAGCGCCAGCGCGCCGCCGCTGCCGCCCTCGCCGATCAGGATCGTCAGCACAGGGGTTTTGAGCGTCATCATTTCCATCAGGTTTTCGGCGATCGCCTGTCCCTGACCGCGTTCCTCCGCGCCGATGCCGGGGTAGGCACCGCTGGTGTCAACTAAGCACAGCACAGGGCGGTGGAATTTTTCCGCCTGCTTCATCAGCCGCAGCGCCTTGCGGTAGCCCTCGGGCTGCGCCTGACCGAAGTTGCGCTCCATGCGTTCCTTGGTGTTTCTGCCTTTTTCGATACCGATCACCGTCAGCGGCGTGTCATACAGCATGGCAAGCCCTGCCACGATCGCGTGGTCGTCGGCAAAGCGGCGGTCGCCGTGCAGCTCGATAAAGCTTTCGCCGAACATGTGCGCGATATAATCCACGGTGGTCAGCTTGTTGGCGTCACGCGCCGCCATGACCTTCTCATATGCCGTCATTGTTTCGCTCATTGCGCAGCCTCCCTGTAGCCGTGCATTTTCAACAGCCGCACGACGGTGTCTTTCATTTTGTCACGTGTCACCACCGCGTCAATAAAGCCCTTTTGCAACACAAACTCCGAGGTTTGAAAGTCGCGCGGCAGCTTTTGGCGCATGGTCTGTTCGATCACGCGCGGCCCTGCAAAGGCGACCAGCGTGTTGGGCTCGGCGAGAATGATGTCGCCCTCCATGGCAAACGAAGCGGTGACGCCGCCGGTGGTGGGGTCGGTGAGGATGGTGATGTACAGCTGTCCGGCGTCGCTGTGGCGCTTGACGGCGCCGGAGGTTTTTGCCATTTGCATCAGGGACAAAATACCCTCCTGCATACGCGCGCCGCCCGAAACCGAGCAGACGACGACCGGCAGCTTGTTTTCGGTGGCGTATTCAAAGGCGCGGGTGATTTTTTCGCCCGTGACGGTGCCCATGCTGCCCATCATAAAGTCTGCCTCCATGACGCAAAGCACGGCTTTGATGCCGCCCATCAGACACTCGCCGCAAAGCACAGATTCCTTGCTTTTTTGCCGCGCCTTTTCCAGCTTTTGGTCATAGCCCGGAAAGTCAAGGATGTTGGAGCCGGTCAAATCGCTGTCGTGTTCCGTAAAGGTGTCTGTGTCGGCAAGGAGCGCCAGACGCTGTTTGCTCTCCATGCGGAAGTGATGACCGCAGTGGGTGCAGACGTTCAGGTTTTCCTCCAGATCCGTCGTTAGCAGCAGCGTGTTGCACTTGGGACATTTCATCCACATTTCTTCCGGAATAAACGGCACGTTTTGTTTGGCGTCGGGCACAGATTCCAGTTCATTTTTCGGTTTTACAAAGGCAAAAAAATCCATATAGCGTTCTTTCCTTATAAAGCGGAGAGCGGAAAACCCATTCCACGCTCAACGCTTAACACGCAACGCTTAGCTGCGTGCTTGGTGTTCTTCTTCAAACTCACGCATAAAATCGGTGGTATATTCGCCGCTGACAAAGCGGTCGTCGGATAAGATCTCCGCCAAAATGTCGCGGTTGATGTCGATGCCGTCGATGGTCAGCTCGCTGAGCGCCATTTTCATTTTGCGGATCGCCTCGGCGCGGCTGCGCGCCTGCACGATCAGCTTGCCGATCATCGAGTCATAATAGGGCGGCACCTCGTAGTCCTGGTAAATGGCGGTGTCAAACCGCACAAAGCTGCCGCCGGGCGTGTGCAGCCGTTTGATTTTGCCGCAGCTGGGACGGAAGCCCTTTTCGGGATCTTCGGCGTTGATGCGGCATTCGATCACATTGCCGTGCGTGAAAATGCTGTCCTGTGTGCGCGTCAGGCGTGCGCCTGCCGCAATACGGATCTGCCACTGCACGATGTCAAGACCTGTTACCATTTCGGTGACGCCGTGCTCCACCTGCAGGCGGGTGTTCATTTCCATGAAATAAAAGTTGTTGTCGTGATCCAGTAAAAATTCAACCGTGCCGGCATTGACATAATGCACTGCCTTTGCCGCCTTGACCGCCGCGATCATCATTTTTTTGCGCGTTTTTTCGTCTAAGGCGGGGCTGGGACTTTCCTCGATCATCTTTTGGTTTTTGCGCTGCACCGAGCACTCACGCTCGCCCAGACAAATGATGTTGTCATATTTGTCACACAGCAGCTGCATTTCAATGTGCTTGACGGGATGGATAAACTTTTCTATGTAGCACGCGCCGTCGCCAAACGCCGCCTTTGCCTCTGCCTGCGCCGAGAGAAAGGCTTCCTCGAATTGTTCGATAAAATCCACGCGGCGAATGCCCTTGCCGCCGCCGCCCGAACGCGCCTTGATCAGCAGCGGAAAACCGATTTTTTCGGCTTCCTCCATGGCGGCGTCCAAATCCGTCACCACATCGCAGCCGGGTGTGACGGGCACACCTGCCGCACGCATGGTTTTGCGCGCCGCATCCTTGTCGCCCAGCATGGCGATCATGTCCGAGGTGGGGCCGATAAAGTTGATGTTGCACTGCTCGCACAGCGACACAAATTTGGCGTTCTCACTCAGCAGGCCGTAGCCCGGATGGATCGCCTGGGCGCCGGTTTCGACCGCAACGGTGAGGATGGCAGGGATATTGAGGTAACTGTCTGCCACGCGGTTGCCGCCGACGCAGTAGCTTTCATCCGCTAACTGCACATGCATGGCGTCCTTGTCCGCCTTGGAGTAGATCGCGACGGTGGAAATGCCCATTTCGCGGCACGCGCGGATGATGCGCACCGCGATTTCGCCGCGGTTGGCGATCAAAATTTTAGAAAACATAAAATCACATCCAATGATCAGGTGTTCTAAGTAGTATTATGCTTCGTTCGGGACAAGCGCAAAGCTCAGCTCCGCGCTGACGCACAGGTCGCCGTCCACATAGCCCTTGGCGTCGATAAAGTAAAACGCGCCGCGGTTTTTGGTCAGCGTACACACGCTTTCGAGCGTGTCGCCGGGCTTGACGGGCTTTTTAAACTTTACCTTGTCCATCTTGGTAAAGTAGGGCGTGCAGTTGCTGACCTTGTCCGCCAGCAGACAGCAGCTCGCCTGTCCCATCATTTCGCATAAAATGACGCCCGGTACTACGGGATTGCCGGGAAAGTGTCCCTGCAAAAAGAATTCGTCGCCGCGCACGGTGTAGGTGCCCTTGGCGGTGTTTTCGTCAAGCATTTCGGATGTCTCCACCAGCAGCATGTTGTCGCGGTGGGGAAGGATGTTCATAATTTCCTGTTGGTTCATACGGCTCTCCTTTGTAGTGAGGGGGCGTGCACTGCACGCCCGCGGACGACCGGCGGTCGCCCCACGGCTAAGCTGTTATTGAATGGCAAACAGCGGCTGGTCAAATTCCACCAGCTGTTCGTTGTTGACGAGGATCTCGGTGATGACGCCGTCCTCCTCCGCCTGGATCTCGTTCATGCACTTCATGGCTTCGATAATGCACACCGTGTCGCCCTTTTTCACGCGCTTGCCGACGCTCACATACGGTTCGGAAGTGGGGGAGGGAGCGGCGTAAAACACGCCGACGATGGGTGCATTGATGGTTTTGCCGGGGGCTTCCGTCGCTTTCGGCAGGTTGACAACCGCCGGGCTGTCGGCGCCGGCGACCACCTGCGGCGTGACATTGACGGTTTGCGTCGTTGCCACGTCGTTGTACGCCTTTTCCAGATGGATGGTGTCGGTGCCGTCCGACAGCTCCATGGCTTGCAGGGTGCTGTCCTCCAGCACCTTGATATATTCCTTTAAGGTCGCAATATCAATCATGGGAAACCTCCGTTAAATCTTCTTGAATACGACACATGCGTCGTGGCCGCCAAAGCCGAGATTGGTAGAGGCGGCGACGTTGACGGCGCGCTGTTTCGCGGTTTTGGGCGTGTAGTCGAGGTCGAGTCCTTCGTCCGGCTCGTCGAGGTTGATCGTCGGGGGGATCACGCCCTCGTCGATCGCCTTGATCGCGGCGATCGCTTCGATCGCACCGGTGGCGCCCAGCATGTGACCGGTCATGGATTTGGTGGAGCTGATGCTCGCGCTGTATGCCTTGTCGCCCAGCGCCTTTTTAATCGCCATGGTTTCGGTCAGGTCGTTGAGGTGGGTGCTGGTGCCGTGGGCATTGATGTAAATTTGTGCGTCCTCGGGGACGTTCGCCTCGGCAAACGCGATCTCGATCGCACGCGCCAAGCCGGCGCCCTCGGGGTCGGGAGCGGTGACGTGGTGGGCGTCGCAGGTGTTGCCGTAGCCGGCAAACTCGGCGTAAATTTTCGCGCCGCGCGCCTTGGCGTGCTCGTATTCCTCCAGAATCAGCATACCGGCGCCCTCGCCCATCACAAAGCCGTTGCGATCCTTGTCAAACGGACGGCTGGCGGTTTTGGGGTCGGGATGGGTGGACAGCGCCTTCATGTTTTGGAAGCCCGCGATCGTCAGCCGCGCGACCACTGCCTCGGCGCCGCCCGCGATGACCGCGTCGGCATAGCCGTCCTTGACGGCGTGGAACGCTTCGCCGATGGAGTTGGTGCCGGTGGCGCAGGCGCTCATCACCGAAAGCGACACGCCCTTCGCGTGGAAGCGGATGGCGACGTTGCCGGTGGCGATGTTGCCGATCATCATCGGGATAAAGAAGGGGCTCACCTTGCGCGGGCCGCCCTTTTCCATCCCCACGGTGTTGTCCACAAAGGTATTCAAGCCGCCGATACCGGCGCCGATATACACGCCGAAGCGGTTTTCGTCGATATGACCGAGAATGCCGCTGTCGTCCACCGCCTGCTGTGCCGCCGCCATGGCGTACTGGCAGTAGATGTCGAGCTTTTTGGCTTCTCTCTTTTCAAAGTACAGCTCGGGCTGAAAGCCCTTGACCGTACCGGCGATATGTACCTTCAAATCAGAGGTGTCAAAGGCGGTGATCTCGTCGATGCCGCACACGCCGTCCACCATGTTTTTCCACATTGTCGGCACGTCGTTGCCGAGAGGGCTGACGGCGCCCAAGCCTGTGATTACTACTCGTCTGCTCATATTGTCACTTCCTGTCAAAAATCGTGCGGCTGCGCGTCAAATCGCCAAGCCGCCGTCTACGCGGATGACCTCGCCGGTCACATATGCCGCCTCGTCGGAGCAGAGGAACGCCACCACGCCTGCAACGTCCTCGGGCGTGCCGATGCGCTTTGCCGGGATCTGCGCCTTCATGGTCTCCTTGACCTTTTCGGGCAGCACGTTTGTCATGTCGGTGCCGATGTAGCCCGGCGCGACCGCGTTGACCGTGACGCCCCTGCCGGCAAGCTCACGCGCCACCGACTTGGTGAGTCCGATGATGCCTGCCTTGGACGCGGCGTAGTTTGCCTGTCCGGCGTTGCCGATCATGCCGACGATGGAGGAGGTGCTGACGATCCTGCCGGCACGCTTTTTCATAAAATGCTTGTAGGTGTGCTTGATCATATTAAAGGTGCCCTTGAGGTTGACGTTGATCACCGCGTCAAAATCCTTTTCATCCATGTTGAGCACCAGCTTGTCGCGGGTGATGCCCGCGTTGTTGATCAAAATATCAATGCCGCCGAAGTCCGCGATCACGGCGTCTACCACCTTTTTGGAGGCTTCAAAGTCGGACACGTCGCAAAAATACTGCGCCGTTTTCACGCCGTATGGTGCAAGCGCCGCCACGGCGTTGTTGCCCTCGGCTTCGTCGCCGACGTATAAAATCGCGATATTCGCCCCGTTTGCGGCGAGCTTTTTGGCAATGGCCAAGCCGATGCCGCGTGAGCCGCCGGTGATGACGGCAGTTTTGTTTTCAAAATTCATAGTAAGTACCTCGTTGATTCAAAGTGATACGAATAAAGTTACAAATGACATATTACAAATATAATTACGCATTACGCATTAAGAATTGAAGAGATATCCTCCGGGGTTTCGACCTTGTATGCCTTGATGTCGTCAAAGGTGCGCTTGGCGAGGTTTTGCAGGGTTTTGCCCACGCCGGTCTCGATGATGGTGTCCACGCCGTCGGCTTTCATGTTTTCGGTGATGGTTTGCCAGCGCACGGGATTCTCCACCTGCGCTCTGACCAGCTTTTTGTAATCGCCCGCGTAGGGCTGTGCGGTGTAGTTGGAATACAGGGGGATCTGCGGGTCGGCAAAGTCGATGCCTTCCATATACTGTGCCAGTCCCTCGGCAGCGTCCGCCATAAACGGCGAATGGAACGCGCCGCTGACGGGCAGCAGCTTTGCTCTGCCGCCTGCCGCCTTGATCGCCTCGCAAAAGGCGCCGGCGGTTTCCGCAGTGGTTGCCACCACGGTTTGGGCGGGGGAGTTGTAGTTGACGGGGTAGGTCTGCGCAAACTGCGCGCACACCTGCTCCACTTTTTCGGGGGTGATTTTCAGCACCGCCACCATCGCGCCGGGATTTGCCTTTGCCGCCGCGTCCATCAGCTCGCCGCGTTTGCAGACAAGCTTAAACGCATCCTCGTCGGAGAGCACGCCCGCAAACGCGAGCGCCGCGATCTCACCCAGTGAAAAGCCGGCGACGCAGTCGGGATGAATGCCGCGCTCCTCCAGCGCACGCGCCGCTGCCAAATCGACGGTAAACACGCAGGGTTGGGTGTTGACGGTTTGCGTCAGCTCCTCCGCCGTGCCGGCAAAGCACTGCTGCGAGGTGCCCGGGCGAATGCTGTCCGCCATGTCGAAAACGGCTTTGGCGGCAGGAGAAGCCTCCGCCATTGCCTTGCCCATGCCGCTGTACTGGGCGCCCTGTCCCGAAAAAACAAATGCTATTTTACCCATTTTGTCGCTCCGTTCAGCACCACTTCGGCTTCGCCGAACATTTCGGTGATAATTTCGCGCGCCGTCTGCTCGCGGGTGACCATTGAGGCAACCTGACCGGCCAGCACGCAGCCGTTTTTGACGTCGCCCTCGCGCGCTGCCAGGCGCAGCACGCCCGACGCCATCTTTTCCAGCTCCTCGTCCGACACGGAGGAGGCATCGTATTCCGCCTTTGCGTATTCTCTGGTGAATTGGTTGCGGATGGAACGCACGGGATGTCCCAGACGCTTGCCTGTCACCACCGAATCGATATCCTTTGCCTTTAATACTTTATCTTTATATGTCTGCGCGATGGTGCATTCCTTCGCCACCAAAAAACGGGTGCCGACCTGCACGCCTACCGCGCCGAGCAGGAACGCCGCCGCCAGCTGTCTGCCGTCGGCAATGCCGCCTGCCGCGATCACGGGGATCTTTACCGCGTCAACCACCTGCGGCACCAGCGCCATGGTGGTCAGCTCGCCCACATGGCCGCCGCTTTCGCCGCCCTCGGCGATCAGCGCAAACGCGCCGAGCTTTTCCATGCGCCGCGCCAGCGCCACGGAGGGCACCACGGGAATGACCTTGATGCCTGCCGCCAGCCATTTGTCCATGTATTTGCCCGGGTTTCCCGCGCCGGTGGTCACGACGGTAACGCCTTCCTCCACCACGACGTTTGCCACCTCGTCGGCAAACGGGCTCATCAGCATGATGTTCACGCCGAAGGGCTTGTTTGTCAGTTCCTTGCATTTTCGGATTTCGGTGCGCAGCTGTTCGCCGTTGGAATTCATTGCGGCAATAATGCCCAGACCGCCGGCGTTGGAAACACCTGCCGCCAGGGACGCGTCGGCAACCCATGCCATGCCGCCCTGAAAAATCGGGAATTCCAAGCCCAGGGCTTGGTCAATTACGGTAGAGATCATAAGACCATTCTCCTTTGATAAAATAAAGCAAGATTTCATTACAAAATGCAAATAAAGACATTTTCATCCGTCTTTTTCGCATACTTAGACATTATCGTAACTATCATACCGCAATTTAGGGAAAAAGTCAACTTTAAAATAGAACTGACGGCAAGCGAATATCCGCCTGCCGCCTCTTTGTGCAGCTCAACTGCAAAAATCCTCCAAGATCCGCTCCAACTCCGCCCGGCTGACCGCCTCGATGCCGCGCCGCAGCTTTTGGGCGTCGGCACGCGGCAGCGACTCGGTGCGTGTGCCGGTGGTCAGCAGGGGCGCCGCGTCACCCTTGCGGAACACGGCGATCTTTCCGTCGCAGTCGCGCACCACATAGCCGCGCACCGCCGCCTTTGCCGCCGCAGTGGTCGCTTCCACTACCGTGATGTTTGACGCCGGCGGCGCCGCAAGACTGTCCGTCAGTACGCAGCCGATGAGGATGAGCCCCGTGATCAACAACAGTTTTTTCATGGCATTCTTCCTTTTGGTTTATATATAGTATGGTTAGTATGGCTTTTTTGTGTGAAATCATGCCCGCAAAAGAGAAAAAAATCCGCCATATACTAAAATTCATAAAATTCTGCATGGGAAAATCTATTTTTTCTATCAAAAATTTCTTTAAAGATATTTATTTTTTTTCGGTAAAGTGCTATAATAAATCATAAATATGTTTATTATTGATTGCTTTGCTTCAAAAAGGAGTTTTATATGCGCAATAAACGTGAAACAGATATCAGCCATTACACCGACAAAACAGCGGAGAGTAAGGTGTCCGGAAAATCAGACAGCACCGTAAAGCGTGTGCTGAAGGGCATCGGAAAGGTATTGCTGACGGCGCTTGCCGTCGGCGCCATTGCAGGCGTCATCACCCTGATTTCGCTGGGCATCTATATTTTCCAGCTGGCAGCGGAGCCGACAGGCATCGACCTCAAGGCGAAATCCATGAACCAAACCAGCCGGATCTTTGTCCGCGACAGCAATACGGGCGAGTTTACCGAGCGCCAAAAGCTGTTTGACGTGGAAAACCGAATTTGGGTGGACTATGTCGATATCCCGCAGTATATGAAGGATGCGCAGGTCACCATCGAGGACAAGCGTTTCTATGACCACCAGGGCGTTGACTGGACGCGTACCCTGTCGGCAGTGGGCACCCTTGCCACCGGCGGCGATTCCTACGGCGGCTCCACCATCACCCAGCAGCTGATCAAAAACATCACGGACGACAACGAGGTGTCCATCACCCGTAAGCTCCGCGAGATCTGCAAGGCGCTCAAGCTGGAGCAGGAATACAGCAAGGAGCAAATTTTGGAGGCGTACCTCAACGTCGTCAACTACGGCAACAACTGCCAGGGCGTCGAGGCTGCCGCCCAGCTGTACTTCGGCAAGAGCATCCGCGACTGCTCGCTGGCGGAATGCGCGGCGATCGCAGGCATCACGCAAAACCCGTCCCACTGGAATCCGCTGCTCTATCCCGACAACAACCGCAAGCGCCGCGTCAACATCCTGTATGAGATGCGCGACCAGGACAAGATCTCCGAAGAGGAGTTCCAGGCGGCTTTGGCAGAATCTGAAAACATGAAATTCAAAGGCTTCTCCGCCGACCACAGCGACGACGATGAGGAAGAGGAGGAGAAGGTACAAAACTGGTACTACAACCAGATGATCTACGACCTGCGCGCCGATCTGGCGAAGCTGTACAACATCAGCGAGGGCGCAGCGAGTGAAAAAATATACACCGAAGGTCTGAGCATTTACAGCGCCATGGATGAAAAAATGCAGGACTACATCGAAAACGCCGCACTGAATTTGGATGCCGACCAGGATCCCGACATTCAAATCGGCTCGGTGCTGATGGACTTTGACGGCAGGGTGATCGCCACCGTCGGCAGCTCGCAGAAAAAGACCGGTCCGCTCGACTGGGACCGCGCCACACACTCCGCACTGCAGCCCGGTTCGTCCATCAAGCCGGTGCTGGTGTATCCCATCGCCATCGAAAAGCAACAGCTTTACTTCTCATCGACCGTGCTGGACGAGCCGATCGACAACTACGAAACCGGCGCCGACGGACAAAAAATCTCCGGTCCGCGCAACGCGTACGGCTCCTATTTCGGCGAAATGCTGCTGCCCGAGGCGATCGAGTATTCCTCCAACGCCACGGCAGTGCGCGTCATGGAAATGATCGGCGGTCCCAAGGTCGCCTATGAGCAGGCAACCACTAAAATGGGCTTTAAGATGCTCGACGATGAAGATTCCTATCAAATCGGTTCGCTTTCCATCGGCGGTATGGTGGGCGGCGTCAGCGTGCGTGAAATGGCGGCGGCGTTCACCTATATGGGCAACGGCGGTCTGTACTACGACCCCTATACCTATTATTATGTCACCGACAGCGAGGGCAACGTCATCATCGACAACCGCGACAAGGTGCCGCGTAAGGCATATTCCGAGGAAACGGCCACCATTATGAACCGCCTGCTCCATTACAACATGGTCAACAGCCAGCACACCAACGCGCACTACGCGCAGATCGAGGATTGGGATATCGTGGGCAAAACCGGTACCACCAATGACGATAAGGACTGCTGGTACTGCGGTATGTCGCCCTATGCGGTCATGGCGACGTGGACGGGCTTTGATATCCCCGACACGATCAACGATACGACCCGCTCGGCAAGATTCTTCCAAAACGTCATGTCCGAATACCTGAAGAATAAAGAGCACAAGGAATACACGCTTTCACCGCATGTCGTTGCGGCAACCTACAACCCCTATTCGGGCTTGATCATCTCGACCGACAATGTGTACGGACAATATGTCGGCTATTATGTCGAGAAAAATCTGCCTGCCTACGGCGAAGCGTATTACGAGCCGTATGACGATGACTATTACGACCGTGACTACGACCGCAACAACAATTACGGACAAAACAACGGCGGCAATTCCGGCGACAACGATGCCGGTTACGGCGGCAATTCCGGCGGCGGAGATGCCGGCGGCGGTGCGGATGCCGGCGGCGGTGCGGATGCCGGCGGCGGTGCAGATGCCGGCGGCGGCGGTGCAGATGCCGGCGGTGGCGGTGCAGATG
>CAMKOU010000029.1 GCA_946414505.1 uncultured Clostridia bacterium | reverse complement strand
TAACTTTTAATCATGAGAACGCCTCCTCATCCTTCATAGACTTCGAGTTGTTGTACACGATCAGCGAAAGCGTTGCGCAGATGATGAATACCAAGATACCGATGGCGGACGCCAGACCGTAGTCCTGCACGCCGGAGCCCATCGACAGGTTATACAGCCATGTAACAAGGATATCCGTGTGACCCGCGTTGAAGTAGTCGGGGTTGGAGGGATTACCGCCTGTCAGCAGGAAGATAACGTTGAAGTTGTTGATGTTACCGACGAACTGGGTGATCAGCTGCGGAGTGGTAACGAAGATCATGTAGGGCAACGTGATCTTTGTGAAGGTCTTATACGGCGAAGCGCCGTCGATACGGGCGGATTCGTACAGATCCTCGGGGATGTTCATCAAGATACCCGACATGGAGAGGATGGTGTACGGGATACCGACCCAGCAGTTGACGATGATGACCGTCAGTCGTGCGGTCATCGGTGCGCCGCCCAGGAAGTTGATATGGGGGTTGACGCCGCCGTTGAAGTGGGACAGCAGGATGTTGAACGCACCGTCCTCCGCCAGCAGCTGGCTCATGAGCAGCAGCGATACGAACTGGGGAACCGCGATGGTGATAACAAACATGGTTCTGAACACGCTCTTGAGCTTGATGCCTTTTTTGTTGATCATCAGCGCAACGATCATGCCGAGGATATAGTTGGAGAAGGTGGCGGCGACTGCCCAAATCAGCGTCCAGCCCGCGATGCCGAAGAAGGTCGTGGCTTTTTTGGCGCTGTCGATTACGTTGAGCAGGTTGCCGAAGTTTTCCAGTCCGACCCAGTCAAACAGGTTGATGTGGGTGGTGCCGTTGTAGTTGGTGAAAGCGATCAGGATCATGAAGATCAGCGGCAGGATGTTGAAGATGCTGATCATCAAAATCGGGAATGACAACAGGGTGATGTGATATTTGCCGTCGAGGAAGTCGCGCGCGTCTTCTCTGAGGCCGGTGGGCTTTTCGCCTCTTTCCGCCATTTGCTGCAGCTTATAGGCGTCCTTGATGTTGGCGATGTAAATGACGAACACCACCAGGGTGACGACCAAGGTGAGCGTGGCGTACAGCAAGATCTGCATGGAGGACTGACCCTGCACCACTTGCGGGAAACCGTCAACGATCTCGGTGTGCTGTTCGATGGTGCCCAGGGTCGGCAACCAGTACAGCTGCTCGGCGCCGAACACGACCATGAACAATGCATACAGACACTCCACCAGGAAGTATAAAACACCCTTGTAGTATTTTTTCTTATGGAAGCAGCCGAAGCCGAAGATCACATAAGAAAGCTTTGTTGCCCAGTCACCCTTGACAAAGGTAACGCCGTAGTTTTTGAAGCCTTTGCCTATACCGACAAAGAAGTGAACAATTGCCAGGCCGATGGTCTTGAAGAACCGTCCGACCGCGCCGGGCAGATTTTTAAAGAACTTCTTAAAGTTAAAGGCAAATTTTTGAAACGGACTGAGCTGTTTATATTCAACGTATGTCATATAAGCTCTCCTTTAACAAATCTGAAAATCTCTCTGGTTTTATTATAGTACACCAAACTAATAATGCTTTTTACGTTTCCCCCATAATAAAAAACATTATTCGTTTGGTGTAAAGAAAACGTAAATCAGGGACTTTGCGGGGCGCCCTCAAAGAGGGCACCCCGTTGTTGTTTGTTTTCGGATACAATCGGATTATTCGTCGCGAACGTTAGCGATTGTCTTTTCAAACAGTGTCTTCACGGCTGCAGCGTCGTCGGGATTGAAGCCGTCCTTGTACATCTCGCTGCCGAGCGTACCCATGGAGGACCAGAACGTACCTGCGATGTTAACCTGCGGAACCGCAAAGTTGGACTGCTCGGAAACAGCCGTCAGGATCGGATTGTCGGCAACAGCCTTTTGTGCCTCGAGGTTGGAGGGACCCCAGCCGAGCTCGTTCGCTCTTTCTTCCTGGCACTTCTGACCTGCGAGGTAGTAAGCGAGAATCTGAGCGGAACGCGGGAACTTGGAGTGGGAGTTGACGCCGATGTACTTATAACCGAACATGGAGATCCACTGCTTGTCTTCGCTGCCGACCTTGATGGTGGGGAGCTTGGCAGCACCGAACTTGTCGCCCAGGGCTTCCTTGTCGGGAGTGGAGTTCCAGGTGCCGTCTACGCCTGCGCCGACCTTGCCGTTCTTGAAGCCGGTGGAGATGTTAGCGGGATCCTGCGAAACGAAGGTGCCCTTGTAGGTCTTCATCAGCTTGCCGAATGCCTGCAGGGTCTTTACGACCTCGTCCTCGTTGTACTCAACGAATTTCTGGGTAGCGCCGTCAGACTCGAAGCCGTCGATGGTAGCGCCGCCGGTGAAGGCGAATACGCAGCTGTAGAAGCCGTTACCTGCATCCATAACGAAGGTCTTTTTCGCCTTCTTGCACGCTTCCAGAATGCCCTCAAAGGTCTTGGCGTCTTCAGCGGTCACAACGGTGTTGTCGTATACGAGATAGTAGCCGTTATCGTTGGTTTCGGGGAACGCAAGGAGCTGCTGCTCGCCGTTTACGTCGAAGGTACCGGCGGTAACGGTTTTCTCTGCGTTCATCGCCTTAACGGTGTCGAGGAACACGGGAGCGACCTGGGTCAGCACCTGAGCGTCCTTCAGCTTGTTGAGCTGGTCGCTCGGGAAGCTGAATACGTCGGCAGCCTTTGTCGCATCGTTAACGATCAACGTAGCCGCGTCGTTTTCACCCTGTGCAACGACCTCGATATTGAACGTCTTCTCGGGATAATGCTTTTTGAACTCTTCGATTTGCTTTTGAGCCAGCGCAACGCCCTTATCGGGAGCCCATACCTTCAAGGTGATGTTATTCTCGTCGCCGAATACGCTTGCCTCAGGCCAAGAGGGATCGATCAAATTAGCTGTCTTGGATGAACCGCCCTCGTCCTTTGTTGCGTTGCCGCCTTCCGTTTTGGAGGCAGTGCCGCCGCCGCCGCCACAGCCTGCAAATGCCGTCGCGGTCATCATACCTGCCAATAAAATGGCGAGAACTTTTTTCATTGGATTTGTCCTTCTTTCTAAATATTTTGTGTAATGGAGCAAATTGCACAAATAACGCTCTGTTCCACTAATTAAATAATATCAAAAACACGTGCAAATTTCAACCACTTTTGTACTTTTTATCTAACATGTTAAAAATCGGTTTATTTTTTGTGTAATTTTACCTGTTATTTTTTGTAATTTGTTCATCTATACGAAATTATACTTTGATTTTTGTGCACTTTAACATGTTACTCTTTGTGAAAGTTGCTTAACTCTGCCCAAATTAATTGAAGGATTTGTCCCATTTTAGCAACCGTAAACCCCCTGAACGGAGCGGGCGCAGAAATTTTCCGAAAAATTTTGGTGAATTTTCACCAATAACCAAAAAAACGGACGCAAGGGCGGCAGGCGCGCAGTTTCGGTATGTTTCCGATACAGTTTTTACCGGCGCCCGCAGGGGCGTTTTCTGCACAACAACAGCGGCAGGACAAGCCAAACGCCTGCCCTGCCGCTTTCATTTTCATTTATATCACCGCTTGACGATGCACTTTGTGGTGCACACCTCGGCGCAGGCGCCGCAGCCGGTGCACTTTTCGTAGTCGATGCGCGCCACGTTACCGGTGACCTTGATCGCACCCGACGGACACGCCTTTTCGCACTTGCGGCAGCCGATGCAGCCGACGTCGCACACCTTGCGCGTCGCAGCGCCCTTGTCGCGGTTGCTGCACGCCACCACCACTGTTTCGGTGGCAGGCAAAAGCGCGATCAGCCGGTTGGGACAGGCTTTGGTGCACATGCCGCAGCCGATGCAGTCGGCGGCGCTCACACATGCCACGCCGTCGCGAATGGTAATCGCGTTTTCGGGGCACACCGCCGCGCAGTCGCCCAGCCCGAGACAGCCGAAGGTGCAGCTGCCCTTGCCGCCGTACAGCAGCTTTGCCGCCGCGCAGCTTTCGATGCCGCTGTACACGACCTTATCCTGCGTATGGCCGCAGCTGCCGGAGCAGTGCACCACCGCCTTTTGCGCCGCCACATCCGCAACCTCCACGCCGAGCACCTCGCCCAGCTGCTTGGCAACGCCAGCCGCGCCGGGGATACACAGGTTGGCAGGGGTGGACGGGTCCTCGCACAGCGCCTTGGCGTAGCCGTCGCAGCCCGCAAAGCCGCAGGCGCCGCAGTTGGCGCCGGGCAGGCAATCGCGCACGGCAGGGAACCGCTCGTCCTCCTTGACCGCCATCACCTTGGACGCGATGGCGAGCACCGCGCCGCAGACGATACCGATAATCACAACGGGGATCACCGCAATCAGAATTTCATTCATTTCGCGCCACCTCCGTTACACAGGAAACATGTTTTCGACCACGCCGCCGAAGCCGAGGAACGACAGCGAGGTGATGGACGCCGCCACCAGCGTGACGGGCAAGCCCTTGAAGCTTTCGGGAATGTCGGCGCCCTCCAGCTTGGAGCGCACGCCCGAAAACATCACCATGGCGAGCATAAAGCCCAAGCCGCTGCCCAGCGAGTTGACCATCGACTCGGCAAAGGTGTAGTTTTCGGTGATGTTGAGGATGGTCACGCCCAGCACCGCGCAGTTGGTGGTGATGAGCGGCAGATACACGCCCAGCGATTGGTGCAGCGACGGCACATAGCGCTTGAGCACGATCTCCACGAGCTGCACCAGCGCGGCGATGACCAAAATAAAGACGATCGTCTGCAAATAATCGAGGTTGTTGGGGGTCAGCAAAAAGGTTTGGATCGGCCACGTCGCCGCCGTCGCCATTAGCATGACGAAGATGACCGCCAGGCTCATACCCACGGCGGAGTCGAGCTTTTTGGAAACGCCGAGGAACGGGCAAATGCCCAAAAACCGCGTCAGCACGTAGTTGTTGACGAACACTGCCGACAGCAAGATCACGATAAAGGTCGTCATTGTGCCGTCACCTCCGCTCTCTCTGCGTCAGCGCAGCCGCCCTTGCCTGCCATCGCGCAGCCGTCCGCCTGCGGACAGTCCTCGCAGCCAAAGTCCTTCTTTTTCGGCTTGTACTTGCCGAACTTGTTCACCAGGGCGATCAGGATACCAAAGACAAAGAAGCCGCCCGGCGCCATGGTGAGGATCGAAATTTTATTTTGTGCCAAAACCGGGATCTCCATGCCGAGGAAGGTGCCGTTGCCGAACACCTCGCGGATGGTCGCCATCGCCAGCAGCGCCAGCGTAAAGCCTGCGCCCATGCCCAGCGCGTCAATGGCGGCGTCGGGCACCGTGTTTTTGTTGGCGAACATCTCGGCGCGGCCGAGGATGATGCAGTTGACGACGATCAGGGGCAGGTAAATGCCCAGCGATTCGTCGAGCGCCGGCGCGAACGCCTTGACGAGCATCTGCACCATCGTCACAAAGCCCGCAATCAGCACGATATAGCACGGGATGCGCACCTTGTCGGGAATGATTTTGCGCAGCGCGGAGATCACGATGTTGGAGCACAGCAGCACCACCGTCGCCGCCGCGCCCATGCCCAGCGCGTTGATGATGCTGGTGGAGGTAGCAAGCGTGGGACAGGTGCCGAGCACGAGCACCAGCACGGGATTTTCCTTGATAAGTCCCTTGGAAAAGTTTTGCAGCTTATTCATTCAACGGCACCCCCTATCACCGCCATATAGGCTTCAAACGCCGCTTCCACAGCGCTTTTGTATGCTTTGGAAGAGATGGTCGCGCCCGTAACGCCGTCCACCGTTTCATAATCGTCAGCGGTTTTGCCGACGTAGTTTTGGCTGTAGCCGCTCTTGTTGTCAACGACCTTGGAGCCGATGCCGCTCGTTTCGCTGTGTTCGAGCGTTTGGATATTTTCGATGGTGCCGTCCTCGTGTATACCGCACATCAGCTCGATCGTGCCGCCGTAGCCCTTGGCGGCCAGCTTAAACACATAGCCTGTGCCGTTGGCGGCATAATAGGCTTCCTCTACGCCCTCGGGCAGCAGGGCGTCGTCGATTTTTTCAAAGCTGTCGGCTTCCTGCAGCACCGCCTGCCGCGCCTCGGCAGCTGCCTGTTCGTTGGCGGCGGCGATGATGGGCGACGTGACGGAGTTGATGTACGCCAGCAGCGCCGTCACGACCAGGCAAATGGACGCGAGCACCGCGATCGGCTTGATGATGTCCTTCATCACTCATCCACCTCCCCTACCAGCGGCTTTGCGCGCGTGAGTTTTTCGATATACGGCGTCAAAATGTTCATGATCAGCAGCGAGAAGCTGACGCCCTCGGGGAAGTTGCCCCAAAAGCGGATCAGTATCGTAATTAAACCGCAGCCCACACCGAAGATGATCTTGCCCCACGGGGTCGCCGGCGAGGAGGCGTAATCGGTCGCCATAAAGAACGCGGCGATCATCAAGCCGCCGGACAGCAGCTGCGCCGGCACATCCTGACCGCACACCAGCGACATCAACGCCACGGTGCCGATAAAGGCGACGGGCGTGTGCCAGGTGATAACGCCGCGGAACAGCAGGTACAGGCCGCCCAAAATCAGCGCCAGCGCGCTGGTTTCGCCCAAGCAGCCGCCCGTGTTGCCGAGGAACATGTCGAGGTAGGACGGCAGGTTGGCGGTCTCGCCCTTGGTCATCAGCGCCAGCGGCGTCGCGCCGGTGGTCGTGTCGGGAAACAGGTTGAACGCCTGCGGCACTGCCCAGCGGGTCATGGTACCCGAAAAGGCGGTCATCAATATGATGCGCGCCGTGGCGGCGGGGTTGGCGAAGTTTTGTCCAATGCCGCCGAACAGCTGCTTGACCACCACGATCGCGATGATGCTGCCCAGCGACGCCTGCCACAGCGGCACGTCCACGGGCAGGTTCAGCGCGAGGATCAGGCCGGTGACCACCGCCGACAGGTCGCCGATGGTGTTTTCTTTTTTACATATTTTTTCAAATCCCCACTCCGCGAGAATGCACACCGCCACACAGTCGGCGCACACCAGCAGGCTGCGCCAGCCGAAAAAGATGATGGCGGCGATCACGGCGGGCATCAGCGCGATAATCACGTCGAGCATGATGGTGCGCGTGGTGCGCGGACGGTGAAAATGCGGCGACACCGCCGAAATCAGCTTGTTGTTCATTTTGCACCCTCCTTTTTCGCCTTTTGCGCGGCGTTGTACTCGCGCAGCACCGCCTTGGCAAGCTTGTTGGTCTGCACCAAATGGCGTTTTGCCGGGCAAACATAGGAGCAGCAGCCGCACTCCATGCACAGATCGACGCACAGGGTCTGCAAGTCCTCCGGCGCGTTCTTTTTGTAGGCGCGCGCGATCTCGCGCGGATCGAGCCGCAGCGGACAGTGCGTCAGACACGCGCCGCAGTTGATGCACGCCGTCGTTTTGGGCGGCGCGGCTTCGCGCGCGTCCATGGCGATGATCGCGTTGGTGTTTTTGAGGATGGGCGCGCTGAGGTCGGGCACGGCAATGCCCATCATGGGACCGCCGTACAGCACCTTAGCAGGCGCCGCCTTGCAGCCGCCCGCGCTTTCGAGCACGTCGGCGATGGAGGTGCCGATGGGCACGATGATATTTTTCGGCTCCCTGACTGCCGAACCGTCAACGGTGATGCACTTTTCCACCAGCGGCATACCGGTTTCGACGTATTTGGCGATAAAGGCAAGGGTGGTGACGTTGATGACGACCACGCCCACGTCCAGCGGCAAGCCGCCCTTGGGGATCAGCCTGCCCAGCGTGTTGTATACCAGCACCTTTTCACCGCCCTGCGGATACACGGCAGGCAGCACATGCACCTCGACCCCGTCGGTTTTGGCGGCGAGCTCCTGCGCCTTTTGGATGGCGGCAGGCTTGTTTGCCTCGATGCCGATGACATAGCGCTTGACCTTTAAATATTTTTTGAGCAGCGCGATGCCGGCAAACACATCGTCGGTGCGGTCGAGCAGCGTGCGCGTGTCCGAGGTGATGTAGGGCTCGCACTCGGCGGCGTTGATCACCACCGCGTCGGCGGCGTTTTCGTCCTTGTTGAAGCTGAACTTGACAAAGGTGGGAAAGCCCGCGCCGCCCAAGCCGACCGAACCGCTTTGGCGCACCGCGTCCACAAAGCTTTGCAGATCATGCACGTCGGGCGGCTGCACGGTTTCGCTGACCTCCTGCAAGCCGTCGGTTTCGATCACGATGCAGGGCACCTTGGCGCCCATGGAGGTGACCATTTCGTCGATTTTTTGTACCTTGCCCGAAACACCTGCGTGTACCGGTGACGAGATATAGCCGTCCGCCTCGGCGATCAGCTGGCCGACCTTGACCGTGTCGCCGCGCTTGACCACCGGCTTTGCCGGTCTGCCGATGTGCATGGACATCGGCACCGTCACCAGCTTGGGTACGGGGATCCGCACCGGCGGCATATCCGCCGTGTGTTTCTTGTGCGGTACGTGAATACCTTTTAATTTCATTATTCATCCTCCGGATATAGAATCGGGAAACGCATACATCAATATTTTATCATAGAAAAACCGCATAGCCAATATGCACATTGTACAACGATTCAGAAAGGTTTTTGTGAAAATGTTCTATGCGTACCAATGCGCGCAGGGAAAACCCGTTCGGTTCCTTTACGGTATAGGGGCTGACCATCGGTCACCCGGGACAGGAAACCGTGCGTTTCCTTATTGTCCGTAGGGGCAACCCTCGCGGTTGCCTTTCCGGCCGGCTACGGCTGTCACTACGATTGTACAGAAAACGTTGTTGTAAAACCCGCACGTGCGTGCAATACCACTGACCACTGGCCACTAAAAAAAGACCGGCTCGCGGGGAACCGGTCTTTTGTGGGTATCCATTATCAGAATTTGTCTCTCAGCTGCGCCACATATCTCTGGATCTCGGTAACATCCTTGACATTGACCTTGCCGTCGCGGGTAACGTCCGCTACGCGGGAATCAACGCTGGTGATGTACTCGGACAGGTATCTTTGCAGCATGGTGGCGTCGTTGATCTCAACGGTGCCGTTTTTATCTACGTCGCCGAGCAGCAGTTCGACATCGGAGCCGCCTGCAGCGGTGATCTCGGTGCTGTATTCACCCTTTGCCTTGTTGGTGTTGTCCACAACCTTGTTGAACACGGCAACAGACTTCATGTAGGGATTTCTTTCGATGATGTCGCAGTAGGTGAAGGTATCCACCAAGCAGTTAACAGTGGTGGTGCCGGCGTTGGCGTTGATCACCTTAAAGGTCGCCTTTACCGCAACAACGGCGGAGCCGTCCTCGTTGGAGGCATAGGCAGCAGGCTTAACGGAAGAATAGTTGGCAACCAGACGGCCGGGGCTTGTCAGGTGATAGGTGCCGGCGCCGCAGTTGTTTTCCGCAGCAAAGGGGAAGATATCGACAACCGCGTTGCGGCCGGTGCCGTAGGTGTTGTAGGCTTCGCTCCACTCGAGCACAGTGGGATCGTAGGTCAGCTCATCGAGGTCGATGTTGACGATAAACTGGCTGTCCGAGCAAACCTTGTAGGAAACGGTCACGAACTTGTCGCCGTTGGCGTCCTCGAGCTCGGTCACGTCGCTGAACACCTGGGTTTGGGGTGCGAAGAAGTTAGAGGTAGCATTGACGGTGAGGCTGGTGCCGCTCAGCTTGTTTTGACCGTTGTTGATAATGATCTTGTCGCCGGCGGTGGTGCGGTCCATCAGGTCGATCACGGTGAAGCTGACTTCGGCGGTACCTTCGGCAAGCGCCTTGAATCTAAAGGTGATAATGGGATCGTCAGCGGCGATGGAAACAGCCTCTTCGTCGTTGGATCCACTGCCCATTACGTTGTAGGAAGTGGCAGCAGGATTTACGAGCATGTCCATATCAGAGGAACGACCGAGGAATTGCAGCTTGGTTTTGTCGTAATTCATGCCCCACTGAATGCTGACGACGTTCAGATCAACAGGGGTTAAAAACTGGACGTTAACAAGGCCGCCGTTGTTAACGGAAGCGGGCGAAACTGCCACGTCACAGAAATTGGATGTTCCGGTCACGGTAAGACCAGCGCCCACTGCGTCGGAAGACTCAGCCGCAGAGACTGAGAAAATCGCGCACATGCTGAAGAGCATTACCGCAGCCAGAAGAACGGATGCAAATTTTTTCACGTTTGATTTCATAAGACTTCCTCCTGAATATAAATTCTAATGCCTATACCCTTATTATATAATACTTTTGATATTGTTGCAACCCAAATTATTCTCTCTTTATTTGTGAATTTTGTACAAGAATCACTAAAATTTTGACATTTCACCCTTTTGCGGGCTTCTGCGTCAGCGTTCGGCGCCCTCGCGCATCCGCAGCTCGTGCAGCGTGACCTCGTAGCCTGCGCGCTCGTGCGTCATCCAGGCGGTTTGGGGCGGCGCGCCGAGCAGCTTTCCGGCGAGGTATTCCAGGAAATGGGGGTTCTTGATCAGCACGGGTCCCGTCAGGTGCGTGCCAAAGCAATTCTGCACGCGCACGCCCTCATACCGGTCGTTTTCGGTATTGCCCAAGCCCATCTCCACCGTAAACAACGGCGTGGGCACGCCGCGAATGTCGCTGCACTTGTTGACAAAGCCCACCAGCGGTTGGGTGAGAAAATCGCAGTGATACACGACGTCGGCGGTCATGCGGGTCTTGTTTTGCTCGGTGACGGCAAAATCCAGCAGCCCCAAGCCCTCGGTGCGGACGCCGTGCGCGTCGGTGATGCTGTTGCCGAGCATTTCAAACGCGTTGCCCGTCAGCAGCAGCACCCTGCCGCTGTCGATATACGCCCGCAGCGCGTCGGTGCAGCGCCGCAGATCCTCCAGCGCCACGCGCATGTTTCTTTCGGTGCCGGAGCCGATGTAAAGGAAGTCGCAGCCGTCGAGCTGTATGTCGCCGCCGAGAGGCACTTTATCGACCGTCACCTGTGCGCCGCTTTTTTCGAGCAGGCGCCGCATGGCGGCAACGTTGGCGTAGTCGCCGTACAGGTTCATCAAATCGTGGTACAAATGAATCAGCCGCATCCTCAGTCCTCCTTCACCTTCACCAAAAACTTGCCCTTGTCGGAGAAGCAGGTGATGACATACAAATACTCCTTGCGGTCGCTGTTGAGGTAATCCGCCGCATCGCTGATGCTTTCAAACAGCTTGATGCGCGCCTGCGGGATGTCCGTGTAGGAAAAGCGCACCGCCAGATCGTTGACGTACTTGCCGGCAAGGACGATCTCGTGCACGTTTTCGCTGCCGAGCCTGTCAAAGTCGATGTCGTACAGCCACGACACATCGCTCGTAAAATACTTGCGGCTGACCGCGTCAACGATGATCAGCACGTCGCAGCCCTCCCTGTATGCGCTCGCGACGCGGATGGACTGGTCGTAGGACACGGAGTTTTCGTGCTTGGAGGTCAGCATGGTGCCCCGGCGGCTGCCGAGGGTAAAGGTGATGACCCTGCCGTTTTTCAGTACGTAGTTGTTCATGTCGGCGGCGATTTCGGCGCCGTCAACGCCCGCGAGAGAGGCGACGGTGTACGCCGCCAGGATGTTATACATATTATACAGCGATTTCAGCGCGAGGGAGATGGTGTGTTTGCCGTCGATCACCATTTCGCCCTTGTCCAGATCGACCGCCGTCACGGTGTACTGCGTATCGCGGCGGTGATAGCCGCAGGCGGTGCAGCGGTAGTGGCCGATGTGGTTGTAGTGACGGGTGGTATACACCATGGGCGCCTTGCAAACGGGGCAGTAGGCGCCGTCGTCGTATACGCTTTCCGACACATCGCTGTCGGTGGAAAGCTTGTCCGCGCCGAACCACACCACGTCGTTGCTTCTGCCCTGCGCAAACGAGGACACCAGCGGGTCGTCGGCGTTGAGGATCAGCTGCGTGCCGTCGGTGATGCTGTCGGCAAGCGCGTCATACACCCACTCGGGATGGCCGTTGCGCGTCAGCTGGTCGCGGTAAAGGTTGGTGATGACATAGTGGGTGGGCTTGATGTAGCGGAAGGTGTAGCGCGCAAAGCGCTCGTCGCTTTCGATCAGCAAAATGTCCGCCTTGACCCTGCCGCCGAGCGTGGCGCTGCCGAGCACCAGCGTGGTCACGCCCTCGATCTGGTTGGAGCCCTCCTTGTTCCACGCCACGGTCTTGCCGTTTTTGGTAAGGATGTGGGCGATCATCTCCACGGTGGAGGTTTTGCCGTTGCTGCCGGTGACGGCGATGATGTACGGCGGCAGCTCCACGCGGCTGAGGATATCGGGGCACAGCCGCAGCGCCACCTGACCGGGCTTGCTGCTGCCCCTGCCGATCACCTTGCCCGCAAAGCGCAGCAGCTTGCAAACGAGAATCGTCAAAAATTTTTTCATAGTGTTCTCCGTATGATAAACAGATTTTTTCTTTTTATTATACGCGGCACAAACCGTTTTGGCAAGTGTTTTTGGACGGATTTGGGGAATATATGCTCTGCATATCCGCCGGGCGCGGCTTGTCTGTGTATTTTTACAAACAAACCGCATATTGCCGCCGCAGCCGCGCATACTAACCACACCGAAAGGGAGGTTGTATTATGACAGAAAAAGAACTGCTGTATGTCGAGGACGCGCTCGGTCACGCGCAGTATTTCCAAACGCAGTGCCAAAACGCCTCGGAGCAATTGCAGGACGCAGAGCTGCAGCGCTTTTCGCACGAGCTGGAGCAAAAGCACCGCACGATGTTCCAAAGCTTTTACGATTTGCTGTAAGGAGGGCGCACGATGAACGACAGAGATTGGATGGAAAACATGCTGCTGCTGGAAAAGGGCGCCTGCGATCTGCTGATGCACGGCACGGTGGAAAGCAGCAGCCCCGACGTGCACCACGCCTTTTCGTGCTCGCTGAACACGGCGCTGCAAATGCAGGAGCAGATCTACGACAAAATGCAGCAAAAGGGCTGGTACGCCACACAGCAGGCCGAAGGGCAGAAAATCAGCCAGGTCAGGCAAAAATTCAGCTGCTGACCGGCAACAGGCGCACACGCGCCTGTACATACTTTTCGGCGTCACTTGTCAGCGAAAAAACGATCCGCATAAAACGCAAAAGGAGCCGGCTCCATACTCAAATGTAGAGTAAAAGAGCCAAGCCCCTGCTTTTTTATACTATTTAAGAAATCACTGACGCACCGTCGCACGACGAACAGAAAGCCTTCCCCCGAGGGCAATGTCAACAACTTAAGCGGATAGGAGCATTTTTTATCCCCTCGCTGTCATTTCGAGCGGTGCCCAAAGGGCAAAATCGAGTAGCGATTTAGTCGAGAAATCCCCTTCGGCGATGCACCGTGTTTCCTATCAGGGGGATTTCTCGACTATTTGCTGCGCAAATTCGCCTGTCGGTGACCGCTCGAAATGACAGCTAATCGAAAAGCGCGGGAAATAAACCATTGTGAATACGCCAACCTTTCACGCGCGGATTGGCTCCCGCGACACGCGGGCGACCGCTCGAAATGACAGCTAGTGCCAAACACGCAGCATTATCAATCGGAGCGGAGCGACCCTTCATTGTGCATTGTGCATTGTACATTGTTCATTCCATCCGTGCCCTATTGCTTCCATTTGTCGATGACCATTTGCACATACGGCAGCGGCGCAAAGCCCATGCGCTCATACAGCCGCCGGGCGCCCTCGTTGTCGTCCTCCACCTCGATGCGCAGGCGCGCGATGCCGGGCTGCGCCTTGAGCCACCCGAAAAACGCCGTCGCCAGCCCCCTGCCGCGGCAGGCTTCCTCGACAAACAGCTCCTCGATCGTCACCGACACGCCGCCTGCCTCCTGCGAAAAGGTCTTGGACAGCAGCGCAAAGCCGCACGGCGCGCCGTTTTCTACAAAAAAATAACATTTCAAATAATCGTCGCCGCGCATCAGCTCGTTCCATGTCGCCTCGTAGTTTTCGGGCGGCACGGGCGACGCCACCGCGTCGCTGTGATAAAACGCGTCCACATAGCGCATGTACAGGTCTTTGTCTTGCGGTGTAACCGGTCGAAACATAGTATTACCTCCCAATTGGTTATATAAGCTGTCATTTCGTCGTGTTTGTTTATCGCCTTTGCATTGCATATCACTTCCGTTTGTGCTATAGTATAAGAAAGGACGTGATCGTATGCAGGACGTGTATCCTGAATTTTATAAAGCCTTCCGCTGTATCGCCAACCGCTGCGAGGACAGCTGCTGCAAGGACTGGGACATTGACATCGACAGCGACACCGAGGCGTTTTATCAAACGGTGCAGGGTGCGCTGGGTGACAAAATGCGCCGCGAGCTGGTGACGGACGCCTACGGCGAGCGCGTGTTCAAGGCAAAAAACGGCAGGTGTCCGTTTTGGAACCGCGACATGCTGTGCGATATTTTCATCGGCATCGGCGAGGAGCACCTCAGCCAAACCTGCGGCGGCTTTCCGCGCGTGGCGGTGGACTACGGCGTTTTTTGCGAGCATATTTTGTCCTTCGCCTGCCCCGAGGCGGCGCGCTTTATGCTGCGTGCCGAAGGAGATCCCTACGCCGCCTTCGGCGGTGCAGCGGAGCTGGAAGCGGCGGAAAACGACGACGGCGCCCTGCGCTTTTTGCTAAAGGCGCGCACGCGCAGCGTACAAATGCTGCTCGACCGCAGCCTGCCGTTTGCCTACCGACTTGCCGACTGTCTGGAATTCAACACACAGGTGCAGGCGGTGCTCGACGGAAACGAGCCGCAGCCGCTGCTCCCTGCCGACGCGCCGCCCGGCAGCTGCCGCTTTATTTTCGACCTGCACGCGGACTTTGAGATCATGAGCGCGCGCTGGCGCACGGCGATACAGGAAGCGCAGGCGCACGCCGATACGCCGGCTGTTTCGGACGATTTCACCCGCGATTTTGAAGCCTTCGCCCAATACTATATCTACCGCTACTATCTGGAAGCGGTGCGCTCGGGCGACGTGCTGTATGCCGTCAAGCGCATCGTGTGCGCCTATTTTGTGACGGGCACGCTGGACGCGCTGTTTGCCCAAAGCGGCGATCCGCTGCCCCGGCTGCGCATTTTGCAGCGCTATTCCAAGGAGGTCGAGCACTCCTACGACAACACCGAGGCGATGAACCGCGCATTTGACAGCGACGCGCGTTTTTCCGCCGAAAACCTCATCGCCCTGCTCGAACAGAGCGTCGCAGACGCGCCGCCTTCACTATAACACATAAAACGGCGGTTTGCAACGCCTCGCTTGCGTTTGCCGCCGCGGTCGTTTATACTATATTATATACTATACATAGGAGGTAAATGTATGTCCAACCGAATCATTCTCAACACCGTTTCCCACCACGGCAAGGGCGCGATCCGCGAGATACCCGCCATCGCCAAAGCCAAGGGCTTTCAGCATATTTTCGTATGCAGCGACCCCGACTTGGTTCGATTCGGCGTGACCGCCAAGGTCACCGACCTGCTCGACGAGGCGGGCATCCCCTACACCGTGTACACGGGCATCAAGCCCAACCCCACCATTGAAAACGTGCAGGACGGCGTGGCGGCGTTTCAGGCGTGCGGCGCGGATGCGATCGTCACCATCGGCGGCGGCTCATCCATGGACACCGCCAAGGCGATCGGCGTGATCATCACCAATCCCGAATTTGCCGACGTGCGCT
>CAMKOU010000028.1 GCA_946414505.1 uncultured Clostridia bacterium | reverse complement strand
CCCCTCGGGGGAAGGCTTTCTTTCCATCCTGCGACTGTGCGTAAAGGATTTCTTATTTTATAACAAAAACAGGGGCTTGGCTCTTACTCATAACTGAGTTTTGAGCCAGCCCCACGTATTTTTTATTGTATTCTGTAAGCTGCCACGACAAATCTTCCGTCGTCCGTATGATAGCTGCATGTGGAAAGGAACAGCAGCTGTGCCGGATATGCCGGCGCGTCGGCCAGCTTCGGCTCCGACAGGGCGCGGACATGCGCGACGGTCTGCTCGTACGTTTCCTGGTCCAAATCGCCCACCGCTTCATAATACTTGAAAACATTGTCGCGGTCGTCGTAGATCTTTGTTTGAAAAGCCGCAAAAACGCGGTAGATACGTTCTTCGTTGTTGACATAGAAGCGGATATCCCGGTGCTGCTCCGCATAGGTATAGTCGTAATACGCGTCCAAAGCGCCGAACATGCTGTCGTTATTCATGTTGTGACCGTAGATCACAAAGCTTGTGGAGTCACTGTTGCACCCTTCGCCGATAAACAGACAGCCCGCAACGGAATCGTTGCCGTAAAAATCGCGGTGAAGATAGTATTCGGGGCTATCCTCGGCGGATTTCATCACGGGATAGTCGATCAGCGTATCGTCCGCCGTGAGCCAGCCGACATAATCGGGATTAAAGCGGCTGAGACGCGCAAAATCATATTCCGTGACCGTTTCCTGTTTGCCGGGGCTGTGCGCGGCGTGCTGTGCCGTGCTGCCGGCGTCGTGCGCCGCGGTGCCGTCTGTCGCGGCGCCGTGCGGTTCGGTACCGCCGGACGAAGCGGTACCCTGCCCTCCGTCATCGTTCGCGGCGACACGGAGGCTCTCTTTCAGATCGCGGTAATCCTGCTGTGCTTTTTCCTGCGGGATATAAATGCACAGGGCGTTAATGACCGCGAAGCACAGGATCCCTGTCAGTATCACGGCAGGAATGATAAATATCAAAGAGCGCTTTTTCATTTTCTGCTCCTAACCGGTGTCATGTTTTTTCAGCGATCGTCTTTTGCAAAGGCTGCTGATACTGTTTATCATAGCGGAATCACCTGCTTTTGTCAATATAGCAAAAAAGCACTGGAACACGACCGCCTCATGCGCAGTGCGGACAAGTGAAAAATGTTAAAAAAATAAAAAAAATAAAGCGAATAGCACAAATTATTAGCAGACTGGGAATGGCTAAATGTTACATCTTCATAATTTTAAACGAATATCTGATGGTATTTTATTGCAAAACATTCATAGGTTTCTAATAATAGAAATATTTACCGAAAAAAGGAAGCGCATTTTTTTACGCCAGACTTGCAAAAAAATAGATCTATGGTATAATAAAAGTAACTATATTAAAGGGGATGATTAGAATGAAATCAAGGTTAAAAAGTACCGTTGTGTTTATTTCTGTGCTGTTTGTATTTTTGTTGGGCGCGATCGTCGCGTCTGTGGCGGTCTATGCGGTTTCATTTCATACCATCCGCATAAACTATGTGTTTGTTGACGGCACGCCTGCCACAGACGCGTACGTGGCGACCTATCTTTCGGGCGATCCGGTATCGCTGACGGTCACCAGCCCTAACATCAACGGTTATGTCCCCGTGACGGCGCCGACGGGCGGCACTTCCGCGGAGACAAAAACCTTTGAAATCGACGCACTCAACGAGGATGTTACCGAAACGGTGTATTATGTTGCCGGTCTCACGCCTTACAGAGTCATATATTACAAGCAGAATATTTATGACGACCTCTATACGCGTGACAATACCGTTGCCAGCGAGTACACGGACCGTTACGGTTACACCGGTACCAACCCCTCCGATCTGGAGGACGAGCAAATGTTTCCCGGCTTTACCAACCTGTTCCACGAGCCCGACGCGATCGCTGCCGACGGCTCCACCGTGTTCAGGGTATATTATGACCGAAACTATTATGTTATCAACTTTGATTTGGGTTCCGGCGGCTACGGCGTAGAGCCCGTCTACGCAAAATACGAGTCGGTGTATCACATCGGCGAGCCCAAGCGAATGGGCTATACCTTCATGGGTTGGCTGCGCACCGATAAGGATTCCCAAGTGTATGAATACGCCTACTCCGACTACGCGATCGAACATCAGCTCAGCGATGAGGAAACATGGAGATTCCTGGATGGAAACGGCAACGAGCTGGTAGACGGCAACGGCGATCCGCTGTTCGACGAGAATGGTGAGCCGATCGACCCCGATCTCGACGTCAGCCAGTATTACGTCAACTTTGCCGACGGCACGATCCCCGCGCACGACACCTTCTACAAGGCGATGTGGAATCCCGGCACCACCAGCTACAGCATCGTTTACTGGATCCAGAATCCCACCGGCAAAAGTCTGACCACAACAGAGTTGAACGCATTGGATTCTGTTGACAGAGCGAGAGCGATGATCGCCGCAAACTACTCCGTTGTCGCCGAGAAGGACGTCAAGGGCGTGCAGTCCGGCGACAAGATCAACCTGGATACAGTGATCCAAAATGCCGCGGGGAAGGATACAAAAATCAAATGCCTGTTTCCCGATCCAAGCGAAAACTCCGCCGGCTTCGATCTGAGTCCGCAGGGCGTGACCACCGACGCCGACGGCAATGTAACGCCCATGGTAGACGCTGACGGCAACCCGCTGGATAAAAACGGCAACCGCATCGACTTTGCCGCCATCAGTGAAGCAACCAGTGCAGAGCTGGTCGGAAAAGAAAAATACTATTATTTTGAAGAGGATGAAGACGAGCAGCACAATATTTCATCCCTCCAGTTCAGCGGTGCGTTCGAAGATGATCCGTCCAAGCAATATCTCGAAGTGAAAGGCGACGGCACCACCCGCATCAATGTTTACTATAACCGCCAGGAATTCACACTGAAATTCTTTTACGCGAGGCAGAATTATAATAACGGACAGCTGACAGATACCTACACCCTGACCAATTCCACCAAGAACTTTTCCGGTAAGAATTATGGCAATAATGAGAATTATATGGAGGCTTTGGCGGCAGGCTCGTGGCAATCGGGCATCGCGCAAACCCTGCCGCATGTCAAGGACGAGTACCTGAAAGAAAACGGCGGCATCCTTGAGGAAAAGTACATTGACTATACGGATACCGGCTACAGCAAAAAGAAATACCGTTATTACTATTATGAGGTGAAAGCCAAGTATAACGAACCGTTAAGGGGCAAATGGCTGATCGACGCGATCACCATCGTGCCCAAAAAAGGCTATCCCGGACAGAATTGTGAGCCCGGCAGCTGGGCGGTGGAGTATTTCACCAATTATTATTCCAGCCATACAAGTGTGAATAACTATACCATAAAAGGTATTTACGAAAAACTCGGCGACGAGCTGATGTTCAAGACCAAAGAGAACACCCTGAATGAGCTGCACTATCTGCTCTCATGGACGAATACATCAACAGCAAGTAATAACTGGAATTACGGAAACGACAGGATTCTTCACTTCACGTACGAAAACTATGTGGAGCTGCTGCCGCGAGAGATCAGTATGATGGAGGATGACAACAATAACGACGGCAGTCCCGACGGTCCGCAGGCTTTGGTGGATGCAGGCTTGTATGAAAATGTCTTCGTCCGTACCACCAGTACTTCATTTGAAGCGGTCGATCCCTCCGTTCCGTTTACGTACGACAGCAGCAAGCGCTATTACGGTATCAAAACAGAGAACAGGATCGAAACGACCGACTCCGGATCGCAGTACCCGATCAATGACCTGACCGCGAAGACGAAAGCCGCACGCAGCGACCAGGTTCCTACGGATCTAACCGGTTTTGTTATTGAGAACAAACGGCTCAACGCCAAAGATCAAATCATCCTGGATAATACCAATACGATCGTGGACTGGTCGGATGATACGAATACATACCGTCACGCGACCATCAAGTTCTTTTACCACCGGCTTTCCTACACACTGAAATGGTATAACGGAAACCGTCTGGAAGAAGACAGGACCCGTGACGTGATGTACGGCGCTCCGCTGAACTCCGTGTATTCGCACGAGGACGGCGAGCATCTGGCGGGAGAATACCGCTACTGGTACAACGGCGAACCGCTCTACTTCAATGAGGATCTGCGGGATTACTACAAGTTTGACGGCTGGTACTACACCCCCTACTATTACCGCCTTGTGGATAAAGACACCGCCACGATGCCTGCGGAGGATAAAACGCTGTATGCCAAATGGGAACCCAAAAAGATCAACGTCAGCTTCTATCCCACCTATAACGACTATTATGAGCATATCAACCGCATCGCGTGTGTCCCCAATCCCGACTATGACGCGGATGATCCCGGCAGTACGCCAAAATGGATCGACGGTGACATCGTCGTGGATTACGGCAGCTATGTGCCGAATCAGCAGGTGCCGGTCAACAGCGACGATCCCTACGATCTGAGACCGGAGCTGGTTCCGCCGGCGGCAGATGCGATGTTCGCCGGATGGTATTACCTGCGCGACAACGTGCCCGTCCGCTTTGAGCCGGAAAACGTGCCCGTCACCGCGCTGAACAAGGACGCGTCGGAAAACAACGGCAAGCTGGAGCTGTTTGCCGAGTGGGTCACCAAGGATGTTGCCAAATTCAAGGTGACCTATGTCGAAGCCGGAACCGATACCGAGGTCGCCGAACTGACAACGGGAAGAGCCTTTGTTTGGAAAACAAAAACCTTTAACGCAAAAAGCGGCAGCCAGCTCAACGAAGCGCACAAATGGGTGGAGGACGGTCAAAACTGGTGGCCGACCACCAAATCGCACTCCATTGTCGTGAAATCCAACAGCCAGGGCAACGAATACGCCCCGAATGAATATACGTTTGAGTATATCCGAAAACGCGGTGTTTACTTCACGGTGCGCTATCTGGACGCGGTCACCCGTGCAGAGCTGGCGCCCTCCAAAACCGGCTACTCCACCGCCGCCTCTGTCAAGGAGGACGCGCTGTTTATCTCGGGCTACATCGCCGAAAAGCTGACGCAGACGAGTGTGCTTTCGGCGTCCACCAAGACCGACCCTGCCGAACAGATGGCGGAGGAGCTGGATACCAACGTTATCACGTTCTACTACCACACCAACGATTCCGAATATCTCTATGAGGTGGAATACTTCAAGCAGAACGTGGAGGACGACGGCTACACCCTGTTCCAAAGCGAAACCAAAACGGTGCCCATCGCCGAGGCGCCGGCGGTCAGCACCGTGTCCATCGCCGAGCTGTACAACGGTCAGTATCCGCTACTCATGGCGGACAACGGCTGCACGCTTGTCAGCGGTGCGACCGAGGTCGTCAACACCGGCACGGACGGAACGTCAACGACGGTGACCGTCGCGGACGATGCGCTTGTGACGATTTCCGCAAATCAAAAAACCACGATCAAAATTTACTTTGACCGCAACAAATATCCCTACCGGTATCAGTATGTCGATTACCGCGCCGAGCGTGCGTATCTTGACACGCCCGAGGCGGAGCGCGACGGTATGTGGAACGGCGTGATCGGCACCTATGACGGCGACAAGGCAGAGAAGGTGGAAACGGAGATCACCATTCCGGTGCCGCAGGATATTACGTATAACAATACACCGTATACCAGAATCGAAGAGAAAGACATTATTCTGACCATTGCGTCGAATGCCGCGAATCCCGACATCAACTTTGTCAAGGTGTATTACCGGAAGTTCTCCGAGCGCGAGCTTCGCTTCAAGCTGGTTTGCCAAAACGAAGACGATCCCTACACCGAGGTCGATTACGATCCCGTGACGCACAATCCGTTGTATGGCGGTCTGTCCTCGACGATGTAGACCGTTAACAGGCAGGAAGACATCCAAAATGTCATTTTCTATGACTTTAACGAGGCGGAAAAACCCGGCGCTACCGGCAGCGGAGCGGAACGGTATGTGCATCTGCACCGCTACATCTTCCTTGGCTGGTATGACAACCCCGAGGGCACCGGCACACCGCTGACGACAAACCCAACGCTGACCAAGGCGGACTTGGGGCTTGCGGAGGATACGCTGCCCGAACGCGACACGACCTATTACGCGGTTGTCAAGCAGGAAATGATAAGGGCGAACTTTGAGTTCAGAACCGTCGAGTCCGATCTGCCGGTTGACGACGCCGCGGCGACCGCTGTGGTGGCGCAGGCGCCGGTGGACGCGAACGGCGACAAAACAGGCTGTTATTTCGATTTCAGCAGTCCGAGCACCTACCAAAACGGCACGGATATCCCGTGGCACCGCACCGACGGCTTCAGCCTGAGCATTCAGCCGAAGGATAACCGCGTGTATAAGTATGAGTTTGCCGAGTGGTGGGAGACAAACCTCACGAACGGCGCGCTGATCCGTCACCACAACTGGAACAACACGCAGGAGGCGGAAGTCACCACGCTGATGAACCAGGTGACAAGAAACAGCAACAAGCATATTATCGCGGTATATAAGCGCCGCCCCGTGACCGAGCTGCCCTACACGCTCAACTACAACTTTATCGCCCGTACCGGCGAGCAAAGGACCTATGTCAAAACCGGCGTTCTGACAGGCGACGCCCTGAATGAAAACAGCAAGGACGCGCTGGTCACCGCTGACGGCGACTTCCGTCTGACCGATGAATTCATTCTTGCCAACGCACCCTATGAAAGCAATTTCGGTGAGGCGCTGCACTGGACGGATGACCCCGCGCATGTTACCAAGAGCTCCGAAAAGGGCGACAGTGAAAAGCAAACCGTCGATAAGATCATCACCGACATCGACGCCGCGCAGGCGCAGAAAAACGTATTCGCCACCTACCGCACGACACCCACCGGGGCGTACACGACCATTTCCATACCCTACAGCTACAATTATGTACAGTCGCCGAACATGCTGGCGATCCGGGCGGCGGATACCTATAACGGTCAGGATTTCGCCTACTGGGAGGTTCGCAAAACGGAAAACGGCTCCGTCATTGCCAAAAGCTACGATCCGCTGTTTGACCTTTGCATGATGGACAGCTACTGGATCACGCCGGTATACGGGGATGTGTCGATTTCCGACGAATCGTTTATCACCCTGACGCATATCGACAACACGCGCAACACATGGACAGACGATAACAACGAAGTGCCGTCCGACGGTTCCACCGATAAGCTCTACGCTGATTTTGAAGTCGCCTTTAAGGACGGCGCAGAGGACATCTATACCGCACCGGAAGGCACCTACCGCACCGGCGTTGTCTTTGAACAGTGCACCGCGATGGCGGCAGGCGAGGTGTTTGACCCCGAAACAGATTATGGGTATGTGTCCAATCCGGACAATCTCAAAGCTGCGATCCTGGAAAAAACCGCCAAAAGCTATGTGTACGGTTCCGACCCGTCGCAGACGCGCAAGCTGCAGATCAGCGATATCCCGCAGTCGGCGCTGACCAACCGCGACCGTGTGCAGTATGCCAAGAGCTATCGCAATTCGTTTAAATATGTGGACGAGGAAAAAATCTATCTCAACGCACGCTATTTGCTGAAAGCGACCGCCTATCTTGTGAAAAACGGCGAGGTCACGCTGAGCAATTCCGTGTATGTATGCCTTGCTGCCGAGGCGGCAAAGGACTTGGCAAAGGACAGCGGTATCGTTGCTCCAAACACACAAGGATAAAAAAACTGTCGCCCTGACACTTGTGTCGGGGCGGCAAAGTGAAACAACGGAAAGCGAGGGGGTTCCGATGAAAAAAGAATACAGCAGTCCGGAACTGACTCGTTTGATTCTCCGGCTGCAAAAGGACGTCATGGCAAGCGGACCCGAAAATCACAACAGTTACATCGACGACGATGACGATGACTGGGGCGATGATGATTGAATAAGTTTAGGAGGTAAGAGTACAGCTATGAAGTATATAAAACAGCTGTCGGTGACAACGCTCCTTATATTGCTAACGGTATTCTCTGTTTTTCCTGCACTTTCGGCGGAAAACTATCTTGTTTTGCAGGGCTTTGCCTTTGACATCAACGCCGAAGGAGAGGCAGTGATCCACGGCTACGACGACCGCAGCGCCGATGTGGTCGTTCCCCAAAGGCTGATGGGCGCCGACGTTGCCATGATAGATGATTACGCGTTTTTCGGCGATACCGTCATTACATCCGTGTCCTTTAACAGCGCCGGTATGCTGAAAAAAATAGGTATCAACGCCTTTGGCGGCTGCGATCGCCTCAGTGCTATCGACATTCCCCTTTGGATAGAGGAATTGTCCTTCGGTTCGTTTCAAAACTGCACTGCGCTGGAAGACCTGACGCTTCGTGCGGGCATTGACGAGATACCGGCACAGTGCTTTTACGGCTGTGCAGCGCTGCAACAGGTGGACATTCCCGCATCCGTCACCACCATAGGGGACAGGGCGTTTTCGGGCTGCACGCAGCTTCGCTCCGTCACCATTCCGGATTCGGTGGAAACCATTGCCGCCAACGCGTTCGACGGCTGTAGCCATATCGTTATTTACTGCACCAAGAACAGCTATGCCAGACAGTACGCGATGGAAAATGCAATTACCTATATTCTCACGGACGCAGAGATGTTTATACTGGGAGACGCCAACGGCGACTACCGTGTCAATATCAACGATGTCACGACGATTCAGCGACATTTGGCAGAGCTGGAACCTATAGAGAGACTTTCTCTGTCGGCCGCCGATACGAATCAAGACGATGTTCTGGATATTTCCGACGCGACGGAATTACAAAAATATCTTGCCGAATATGCGGTACCCACGCCGATCGGCGAAGTTATAGTATTATCATGAAGAAACGCTGACGGAAAAACCAATCGGCAAAAATGAGCAAAAAGCCATGTTACGGACACAGACGCGAGATGGCAGCGCCTGTGTTCTTTGCTTTCTACAGCACGGAATAACAGCATCCGAACAGGAAAAGGGCAGTTCGCTTGAACCGCCCTTTTTGCTTATAATGCTATGTGTGCAGCGTGTTACACTGCCGTTATTCCTCTTCGCTGCGGTCGAGCATACACTCCACCAGCACTGCCTTTTGCGCGTGCAGGCGGTTTTCGGCTTCCTCAAAAATTTCGTCCGCGTGCGCTTCAAATACCTCGGCGGTGATCTCCTCGCCGCGGTGCGCAGGCAGGCAATGCAGCACCATGCACTCGTCGTTGGTGACCGCCATCAGTTGGTCGTTGACCTGATACACGCCCGCAAACACCTTTTCGCGTGCTTTCTTCTCTTCCTCCTGACCCATCGACGCCCACACGTCGGTGTACACGACGTCGGCGTCCTTTGCCGCTTCCATCGGGTCGTTGACGATTTGGAATCTGTCGCCGAACTGTGCGCCGAATTCCAGAATGTGATCGGGCGGGAAGTAGCCGTCGGGACATGCCGCCGCAAAGGACATGCCCGTGCGCAGCGCACCGACAGCCAGGGAGTTGAGCATGTTGTTGCCGTCGCCGATGAAGCACATCTTCAAGCCCTCCAGCTTGCCCTTGCACTCGCGGATCGTCATCAAGTCCGCCAGCACCTGGCAGGGATGGCAGTAGTCGGTCAAGCCGTTGATGATCGGGATGGAGCCGTATTTTGCCAGCGACTCCACTTCGTTTTGCGCAAAGGTGCGGATCATGATCGCATCGACAAAGCGCGACAGCACGCGTGCGGTGTCCTCCACCGGCTCGCCTCTGCCGATTTGCAGGTCGTTAGAGCTGAGGAACAGCGGATAGCCGCCCAGTTGCGTCATGCCGACCTCAAAGGATACGCGCGTGCGGGTGCTCGACTTTTCAAAAATCATGGCCAGCGTTTTGCCGCTCAGCAGCTTATGCTCGATGCCGTGCTTTTGCTCGTATTTAAGCTGGTCGGCGAGGTTGAGGGTGCGCATGATCTCCTCGGTCGACCAGTCCTCCAGTTTCAGTAAATGCTTCATGGTGTATTCTCCTTTAAAGTTTTTTCGAGTATGTTCACTGCTTCACGCAGCTCGTCTTTCGTGATGATCAGCGGCGGCAGCATCCGCAGCAAGTCCTTGGCGGTGATGATCAGCAGCCCGTTTTGTACGCATTGGGCGGCGATGGCATGGGCGTCGCCGTCGATTTCGATGCCGACCATCAAGCCGAGGCGGTTAACGCTTTTAACGCCGTCAAGCTGCAACAGCAGGCTTTCCAAATACGTGCCCTTTTCCTCGACCTCGTTTAAAAACGCGTCGTTCGCGATCACGTCCAGCACATAATTCGCGCCGGCGCACACCACGGGATTCGCGCCGAAGGTGGTGCCGTGGGTGGAGGGCGACATCACGTCTTTTAACTTGTTGCCGCACAGACACACGCCGATGGGCAGACCGCCGCCGAGTCCTTTGGCGACCGTCATCAAATCGGGCTGCACGCCGTAGTGTTCGTAGGCAAACAGCTTGCCGGTTCTGCCGACGCCCGTCTGCACCTCGTCAATCAGGAGCAGCACGTCATGCGCGGCGCAGTAGGCGGCGATTTGCTGCACATAATCTTTGTCAAGAATATTCACGCCGCCCTCGCCCTGCACGACCTCCAGCATGACAGCGCAGGTTTTGTCGCTGACAAGGCGCAGAAAATCGTCGAAGTCGTTCGGCGCGGCGTAGCGAAAGCCCTCGGTAAAGGGGAAAAAGTAGTTGTGAAACACTTCCTGTCCCGTCGCCGCCAGCGTGGTGACGGTTCTGCCGTGGAAGGAGTTTTGCAGGGTGATGATCTCGTTTCTGCCGTCGCCGTATTTGTCAAAGCTGTATTTGCGGGCGATCTTGATGGCGCATTCGTTTGCCTCGGCGCCGCTGTTGCCGTAGCAGACCTTGGCAAGTC
The DNA here is from genome assembly GCA_946414505.1 of uncultured Clostridia bacterium. Lineage (GTDB taxonomy): Bacteria > Bacillota > Clostridia > Oscillospirales > Acutalibacteraceae > Ruminococcoides. Next base: position 4,966 of record CAMKOU010000028.1, on the reverse strand, counting down.
CCGTCAGGGTGCACAGCTTTTCTGCGAGGTCGCTCGCCTGCGGACTGTAAAAGTAGTTGGACATGTGCTGGAGGGTGTTTGCCTGCGCGGTGATCGCCTGCACCCAGCCGTCGTTGCAGTAGCCGAGGCTGTTGACGCCGATGCCGGAGCTGACGTCGAGATACCGCTTGCCGTCCTCATCATAGGCGACGACGCCCTTGCCGCTTTGCAGCGCCACGTCGTAGCGGCCGTAGGTGTGCATGATATAGTGCAGATCTTTTTCTTTGGTGGTCATATTATTCCTTCTTTTCATAGCTGAACACAAACACGTCGTCGCGCTTCACAAAGCCGAAGTCGCGCCAAAAGTTTTGTCCCGTTTCGTTGTTTTGATAGCAAAAAATATGTGTTTTGGCAATGCCCTCGGCTTCGATGCCGGTGATCGCGGTTTCGGCGAGGGCGTGTCCGATCCGGCGGCGGCGATAGTCAGGCAGCACCGCCATGTGATGGATAAAGCCGCGCCTGCCGTCGTGTCCGGCAAGCACCGTGCCGACGATCTTGCCGTTGCAAACCGCCACCTGTGACAGCCCCCGGTTGCGTTCGAGGTACATCGCCATCGGCTGCCGCTCGTCGGCGGAGGACAGCGCGCGCTTGCTGGTGATCTGCCACAGGGCAAACACCTCGTCGTAGTCTTCGATTGTCATAGGTCGTATGGTGACCATTTTGAGCACCTCGCTGTCTGTTTACGCTTGATAATTAATAAAACATCGTGCCGATACCTTCGTCGCTGAACAGCTCGAGCAGGATCGAGTGCTCGAGTCTGCCGTCGATGATGTGGGCGCGGTTGACGCCGTTGCGCACCGCCTCCACACAGCAGTCGATTTTGGGGATCATGCCGCCGGTGATGATGCCGTCGCGCTTGAGCATCGGCACCTCGCTGACGTTGACAACGGGGATCAGGCTTTCGTCGTCGTTGACGTCGCGCAGCAGACCGCGGATATCGGTCATCAAAATCAGTTTCTTTGCGCCCAGCTTAGCGGCGATCTGCGCGGCGGCGAGGTCGGCATTGATGTTGTACACATTGCCGTCGTAGCCGCCTGCCACCGTCGCCACGATGGGCAGGTAGCCGTCCTTCATCGCGTTTTGCAGGGGATCGGGATTCACCTCGCGGATCTCGCCCACAAAGCCCAGATCCGCCGCGCCGTTCACCAGCTTGTCCGCCATCAGCAGCTTGCCGTCCAAGCCGCACAGTCCCAGCGCCTTGCCGCCGTGACTTTCCAGCAGCTGCACCAGGCTTTTGTTGATCTTGCCTGCGAGCACCATCTGCACGATGTCGATGGTTTCCCGGTCGGTGACGCGCATCCCGTTTTCAAATTTGCTCTCCTTGCCGACGGCGTTGAGCATCGCGGTGATCTCGGGGCCGCCGCCGTGCACCAGCACGACGTTGATGCCGATCAGCTGCATCAGCACCAAGTCGCTCATGACAGCGGATTTCAGCTTGTCATTTATCATGGCGTTGCCGCCGTATTTCACGACGATGGTTTCGCCCGACCATTTTTTGATATAGGGCATCGCCTGAATCAAGACCTTCGCCCGTTTTTGAATGTCCATGTTGTTGCTCCATATTTCAGTGGTTTGTATGAATATAAAAACAATCTTCTTTCCACTTAATCGGATTATTGTCGATATATTCATATATTTTTAAATACTCTGCTTCATTTCTGACAATACGGTCATGGAATGATTTTTGCCAAACCGGTTTATCGACTGATTTTGTAACCGCACCTTTGAATTGTTGCAGGATACGTGAAATATCAGGTGTAGGGGCGAGCAGTGCTCGCCCGCTGTCGTCGTAACAATAGGATAACAGGAGATGGACGTGGTTGGGCATGATAACATAGTTATCAACATGAATATACTGATAGTGTTGGGAAATCTCCGCTATTTTGTCGTTTATCACTTTACCGATAAATGAAAGATGAGCTGTCGATCCCGGGCGAGCAATGCTCGCCCCTACATCCCAAAAAAGCCATTCCCTGTCTTTTGAACATATTGTCAAAAAATAGATGCCTGGTTTGGAGTAATCGTAGTTCTCCAAACGATTTCGCTTTCGTGTCTTTATTTCTGTCATGTGCGGTAATCGCCGTTGATTTTGACGTAATCGTATGTCAAATCGCAGCCGTAGGCTTCCGCCTGACCGTCGCCGTCGCCCAGCGTGATGCGGATGGTGATCTCGTTTTCGAGGAGGATTTTTTCTGCCTTTGCTTCGTCAAATGCCAGTCCGCAGCCGTTTTGACATACCAAAATGTCGCCTGCCGCCGATGCATAGGCAACGTCGATTTTTTTGACGTCGTCCACCTGTGCGCCGCTGTAGCCGATGGCGCACAGCACCCTGCCGCAGTTGGCGTCCGCGCCGAACATCGCCGCCTTGACCAGGCTCGAGCAAATCACGCTTTTGGCGATGGTTTTTGCCGCCTGTGTGTCCTTGGCGCCGCTCACCTGACAGATCAGCAGCTTGGTCGCGCCCTCGCCGTCGGCGGCGAGCTGCTTGGCGACCGCCTGAAATGCGGCGGTCAGCGCCTCTAAAAAGAGAGCATAATCCTCGTTTTTCGTCGTGATCTCCGTGTTGCCCGCGTAGCCCGAGGCGAGGATCGCGAGCGTGTCATTGGTGGAGGTGTCGCCGTCCACGCTGACCATGTTATAGCTGACGTCCGCCGCCGCGACAAGCGCTTCGTGCAGCATGTCCGCCGATATCGCCGCGTCGGTGGTGACGAACGAGAGCGTCGTGCCCATGTTGATGTGGATCATGCCGCTGCCCTTGGCGATGCCGCCGATGGTCACGGTCTTGCCGCCGATCACGGTCTGCACCGCCCATTCCTTTTTGACGGTGTCGGTGGTCATGATCGCTTCCGCCGCGTTGGTGCCGCCGTCCTTTGACAGCAGGTTTTTCAGCCGCCCGATGTTGCTTTCGATGGGCGCCAGCGGCAAGGGCTGCCCAATGACGCCCGTGGATGCGACCAGCACGTCGTTTTCGTCGATGCCCAGCGCGTCCGCCGCCAGCCTGCCCATGGCGGCGGCTTTTTCGTAGCCGTCGGGGTTGCAGGCGTTGGCGTTGCCGGAGTTGACGATCACCGCCTGCGCCCTTCCGTTTTGCAGGTGCTCCCGCGTGACGGTGATGGTGTCGGATTTCACGAGATTTTTGGTAAAAATCGCCGCTGCGGTGCATATTTTATCGCAGGCGATCAGCGCCAAATCGCGCTTGCCGTTGGGGATCACGGCGGATTCGTTGGCTTTATTGGCCTTAGTGATGGCATCGGAGGTCGCCTGTTTGACGCCCGCGCAAACACCGTTGGCGGTAAAGCCCTGCGGCGCGGTGACGCCGCCGCGGATAAATGTATAACTCATAATATTTCCTTTTGTACAAGTCATTCGTTAAAACGCCGGCGGGACGATCACCAGTCCGGTTGTTTCGTCCAAACCGAAAATAATGTTCATGTTTTGGATCGCCTGTCCTGCCGCGCCCTTCACCATGTTGTCGATCGCGGCGCAGGCGATCAATTTACCGGCGCGCCGGTCGTGGTGAATCGACACGTCGCAGAAGTTGGAATAGCGCACGTTGTGGATGTCGGCGCACTTGCCGTCGTCGAGCAGGCGCACAAAATATTCGTCCTTGTAGTAGTCCTCATACGCGGCGCGGATGTCGGCGAAGGTCACGCCTTCCTTGACGTCCGCGTACACCGTTGCCAAAATGCCGCGGTTGACGGGCAGCAGGTGGGGGACAAAGGTGATGGTCACGTCCTCACCGCTCAGCTTGGACAGGGTCTGTTCGATTTCGGGCGTGTGGCGGTGACACGCCACCTTGTAGGCGTGGAAGCCCTCGTTCAGCTCGGGGAAGTGGCTGCCCTGCGTGGGCTTTCTGCCGGCGCCCGTTACGCCGCTTTTGCAGTCGCAGATAATGCCCTTGGTGCTGACCAAGCCGTTCGCGACAGCGGGCGCGATCGCCAGCGGCGAGCAGGTGGTGTAGCAGCCGGGGTTGGCGACCAGGCGTTTGCCCTTGATTTGGTCGCGGAAAAATTCGGGCAAGCCGTACACGCTCTGCGCGTGCAGCGCCTTGTCCAAAAAGATGCCGCCGTACCATTCGGTATAGGCTTCCTCGCTCTCTAAGCGGAAGTCCGCGCCGAGGTCGATGAACGCCTTGCCTGCCGCCATGCACTGCGCGGCAAGCTCCTGCGACAAGCCGTGGGGCAGTGCGGCAAAGATCACGTCGCTCTTTTCCACCACAGCGTCCTGATTTTCGCAAATCATATCATTTAAAAAGGTGTAGGCGGGATATACGCTGCTCAGCGGCTCGCCCTCAAACGAAACCGAGCTGACGGCGGCGATCTCCGCCGCGGGGTGGGCGGACAGCAGCCGCACCAGCTCCGCGCCGGCATAGCCCGTTGCGCCTACGATACCTGCTTGTATCATTGAAATCAATCCTTTACATGAATTTCATGGAAATTCAATTCATGCCGCTTGCGGCAATTCATGACGAAGTCAATTCATGGCGCAGCCAATTCATTCTTGGCTGTGTTTTTTTTTGAAAATGTTGGCTTTGCATGAATAGAACCTGCGGTTCATGAATTGTGTAAACACATGAATTGCGTGTTAACACGCATGAATTGCGCTGACGCGCATTATAATTGTTCCGCCAAATCCTTCATCCGCTGCGCCTGCGCCTTGACCAACTGCGGCGCGGGGCCGCCGAAGGCGGTGCGCTGGGAGACGCATTGCTCCAGCGAAATGGCGTTGTAAATATCCTCGGTAAACACATCGCAAACCGCCTTGTATTCGTCCAGCGGCAGGTTTTCCAAATCGGTGCCCAGCTCGATGCACCGCGCGACGAGCTCGCCGGTCGCCTTGTACGCGTCGCGGAACGGCACGCCGTTTTTGGTGAGCCAGTCGGCGCAGTCGGTGGCGTTGATAAAGCCGCCTGCCGCCGCCTTGCGCA
>CAMKOU010000027.1 GCA_946414505.1 uncultured Clostridia bacterium | reverse complement strand
TCATTACGGGTTTCTTTCTTTTCGTTGTTTAATTTTCAAGGTCCTTTTGCGCTTTAAAGGGAACCGCAGTACTGATTTCTCAGAACCGTCTCTCTTAAAGCACTTGTGTTATTATATCGCAGAATTTTGAAAAAGTCAAGCACTTTTTTCCAATTTTTTTAAAAACTTTTATTTCCCTCTTTTTAAGATATGCAAGGGATAGTTTCTTGTGACAAAACGCCTGATTTATTGCCATGCAAGCAACACTTGCTTGTTATTTTTGAAGTTTCCCCTTATAATGGAGTCAGCATTCAAAGGAGGAGATCGTATGACATTCGGTCAACAACTGAAAGAACTTAGAAAAAACAAGGGGCTGTCACAGGACGCGTTGGCGGCAAAGCTGTTTGTGACGCGCCAAAGCGTCAGTCAATGGGAAAATGACAAGTCGATGCCGTCGGTGGATCTACTGGTCAAGCTCAGTCAGATTTTTGACACGACGGTGGACAGGCTGCTCGGCAAAGAGGAAGCGCCGGAGGAGCCGCTTTGTTCCGCTGCCCTGTTAAACAATCGAAAGGCAATTAAACGCGCGGCACGGTTTCGGTTTTGCTCTACCATCAGCCTTTTGCTCGCCATCGCAGTTGCGACAATCTATTTAACCGTGACGGCATTACAGCTTAATCCGCCGATTTACCAAAACTTACCCTATATGATTCCCTTTAACCAAATGGCTGACAGGATACTTGTGGCGGCAGGCTGCGTAATTGCCGCTGCCGTATTGATCGTATTGCAGCTGCGCTACTCAAAGCGGGCGGTTCGGTTTGCACAGCACCTGGCAGGCGATATCCGTTTTTTTACCGATCATTTTGTTTTATCCGGCGCAGACGGCTCAACAATGGCATTTTTCTACGCGAATTTGCGCAGGGTAATGGAAAACGACGTTTTTCTTTACCTTACCTTGCCCAACAAACAGACCATTATACTCGACAAAGCGGCAATCGGCGACAGTATCACACCTGTTTTGCGCTTATTAAAGGAAAACAAGCATTACAAAAGCAAGCGCATTTTCCTGCGCAGCGCCAAAAACGCCAACGCTGTGTTTGCTTTACAAATATTGAACAACGTGCTGTTTACGGCGGCGGTAACGTTTGCGATTCGCGCATACAGTATACAGATCGCACTGCGCACAAACGACGGCATGGCGCAGGCATGGAGATGGTTTCTGTTTTTACTGCCTTGGGCAGTCGCTGCGGCAGTAACGGCAGCCGGCATTGCGGAATGCGTGCACAAAATTCGCGCGAAGCGGCTGATCATCACCGGTACGACGGTGTTGGTATTTCTCTGTTCGTTTTCTATCATCACCGGCATGTTTACTGTTTTTAATTTCAATCAGCACGCATTGCAGGCGGAGGATTTTTTAGCCGTTATGGAAAAAAACCATTTCTCTGTTGCGGAAACCAACCGCGACAACCCGGACGATTTTTTGTGGGAATGCTATACCGCCAAAAACGCCGACGCCTCGATCGAGATCACCTTTATGCACTTTCAGGAGGAGCCGCGCTGGGACGCGGTGCGTGCGGCGCGCGGCGCCTATGACCGGTTGCACAGCCGTGAGCTTGCCAAAACCAACAATAACAACATCGGCGCCTATTTTGACTATTACGCGAACGCCTATCATATTACCCAAAGTCAGAACGGACGGTTCAGTTATTTGTCAATGAACCGCTATACGGTGCTTTGCATTTCCGCCTCGGAAGAACGCAAGAAGGATATAGACAGCATATTTGCGGAATATCAATTGGCATTTCCGTATTAAATGGCAACGGAGGAGCGAACGCTCCTCCGTTTTGCTTATACAAATCTGTTCAGCTCTGCGCTGTAGGTGTAATCAACCGCCTTCAGCGTTTCCTCCAACTGCTGTTTGTCCGCGTTTAAATCGTCACAGAGGGCGTCGAGCGTCGGATAGTCGTCGCGCAGCTTGGTGTTGACGTAGCTGAGCAAAATCATGGGATCGGTTGGCAGCATATGAACCTCCTCAGTAGGTGTCGAGAAAATGGTGCTTTTCTCCTTTGGTTTTATAGGCAATGACCGCGTCAAGCGCGATGTTGTGCATACTGTTGAAGATATTCGCCTCCACAGCGGGATTGGTTTTTTTGAGCTGCGCAATGAGCTGCTTGGTTTCCTTTCGCTTGGAGGCAGATTCTTTTTCGTTGTCCTCACCCTCGAGCTGCTCGGTAAAGCGGCAGGCGCAGCGCAGAAACGTCAGGCGGTTTTGGTCGCGCCACGCGATGATATCCTCCTCGCGGATATAGTAGAGCGGACGGATGAGCTCCATGCCCTCGAAGTTCGTGCTGTGCAGCTTGGGCATCATGGTTTGCACCTGACCGCCCCACAGCATACTCATCAGGGTGGTTTCGATCACGTCGTCGTAGTGATGACCGAGCGCGATCTTGTTGCAGCCCAGCGCGCGCGCCTGTTGGTACAGATGACCGCGGCGCATACGGGCGCAAAGATAACAGGGCGACTTTTCCACGTTGGCGACGGAATTAAAAATATCGCTTTCAAATATGGTGACGGGTACGCCGAGTAGGGCGGCGTTCTCTTCGATTTGCCGCCGGTTGGCAGGCGCATAGCCCGGGTCCATCACCAAAAACACCAGCTCGAACGGGAATTTATTGTGGCGCTTCAGGTTTTGAAAGAGCTTAGCCATCAGCATGGAATCCTTGCCGCCGGAAATACAGACGGCGATTTTGTCGTTTGGCTCCACCAACTGAAAATCGGAAACTGCCTGCGTAAAGCGGTGGCAGAGCTTTTCTTTAAAGCGGCGGCGTTTGGTCAGCGACTGCTCAATCGCAAGCCGCCGTGCCGCATGGCTGTCGGCTGATACCTGTTCCGCTATCATTCCTCCGCCCCCGCTCCTTCATCCTCCGCTGCATTCGCATCCGCTGCTTCCGCTGTGTCGGCATCGGTGGCAGCTTCTGTCGCCGCCTCTGTTGCCGAGGTGACGGCGGTCGGCTGCGGGATCGGCTCGTCGGTAATGGGATACGCATCGTGATGGATGTCTAAAACGTAGCCGTTGACGATCACGGGATTAGCCGCCAGCGAAATACCACTCGCGTCCACACCGCGCTCCGTGAGTTTTCCATCGGTGATTTGATATAAATGGGTGAGCTTGCCCTCGTCGGACACGCAGAGATACAAATTATCAGGGTGCTCGATGTCGAAGGTAAACACACCCTGCGCAGGGAGTTCCATTTCCTGCACGGCACCGGTCGCGCGGTCAAACCAGTAGTAGCGCTGACCGGGGTTATCGCACAGCACGGTTCCGCTGTTGGCAGGAGACGCCGCCCACAGCACCGCATTGACGGAAACAGCGGGAGATCGCTGCAGGACGCCGTCATGAGAGGTGTACAGATAATGCTGTTGCAGGGTGCCGCCGGTTTCGTCGGTTTGGTAGGAATCAAAGCAGGGGCTGCCGGCGCCGTTGAAAAAGCCGTGGGCGGATACGCGGCAGTCGGACAGCACCTTGGTAAATGCTTCGGTGTCAAAATGGAACGTATACACGTCGCCCGACTGATAGGCGCTGTCGGAGGTTGCGGCACCGGTGAGGGGCAGCGCCGTGCAATAGAGCAGCTTGCCGCTGACCAGCGCACGGTTGGGCGCAAAGCGGATATCGTTAAACTTTTCCGCCTTTTTCAAATCGAAGCGATAACGGCAAAAGGCGTAGTCGCCGGGTATTTCCGCACTTTCCGTCACATAATACAGGCAGTTGTTGCAGGCGTGAATGAGCGTGACCTTTTCCGCCAGATTCATCAGCGTCAGCGGATGCCTGCCGTCAACGCCGATCATACACACGCGGCGGCTGTGTCCGTCGTCGTTGACATAAAACAGTGTTTCGCCGTCGCACAGCAGCTGACCGTCGTTTTTGTCATCAATGATTTTGGTGTTGTTATCGGTGATGTTGTCACGGTACCGGATGGCGCTGCCGTCGGAAAAAATGTATTTGCCGCCTGCCTTGATAAAGCCGTTGCCTGCCACAAATACCGAGGACGCAAAGCGCGGCTCATCCGCAGAGGCGCTGCTGCCGGTGAAAACAATGCCTTCACCGGGCACCAGCACCAGCTCCCTGTTGGGGCTGTCATAGGAAAAAGCGACTTCATTATAGGAGATCTTCTCCTTGCGGCGCTCCGTGACCTCCTCTATGTCGGACAAAATGGCATCCTTTGTGTGATACTCCTCCAGAGCGAGAATACTCAGCGCCGCCAACAGCGTATTGTCCTCGGTGTCAACGGGGCCTATGCGCAGCTCGCGGATGTTTTCCTCCGGGGTATTGCGGTCTCCGGTTTTGGCTTTCATGGCAAAGCTGCTGCCCTCATAGGTCGGCACGCCGTCCTTCACCGCCCAGTTGCCCGGCGTCAGGCGCAGATCCTTACGCCCCTCTTTGTCAAGCTCGCGATTGAGCGCATCGGAAAACGACGCACAGTTGACGTCAAAGGAAGCATACGGGGTGTGGTTGTTTTGATACCACCAATAGGCATACCCGCCTCCGGCAGCCAGTAGCAGCACCAGCACCAGAATAATCACCACAGGCGCCTTGCTTCGTTTTTGTTTGGCGCCGCACTGCGGACACTTTTTTTGGTTGTTGTCAAATTCTGTTCCGCATTTTTTACATGTAACCATGGTTTACCTCAATACAGCAGGCAGAAGACATGTGCCCTCTGCCTGATATTATTCTTTCATAGAATTATAAACTCTGCACCTGAATGCCCTCACCGTCGGAGGTAACATGAATCGCAGACAATTTGCCTGTGCGCGACAGAATCATCGCCTCGGCGATTTTCTCCTCTACCTCGCGGCGGATAGCGTTGCGCAGATCGCGCGCGCCGCTTTTTCCGTTGCAGGATCGCTTGGCAAGATAGCTGCACGCCGCATCGTCAAAGGTGAATTGTATCTTCTTTTCCGCCAGCGTGGGAACATACTCCTCGAGCATCAGCCTGGCGATGTCAACATAGTTGTCCTCGGTGAGGCTGTTAAAGACGATGATCTCATCCACACGGGCGATAAACTCGGGACGCAGGAAGTCCTGCAGCGCCTTCATCACCTTTTCCTTAGAGGCCTCCTCGGTGGTTTTGCCAAAGCCGAGCGCGGTGTCTCTTCCTGCCGAACCGGCGTTGGAGGTCATGACGATGACGGTATTTTCAAAGTTGACCGCTCTGCCGTGGGCGTCGGTCACCTTGCCCTCGTCGAGGATTTGGAGCAGAATGTTCAGCACATCGGGGTGCGCCTTCTCGATTTCGTCAAACAGCAGCACCGAATACGGGCGGCGGCGCACCTTTTCGGTGACCTGACCTGCCTCGTCGTAGCCGACATAGCCGGGCGGTGAACCAATGATTTTCGATACCGAGTGCTTTTCCATAAATTCGGACATGTCCAGCCGGATCAGCGTTTCGGGCGTGTCAAAAAGCTGTTGGCTGAGCACCTTGACCAGCTCGGTTTTACCCACGCCGGTGGGTCCCACAAAGATGAAGGACGCCGGACGGCGGCGCGGTGAAATCTGACAGCGGCTGCGCTTGATCGCGGAAGCCAGCACCTCCACGGCTTCATCCTGTCCGATGATCTTCTTTTTCATTTCGTTTTCGAGGTCGGCAAGCTTTGCCAGCTCGTTTTCGCGCACACGCGACGCCGGAATACCCGTCCACAGCTCGATGACCTTGGCGATATCCTCCTCGGTCACCTTGGCGATCAAATCCTCGGCGTTGATCCCGTCGAGCTCGGTGTCGATGCGCGCCAAAGAGGTATTGACCTCGGCGAGCGCCTTGTAGTCGATCTCGTCCGCCGAGGAGAGCGCATCTTTGGTTTGCGACAGCGCCTCGCGCTCGTCGGTCAGCTTTTCAAAGCGCTCCATTTCCTTGTTGCGCAGAGCGGCACAGGCGCAGCTTTCATCGAGCAGGTCGATCGCCTTGTCGGGCAAAAAGCGGTCGGTGATGTAGCGCTCGGACAACACGACAGTCTTGCGCACGATGTCCTCGTCCACGACGACATTGTGGTGGGCTTCGTAATAGCCCTTCACGCCCTCGATAACCGCAATCGACTGGGCGATGGTCGGCTCGCCGACCTTGACGGGCTGGAAACGGCGCTCGAGCGCGGAGTCCTTTTCGATATATTTGCGGTATTCGTTGAAGGTGGTGGCGCCGATGACCTGCACCTCGCCGCGCGACAGGGCGGGCTTGAGGATGTTGGCGGCGTTCATGGTACCCTCATTGTCGCCGGTACCGACCAGACTGTGCACCTCGTCGATAAACAAAATGACGTTGCCGCTTTCCTTCACCTCGCTGACAAGCCCCTTGATACGGCTTTCAAACTGTCCGCGGAACTGCGTGCCTGCCACCAGCGAGGTGAGGTCGAGCAGCTGGATCTCTTTGTTCTTCAGGCGCTGGGGCACCTCGCCGCGCACAATGCGCTGTGCCAGCCCCTCGGCGATGGCGGTTTTGCCGACGCCGGGTTCGCCGATCAGGCAGGGATTGTTTTTGGTGCGGCGCGATAAAATTTGGATCACGCGCTCGATCTCCACATCTCTGCCGACGATCGTATCAATTTTGCCCTCGCGTGCCTTGCGGGTCAGATCCTCACAGTAGAGGTTGATGTGCTTTCTCTTTTTTTCTTTCTTTTCTTTTTTGGGTGCGGCGCCGTTTGCCTGCGCGCCGTTATTGGCGGCGTTTTGATTGCCGCCGAAAATATTGTTAAAGAACGCCGGAAAGGCAGGTGCGCCGTGTGAAAAATCGTCGTCCTCACTGCCGCCGTTGTCCTGATTGTACTGTTCCATTTGCTCGGCAAGGTTGTCCGCGCCGAGAGATTCCATCAGTTGTGACAAATCACCGCCCTGCATCAGTGTGTTCATCTGATCCTGCACGGTTTCGAGATCTTCGTCGGAAATACCCATCTTGCTGATAAGGTCTTCCACAGGCTTGATGCCCAGCTCCTTGGCGCAGCTGAGGCAATAGCCGACAGTGGGTGCGTCCTTGGCGCTGTTATTGGCAACGAAAACGACCGCCGGCCGTTTTCCGCATCTGGTACAAAGCATAACATTCTCCTTTTCTATTGCTACTATGCGTCCTAGTATAAATGATTCCTGCACGGAAATCAAGCAACTTCACACAATCTTCACGATTTCTTGCGGTTCATTCTGAAAAACACCACCGCATACTGCGCCAGCGCCGTCAACATTGCCAGTGTGACGAGAATCAAACCGATATAAATTAACACCATGTTTTCCTGCCCCGTGATGATTTTGATCAAAATGATGACGGAAATGACGAGGTAAAACACCAGTGTGGCGATCTTTCCGAAAATATTGGCGGGCGGCGGCGCCATTTTACGCAGCAGCAGGATAAACCCGCCGAGCAGCATCAAAAACTCCTTTGCCACCAGCACCATCATGATCGGCAGGATGGCAGGCAGATATACCACCATACAGATGGCAACGGCAATCAGCGTCACCTTGTCGGCGATGGGATCGAGTATTTTTCCGAGCGACGTCACCTGATGGAGCCTGCGGGCAAAAAAGCCGTCCAAACAATCGCTCAACCCCGAAAGTCCGAGGGTAACGCCCGCCATCAGGTAGTTTTCATGGATAAAAAACCAAACAAAAGGCACCACAAGCACAAACCTGAGATAGGTCAGCAGGTTGGGTACCGTGACCAAGTCCCTCGGATGAAATGTAAATTGATCCATTCCTAAATCACCCTATCCTTCTCTATTTAAAAATCAACAATGCGTAAAACAATCCTCCGAACAGGCTGCTGTTGAGCGCAGAGGGATTGACGCAGCTGAGCAGCAGGTAGAGGATATTGGACAAAAAGCATACCAGCACCACGCCCTCCAGCAAGCCGAACACGCCGCCGAGAACGTGGTTGACCTGGCGGATGACCGGCAGCTCAAACACATGCAGCGCCGCGCGGATCAGCAGCTTGAACACGATCCACAGCAGGAAAAAAATGACCAGTGAAATGACAACCGACAGCAAAAAGACGGTCAGCTCGCCGATCGGCTTTTCCAGCGTGCGCGCCATCGCTTCGGTGTCGCCGGCGGACACCACCAGCCTGCCCTGCATATCCTCCGGCGCCACGCCGAACATGCCGCCGAAAAAACGAAACAGGCGGTACATGCTGTCCGGCAGCGCGCCGAGACTGTTTTGCGCCGTCACGGTCACGCCGTTTTCCGCAATGCCCTGCTCCAGATTGCTGAGCACGCTGCTTTTGATAAAGCTGTCATATACCCACTGTGCCGCGATGCTTCCCAAATAATGAGAGATCACGGCGTTTGCCGTCATCGCGACAAAGCAGAGCAGGGTTTTTGCCGCGCCGCGCCGCACGCCCAACAGGACAAACAGCACAACGGTGATGATGATAATAATGGTTGAAAGCATCGTTTTATTCTCCTGCTGAATCCGCCGTAGAGGAACGGGTCAGGTCGATTTTTCTGATTTGGTTGACACTGAGGATAAACGCCTCTTTTTCGCTGCTGAGCAGCACACGCTTGGCGCCTGCGCCGGCATTGCCCGTGTAGTGCAAGTTGCCCTCGCGGTCAAACACATACAGCGTGTTGTTGTCCAGCGTTGCTGTCATGCCGTTGTAGGAGGACAGGGACTCGCTGCCTACGTCGGTGTCGGCGGTGATCCGCACCGCTCCGTTGTCATCATAGGTGATGAGATTGCAGCTTCTGCCGTCGCCGCTTTTGGACAGCGCCAGCGAAAAGGTGCCCACCGACGGCGCAAAGCAATAGTTTGTCAGCGGCATACCGCCGTAGTCCACCAGCTCCAGCACATCCTCGTCGGTTTTGTAGATGTAGGACGCGCTGTCGCCGATCAATACCGCGCGGTTGTTGCTGATGAATTTGCTGTCGATAATGTAGTTGCCGCCGAGCTCATACTTGGCGACCGGCTCCTCCTTGGAGAAGTCCAGCACATAAATGCCCGTTTTGATCTCGCCGTTGTTGTTGCTGATACCGCTGGCGATACAGCCGGAGCCGTTGAGCTTGATGGCGACGGAATTAATATAATATTCCGCAAAGGAATATTTGAACACGCGGTTGTTGTCGCGGTCGTAGGCGTACAGCTCGGAATAAAAGCCGTTGCCCTCCACCGCCATACAGTATTTGCCGTTTTGCGCGATATCCGCCGCAAAAATACTGCCGTCGGCGCTGCCGCTGAAAATGGTATCGTCAAAGGTTTGCAGCTGATAGTTGGTTTCACCCAAGCCGAAGATCAGATAACGGTTGTCCGACGCCTTCATCACGGGATGTGTGTGGCGCAGCTGCAGGTTGCACACCTCGCCGCCTGTGGAGTTCAGCGTGACAAAGGAGGTGTCGGAGGCGTAGGCAATGCGCCCCTGATGAACGGCGATGTTGCCGGACTCCACCTCGCTGCCGACGATGTTCAACGGATAGCCGTTGCCCTTGGTACCCATCATCTCGTACTTCCACCACACGTTGATGTTGCTCCACGTCAGCTTTTCACGGTTGACAAAGGCAAACACGATCAGCGCCAGCAGCGCCGCGCCCAGCACGGCAAAGATGATTTTTCGGATCACGTTGGGGGAAATTTCGGTTTTTTCCTGCTCGTAGTCATCGAGCGGCATGTCCTCATAACTGATGACGGTTCGCTTGGGAATGTATTTTTCCTTTTTGATCCGTCCTTTTATTTTTTTAAACATTCGCTCACCTTACTCAGCGATAGTCTTGATAGGTTACTTTGTTTAAATATAAGCCGCACGCCTGCGCCGTAGGGCCGGCGTACCGGCGGTTTTTCTTTTCCAAAATGGCGGGAATGCCGTCGGGCGGTATTTTTCCCTGCGCCACGCGCAGCAGGGTACCCACCATAATGCGCACCATGTTGTACAAAAAGCCGTCCGCTTCCACGCACATCACCACCATGTCGCCGTTGCGCGTCACGGAAAAATGCGTGACGGTGCGGTGCAGGTCGCCCGGTTCGCGGTTGTCGGGGGTGCAAAAGGAAGTAAAATCGTGGGTTCCCACATACGCCTGCGCCGCCTTGTGCAGCATGTCCGCATCCAGCGGATAGCGGTAGTGCAGCGCATAGCCCTCCAAAAACGGATTGCGCACGGGGCTGTTCCAGATTTGATAGATATATTCCTTGGCGGTACAGCTGTAGCGCGCGTGAAAGTCCGCGCCGACCTCGCGGCAGCCGAGCACCGCCACACTGCGCGGCAGCCAGCGGTTGAGCGCCGCCTTTAGCCGTTCGCAGGGAATCGGATGCGCGGTTTTGACGCTGACGCAGTACCGGTTGGCGTGTACGCCGCTGTCCGTGCGGCTGCAGCCCTTGACGTCAAACGCCGTGCCGATGATCTTTTCGAGCGCGGTTTGCAGCGCCTCCTGCACCGTATAGGCGTTTTGCTGGATCTGCCAGCCGTGAAAATGCTTTCCGTCGTAACAAATCGTCAGCAGCAGATTTCTTAAATCGCCGCCGGTAGAAAAATGTTGCATACAATTACTCCGCCTATGACAAGCCCCAGTGCGGCAAACGCCGCCGTGTCACGTCCTGCCATGTGAATTTGTTTCATGCGGGTGCGCCCCGCACCGCCGCGATAGCAGCGGCATTCCATCGCCGTTGCCACGTCGTAGGCGCGCCGGAACGCGGATACGAACAGCGGGATCAAAATGGGGAGCATCGCCTTGACACGCTTGATCAGATTGCCCGACTCCATGTCGGCGCCGCGCGCCTTTTGCGCCTGCATGATCTTGTCGGTTTCGTCGAGCAGCGTCGGCACGAACCGCAGCGCCAGCGACATCATCATGGCGATCTCATGCACGGGAAAGTGAATGACTTTAAGCGGCTTCATCAGCCGTTCGATGGCGTCGGTCAGCTCCGTGGGCGACGTGGTAAACGTCAGGCAGGAGCTTGCGAGGATCAGACACACGATGCGCACCGTGACAAACACCGCGCGGTTGATGCCGTTGAGTGTGATTTTGAATATCCACCACTGCCACAGCTCCTCGCCCGACCCGTAAAACAGGTTGAGCAGTGAGGTGATGATGACGATAACCAAAATGACCTTTAGGCTTTTGAAATAAAAAACCGGTGAAATGCGGCTGAGGATCAAAAACAGCGCCGTAAACACGGTGGTGATCGCCAGCGACACATAGTTAAAGGTACAAAAAATGATAACGATATAGCCGATGAACAGCAGGATCTTCGCGCGCGGGTCAAGCCTGTGCATCACGCTGTCAGCGGGAAAATACTGTCCGAATGCAACGTCTCTTACCACAGCTTTCCCTCCTTTTGCAACAGCGGCAGCAGCGCGGCAAACGCCTCGTCCACCGTCAGCACGCCCTCGGGCACATCCAGCCCGCGGCGGCGCAGATCCTGCATGATCCGCGTGATCTGCGGCACCTGCAAGCCGTAGCCCCGCAGCGTATCCCCTTTGCGAAATACCTCGCGTGTCGGTTCAAACAGCGCGAGACGGCCCTTGTTCATCACCATGATGCGATCGGCGACGCGCGCGATATCCTCCATGCTGTGCGTCACCAGCAGCACCGTGTTGTGCCGCTCCTTGTGATACCGCACGATTTGGCTGAGCAGCACCTCGCGTCCCATCGGGTCGAGTCCCGCGGTAGGCTCGTCGAGCACCAGTACCTCGGGATTCATCGCGATAATGCCCGCGATCGCCGCGCGGCGCTTTTCTCCGCCCGAAAGATCAAACGGAGATTTGTCGAGCAGCGCAGGCGGCAAGCCCGTAAAATCCGCCGCGTCGCGTATCGCCCTGTCGAGCGCGTCGCCCTGCAAGCCGCAGTTTTGCGCGCCAAAGGCGATATCCTTATAGACGGTTTCTTCAAACAACTGATATTCGGGATATTGAAACACCATACCCACCTTAAAGCGGACTTGGCGTATTTTTTTCGGTTCCGCCCAAATGTCCCTGCCGTCGAGCAGCACCTGTCCGTCGGTGGGGCGGATCAGACCGTTGAGCATCTGCATCAGGGTGCTTTTGCCCGAGCCGGTGTGCCCGATAACGCCGATAAACTCGCCCTGTTCAATGTGCAGGCTGACGTTATCCACGGCACGTTTTTCAAAGGGCGTTCCCTTTCCGTAGGTAAAGCCAATGTTTTTCAGCTCCAGAACACAGCTCATCGCATTGCCTCCTCGAGCAGCGCCACGCAGTCCTCCTGCGTCAGCGGAATTTTGTCTATCTGTAAGCCGCAGCCGCGCAGCTTGTGTATCAGCTCGGCGGATTGCGGCACGTCTAAGCGGTGTTTTTTGAGCAGCTCCACCTGCGAAAACACGTCGCCGGGGGTGCCCTGCGTTAAAATCTTGCCGCTGTCCATCACCACCACACGGTCGGCGAGCACCGCCTCGTCCATAAAGTGCGTGATGAGCACCACGGTGATGTTTTGCGTGCGGTTGAGCTTGAGCAGGGTGGAAATGACCTCCTGCCTGCCGCTCGGGTCGAGCATGGCGGTCGGCTCGTCGAGCACGATGCACTGCGGCTGAATCGCCAAAATGCCCGCGATGGCAACGCGCTGCTTTTGACCGCCCGACAGCCTGTACGGTGCGTGCCCGCGGTAGTCGTACATATCCACCGCCCGGAGCGCAGCATCGACGCGGCGGCGGATCTCGGACGGCTCCACGCCCAAATTTTCGGGGCCGAACGCCACATCCTCCTCCACGATGCTCGCCACCAGCTGGTTGTCGGGGTTTTGCAGCACCAGACCGACCTTTTCACGGATGGCATAGGTATTGTCTTCCACCGCCGTGTCGTCTCCGTCGATGAGCACCCTGCCGCTGTCGGGCAGCAGCAGTGCGTTGAGGTGCTTGGCAAGCGTGGACTTGCCGCAGCCGTTGTGGCCGATAATCGCCACAAATTCGCCCTGCTCCACCTCGAGACTGACGCCGTCCACCGCATTGGTCACATGCTTTCCCTCTTCGATTTCCTCGTAGGAAAAGCACACGTCTTGTATCGAAATAAAACTCATTCTCACTTCTCCCAGATGGCGGTGGAGCCGCATGGCAGCACCAGCCCTGTTTCCGTTACGCGCAAGCCGATCTCATCGCCCGACACCCTGCCGCCAAAGTCCTTTTGCAGTAAAATGCCGAGCAAATATTCCATCACCGCCGGCGAAAGCCCTGTGGTGTAGGAATTCAAAATAAAGAAAACCGGGTCGTCGCTGAGCACCTGACGGCACAAGGTCACCAAATGGTACAGCTGCTCCTCGAGCTTCCACACCTCGCCGCCGGGGCCTCTGCCGTAGGAGGGCGGATCCATGATGATGCCGTCGTAACGGTTGCCGCGGCGGATCTCACGCTGTACAAATTTTGCGCAGTCGTCCACCAGCCAGCGCACGGGGCGGTCGGCAATACCGCTCGACCGGGCGTTTTCCTTTGCCCACTGCACCATGCCCTTGGAGGCGTCCACGTGGCACACTGCGGCGCCTGCGTGCATACAGGACAGCGTGGCGCAGCCGGTGTAGCCGAACAGGTTGAGGACTTTCAGCGGACGGGCTTCCGCTTGGATCTTTTGCGCGGCAAAGTCCCAGTTGACCGCCTGCTCGGGAAAGACGCCCGTGTGCTTAAAGCCCATCGGCTTGATATTAAAGGTCAAATCCCCGTAGCCGATCGTCCAGCGGTCGGGCACTTTTTTATAGGGTTCCCAATAGCCGCCGCCCTTGTTGGAGCGGTGATAGCGCGCGTGCGCCGTGTGCCAGAGGGGATTCTTTTTCTCGGATGACCAAATGATCTGCGGGTCGGGACGAATCAAAATAATATCGCCCCACCGCTCCAGGCGTTCGCCCGAGGCGGTGTCGATCAATTCATAATCCTTCCAATTGTCAGATAAACGCATCGCGAAAATCTTCCTTTTCTATATACTCTCTTTTCCGAACAGGTTCGGCTGCGTGGCGGCGCCGTACATAGCGCCCTTCGGAAAGTCATACCCTAAGTGGCGGCAGCCCTCGGCGGTGATACACCGTCCGCGGGGCGTGCGGCTGAGAAAGCCGATCTGCAGCAGATACGGCTCGTAGACGTCCTCAATGGTGACAGCCTCCTCGCCGATGGCGGCGGCAAGCGTTTCGAGTCCCACGGGGCCGCCGTTGTAAAACTTAACGATCGCTTCCAGCA
The DNA here is from genome assembly GCA_946414505.1 of uncultured Clostridia bacterium. Lineage (GTDB taxonomy): Bacteria > Bacillota > Clostridia > Oscillospirales > Acutalibacteraceae > Ruminococcoides. Next base: position 2,123 of record CAMKOU010000027.1, on the reverse strand, counting down.
TACGGCGGTCGTTGTTGTCAAGTCCCAGCTCGTCGATTTCGAGCCGGTCGAGCGCCGTTTGGGCGGTTTGCAGGGTAATGACGCCGTCACTCATCACCTGCGCAAAATCGCGCACGCGCTTGAGCATACGGTTGGCGATACGCGGCGTGCCGCGCGACCGCGACGCGATCTCAATGGCGCCCTCGTAGTCGATGTCGATGCCCAAAATCCCCGCGCTGCGGATGATGATTTTCGCCAGCTCCTCGGGTGTGTACAGCTCCAGCCGCAGCAGCACGCCGAAGCGGTCGCGCAGGGGCGCTGTCAGCTGACCGGCGCGCGTGGTGGCGCCCACCAGGGTAAAGCGCGGCAGCGGCAGATGATAGGAAGCCGCCATTTGTCCCTTGCCGGTGATGATGTCGATGGCAAAGTCCTCCATGGAGGGGTACAGCACCTCCTCCACGGCGCGGCTCAGGCGGTGGATCTCGTCGATAAACAGCACATCGCCCTCGTTGAGATTGGTCAGCAGCGCCGCCAGATCGCCCGGCTTTTCGATCGCGGGTCCCGAGGTGATGCGGATGTTGACGCCCAGCTCGTTGGCGATAATGCCGGCGAGCGTGGTTTTGCCCAGTCCGGGCGGACCGTAGAGCAGCACATGGTCGAGCGTTTCATGGCGGATCTTCGCCGCCTCGATATACACGCGCAGGTTTTCCTTCGCCTTTTCCTGCCCGGTGTAGTCATCCAGCGTTTTCGGCCGCAGCGGATTTTCGCCCTCTGCACCGTCCTCGGGAAGCGCGGCAGGATCCATCATTCTGTTTTCAAAATCAAATTCATCCGAAAAATGCGTGTTTGCCATATCACTGTCTTCCCATCTGCTTCAAGGTTTGGGCAATCAGCTGCTCCACCGGCAGGCTGCTGTCCAAGGTCGCCAGCACGCCGCTGACGTCGGACGGCGCATAGCCCAGCACGCCCAGCGCCTCCAGCGCCTTCGGCACATTGCCTGTGGCGGCGGTCGCCGCGCCTGCGCTGACGGCGGCAAAGCCGTCGTCGGTGGTCAGCGTCTTTGCCAGCTTGTCCTTTAGTTCCAGCACGATGCGCTGGGCAATTTTTTTGCCCACGCCCTGTGCGCGTGTAATGCTCTTGATATCGTCGGTCGCGATCGCCATCGCCACCTGCTCGGGCGACAGCTCCGACAGCACCGCGAGCCCTGCCTTTGGTCCCACGCCGCTGACGCCGATGAGGGTTTTAAAGGTGTCGAGCTCGGTTTTGGTAGCAAAGCCAAACAGCTCCATCGCGTCCTCGCGGACATTGAGGTAGGTGTAGAGCATCACCTCGCTGCCGAGCTTGAGCGTTTTGAGCGTGTTCATCGTGGTTTGGCAGCGAAAGCCGACGCCGCCGCACTCCACCACCGCGCAGGCTGTGGTGGTATATATCAGTTTTCCTCGGACGGAATATAACATAACAGTTACCTCAAAAGATCAGGTTGGTGTATCACCCGCCGCAGATCCGAGCCGGCTGCCTGTGCGTGACAAATGGCGATCGCCAGGGCGTCGGCGGTGTCGTCGGGCTTGGGCACCTCGTCGAGATGCAACAAACGGCGCGTCATTTCCATGACCTGCGGCTTTTTTGCCTTGCCGTAGCCCGTGACGGCGGTTTTCACCTGCAGGGGCGTGTATTCAAACACGGGGATCCGCAGCTTTTGCGCCGCGAGCAGCGTGACGCCCCTCGCCTGCGCCACCTTGATGGCGGTGGTTTTGTTGGTTTGAAAATACAACTTTTCAATAGCGAGCGCGTCGGGACGGCAGCGCTCCAAAATGGAATGGATCTCGTCGTAAATGATTTCCAGCCGCCGGTTGAAATCGGTTTGCGCCTGTGTTTCCACCGCGCCGTAGCCGAGCGCCTTGTATACGTTCGCACGCACGCTGATGGCGCCCCAGCCCACAATGGCATAGCCGGGGTCAATTCCGAAAACGACCAAAGCAATTCCTCCGTCAAAATGGCATAATAATACATTTTAAAATATTATAGCACAACCAAAGAAGATGTGCAAGCACTTTATTAGTGACAAAAACAGCAGCCGTGTTTTAAAAACCGTAAATTCTCAAAGTAAATTCCACAGTAGGAAAGGTAGCGGAATTTAGCATGAG
>CAMKOU010000026.1 GCA_946414505.1 uncultured Clostridia bacterium | reverse complement strand
TAGCAGCCAAAGTCGCCGATCGCGCCCAGCGCCTTCCCCTTGTAGGACGACATCACCGCCTGCGCCGCGTCCTCCACCACCTTTAACCCGTGACGGCGGGCGATATCCATGATCATGTCCATTTCACAGGCGACGCCCGCGTAATGCACCGGCACGATCGCCTTGGTTTTTTCGGTGATCGCCGCCTCGATCTTGGTTTCGTCGATGTTCATGGTGTCGGGGCGGATGTCCACAAACACCAGCCTCGCGCCGCGCAGCGCAAATGCGTCGGCGGTGGAGCAAAAGGTGAACGACGGCAAAATCACCTCGTCGCCGGGCTGAATATCCAGCAGCAGCGCCGCCAGCTCCAGCGCGTCGGTGCAGGAGGTGGTCAGCAGCGCCTTGGCAGCGCCGGTGGTCTGCTCCAGCCATGCGTGACATTTTTGGGTGAACGGACCGTCTCCGCAGATTTTATGATTATGAATTGCTTCCTGAATGTATCGGGTTTCGGTTCCCAGAAACGGAGGCACATTAAACGGTATCATAGTATCCCTTCCTTGCTAAAATAGAACAATCCATATTTATTTTATTATATTATAATCAAAAAGAAAAGTCAACCGACCTTCTGTTTTCCGCCATTTTCCGTGTGAGAAATTTACCAAAAAAAATCTTTGTTTTTTGTGAAACATATGGAGGACACCTCCGAACGGCAGCCGTTTTTTTGAAGGCGCCCCAAAAAAAGGACGTGCCGGCGGCACGTCCTGCATGGTATTTTATTCGCTGTCCGTATCAAAGGTATCGAGCGAGTAGCCCTTTTCTCCCAGGTCATCGGACGTCGGCGCCGCTTCGTTTTCGGCATCGTCCTGCAGATCCGCCTCGACGCCGCCTTCCAGCACTTCGGGCTCCGCTTCCTCAGACGTGTTTTCGTCCTCTTCCACCGCCAGCTCAAAGCCGCTGACAAAGGAATACGGAATGCCGTAACCGAGCGCCACCGCCGCCAGCGTTGTGATAACGCTCAGCTGACCGGACACCTTGTTGGCGGCAAAAACATCGTGGAACGGCATAAACGGCGCCAGCGACGCCACGATGATCGCTGCGGCGGGCAACACCAAAAACAGCAGCGTCAGGGGCGAAAAGCGGAACACCGCCTTGCCGTCGCCGACTCTGGTGGCGTAAAACAGCAGCAAGCCGAACACCGCATACACGGCGATCATCACCAGCTGACCGGACAATGCATCCATCGAAGAGGAAAAGCCGGAGAAGAAATACGCGCAAACAATAAACGCAAGAACTAAAAATGCGGAAAAGAAAAGATTAAGATGGTCTTTTTTTCCGAGTTTTTTCATGTGAATAACCTCCCATAAGTTGGAAATTTAAAACAACAGTATTACTTTACCACATATTTACGCAAATTGCAAGTCTTTCGGAGATATCAAACGGAATCGCTGCCGTTTTGAGAAAAACGGATGCGTGCGTTTCTGGCAATACCGCATAATTCAGGTGTGCGGATTGCGCAGCAAGATTTTTCGTCAGGTTGTACAAATAAATCAAGGTAAGGCTGACGCCTTGCCGAGATTTTTTGGGCAAGCTGACGGAATAATATTCAAGCAAGCCGTGCGCCTTGAATTGTGCGGTGTTGCCTCTATTTTGCCACCGCCGCAAAGCAAGCCCAGCCGCCGTCGATATGTTCTTCGATCACATCAAAATACCGGCTGACGCCCTGCCTGACCTCGTCGGCGCGCGTGTCGATGATACCGCTCATGATGTACACCGCGCCGGGCTTCATAAACTGCGCCACGCCCTCGGACAAATACAAGATCGCGTCCGCCACGATGTTGGCGAGCACAAGGTCGTACCTGCCCTGCACCTTGTCGGTAAAGCTGCCGCAAACAGCGGTAAAGCGGTCGTCCACACCGTTGATGGCGGCGTTTTCGCGCGCGGTCTCCACCGCTTTTTCGTCGATATCCACGCCGACCGCCCTGCCGGCGCCGCTGAGCAGCGCGGCGATGCCGAGAATGCCGCTGCCGCAGCCAACGTCGAGCACGCTATCGCCGGGATGCATATATTTTTCGCACATTTCCAGGCACAGGCGCGTCGTTTCGTGACCGCCCGTACCGAACGCCAGGCCGGGGTCGATGTGCAGCACGGTCCTGCCCTGCGTGTCCACATTTTCGTACCAGCTCGGCACGATCATCAGATTTTTGCCGACGGGCAGCGGATGGAAATACTGCTTCCAGTTGTTGCGCCAATCCTCCTCGGCGCAGTCGAGCAGCTCGATGTCGTGCGCGATGCCCTCGCTGCCGAGTCGCTCCGACAAAAACGCCACCGCCTCGGCGGGCGACGCGTCCGGCTCCACATACAAATGCACAAACGCCCTGCTTCTGTCCTTTTGCAGCAGCGCCTCGTCGATGAGGTCGATGTGGGCGATCTCCTCGACCACCTGCTCCATGTCGCGGTAGTCCTCGATATAGATGCCGCCCGGCGCGACAACGTTCGCAATATCCCCTGCGCGGTCAATGTCGGCGGCGCTGACCGCGATTTTGATTTCCGTCCAGTTTTGCATAGGTCAGTCCTTAATCATTAAAGAATTGTTTTAATTTATCAAAAAAGCTTTTGCGCTTGGCATAGTTTTTCTCGCCGGTGGATTTGTCAAATTCGCGGATCAGCTCTTTTTGCTTGCTGTTGAGGCTCTTGGGAACCTCCACCACCACGCGCACAAACTGGTCGCCCTTGCCTCTGCCGCCCAGCTTTTGGATGCCCCTGCCCTTGAGCTTGAACACATCGCCGGGCTGGGTGCCCTCGTGGATATTGTATTTTACCTTGCCGTCGAGCGTCGGCACCGTGACCTCGGCGCCGAGCGCCGCCTGTGCAAAGGTGATGGGCAAATCGCACCACACATCGTCGCCGCGGCGTTCAAACAGGCTGTGGCTGCGCACGTTGACATACACATGCAGATCGCCCGCAGGGCCGCCGTTGTAGCCGGCGTTGCCGTGGCCGCTGATGTTGAGGATCTGCTGGTCGCGGATACCGGCAGGCACGGTGACGTCCACCGTGCGGGTTTTGCGCTGTCTGCCCGAGCCGCTGCACTTGCGGCACGGATTGTCCACGATTTTGCCGGTGCCGTGGCAAGCGTCGCAGGAGCGCTGGGTTTGGATCACGCCGAAGGGCGAGCGCTGGTTGATGGTGACGCGGCCGGAGCCGCCGCACGCCGAGCAGGTTTTCGGCTGCGAGCCTGCCGCCGCGCCGGTGCCGTGGCACTCGTCGCAGGTGGACACATTGTTGTAGGTAACGCTCTTTTTGCAGCCCTTTGCCGCCTCCTCAAAGGTGACGGTGATGCTCGCCTCCACATCGCTGCCGCGCTGCGGCGCGTTGGCGCGCCCCTGGCGTCTGCCGCCGAAGCCGCCGAAAAAGCTGGAAAAAATATCGTCTATGTCGATTCCGCCGCCAAAGGGGCTGCCGCCGCCCGGCGCGCCTGCGCCGAAGTTGGGATCGACGCCCGCGTGACCGAACTGGTCATAGCGCGCGCGCTTATCCTTGTCGGACAGCACTTCGTACGCCTCGTTGACCTCCTTGAACTTTTCCTCACACGCCTTGTCGCCGGGGTGCAGGTCGGGGTGGTATTTTTTGGCGCTCTGCCGGAACGCCTTTTTGATCTCATCGTCGCTCGCGCCCTTTTGCAGCCCGAGCACCTCATAATAATCTCTTTTATCAGCCATTGTTTATCCTCCGCATGTAGGGTAATTTGAAATCACATGTAGGGGTGCACACACGGGTGCGCCCTTACATATAACATCAAACCGATGCGCTTGCAATTGCGGAAACAGGGCGACAGCGCGTGTCGCCCTTTTCCGATACTATACTTAGTTATTGTCTACGTCGGTGAAATCCGCATCATACACGTTGGGGTCGCTGCCGCCGTTGTTCGGCTGTGCACCGCCCGGCTGTGCGCCGCCCATGTCGGGCGCGCCCTGCTGGGGTGCTGCCTGCTGATACAGCTTGGCGGATACGTCGTACACTGCCTTTTGCAGGTCGTCCTTCGCCGCCTTGATCATAGCGGTGTCGTTTTTCGCAATGGCGTCCTTCACGGCTGCCACCTTGGTGTTGACGGCGTCCTTGTCGCTCTGGTCAAGCTTGTCGCCGCTCTCGTTGATCAGCTTTTCCGCCTGATACGCCAGGTTTTCCGCCTCGTTTTTCGCGTCGGTTTCCTCGCGGCGCTTTTTGTCCTCCGCCGCATACTGCTCGGCTTCCTTCACCGCCTTGTCGATGTCCTCCTTGCTCATGTTGGTGGAGGAGGAAATGGTGATCTTCTGCTCCTTGCCGGTGCCGAGATCCTTGGCGGATACGTTGACGATGCCGTTGGCGTCGATGTCGAAGGTGACTTCGATCTGCGGCACGCCGCGCATCGCGGGGGCAATGCCGGTCAGCGCGAACAGACCGAGCTGCTTGTTGTCGCGGGCAAATTCACGCTCGCCCTGCAAAACGTTGATCTCAACCTGCGTCTGGTTGTCGGCAGCGGTGGAGAAGATCTGGCTCTTTTTGGTGGGGATGGTGGTATTTCTGTCGATGATCTTCGTCATGACGCCGCCCAGCGTTTCCACGCCGAGGGACAACGGGGTAACGTCGAGCAGCAGCAGGCCGTCTACCTCGCCGCCGAGCACGCCCGCCTGGATCGCCGCGCCGATGGCGACGCATTCATCGGGGTTGATGCCCTTGAACGGCTCCTTGCCGATGAGCTTTTGCACCGCTTCCTGCACCGCGGGAATACGGGAGGAACCGCCCACCATGAGCACCTTGTCGATTTGACCGATCTGCAAGCCGGAGTCGGACAGCGCGGAACGCACGGGACCCATGGTCGCCTCTACCAAGTCGGCGGTCAGCTCGTTGAACTTCGCTCTGGTGAGGGTGAGGTCGAGGTGCTTCGGGCCGGTTTGGTCGGCGGTGATGAAGGGCAGGTTGATGGAAGAGGTGGTCACGCCGGACAGCTCGATCTTCGCCTTTTCCGCGGCTTCCTTTAAGCGCTGCATCGCCATCTTGTCGCTTGACAGGTCGATGCCGGTCTCGGTGCGGAAGGACTGCACCATCCAGTCGATGATGCGCTTGTCAAAGTCGTCGCCGCCGAGACGGTTGTTACCGGCAGTTGCCAACACCTCCTGCACGCCGTCGCCCATTTCGATGATGGACACGTCGAAGGTGCCGCCGCCGAGGTCGTATACCATGACCTTTTGGTCGTTTTCTTTATCTACGCCGTAGGACAGCGCCGCTGCCGTCGGCTCGTTGATGATCCTCTTGACGTCCAAGCCCGCGATCTTGCCCGCGTCCTTGGTCGCCTGACGCTGTGCGTCGGTGAAGTACGCCGGAACGGTGATGACCGCCTGGGTGACGGTCTCGCCGAGGTACGCCTCCGCGTCCGCCTTCAGCTTTTGCAGGATCATCGCGGAAATCTGCTGTGGGGTGTAGCTTTTGCCGTCGATGTTGACCTTGTACGCAGAGCCCATTTCGCGCTTGATGCTCGAAACAGTGCGCTCGGGATTGGTGATCGCCTGGCGCTTGGCGACCTGACCGACCATTCTTTCGCCGTCCTTGGAAAATGCCACAACGGACGGGGTGGTTCTGGCGCCCTCAGCATTGGCGATCACGACGGGCTCTCCGCCCTCGATCACTGCTACGCAGGAATTGGTTGTACCTAAATCTATACCGATTGTCTTTGCCATAATGATTTCCTCCTAAAACAATAACATTTATATTTGTAGGGGCGAGCAATGCCCGCCCGCTGTTCTATACAGCGTTTGATTGTTTCTCGGGCGAGCAATGCTCGCCCCTACGACACACGATTAGCGGTTGCCGATACACAACGCTTAATTCGTGACTTGCACCATCGCGTGACGGATGATCTTGTCGCCGATTTTGTAGCCCGTTTGGAACACGGCGGCGAGCTTGCCGGAGCCGAGCTCCTCGTTGTCCACCATGCCGATGGCGTTGTGCAGGTTGGGGTCGAAGTCCTCGCCCACCTTGCCGTACGCCTCCACCTTGAGCTTTTCAAAGGATTTGTCCAGCTGGTTGGAAATCAGCTCGATACCCTTGAGGATCTCGGGGTCGGCGTCCTTGAGGTTTTCCAGCGCCATGCGCACGCTGTCCGCCACGGGCAGCAGTTCCTTGACCGCCTTGGCGGTGGCGTCGTCGTAAAGCGCCAGCTTTTCGTTGGCGGTGCGCTTGCGGTAGTTGTCATACTCTGCGGCAAGGCGCATATACTTTTCCTTTTGCGCTGCGGCGTCCGCCTCCAGCGCCGTTATTTTCTCCTGCGCTTCATCTGTCTGTTCGGGCTGCTCGGCAGCAGTCTCTTCGGCTGCGGCTTCCTCGGGTTGTCCCTTTACCGCCGCGTCCTTTTTCTTTTTGGACATCGGATGACCTCCTTACTTCTATCCTTCCACCAGCTCGCCGATCAGCTCGCCGGTGTTTTCAGCTACGCAGTCTAACACGGACAGCGTCCGCGCGTAATCCATCCGCAAAGGACCGATCAGCGCCAGCGCGCCCGTCACGGCGTCCTCCACCGTGTAGCGTGCCGCAACCACGGCGCTGTGCGCCAGCTCGGTGCGGCTGTTTTCCCTGCCGATGCTTACCGACGGGGCTTGCGGCAGGCGTTCCAGCATTGCCGCCACATCATGCTTGTTTTGCAAAAACTCCCACACGCGGTGCGCGTCGGGCACATGCATCAGCCTGCCGAGACCGCTGTAATAGACGCTCAGCTGCGACGCCTGCCGGCACGCCTCCATCACCGCCATCAGCGGCGACGTCATAAACAGCGACAGCTCGCCAAAGCCTGCCGCCACCGTTTGCACAAACGGCCGCGACACCGCCGCCAGCCGCACGCCTGCAAAGGCTTCGTTGAACGCCTTGTCAAACACCTGCAGGGTTTCGGGCGTCAGTAAAAACTCACAGCGGAACAGCCTTGTGGTGATCACGCCGCTGGAGGCGATGACCACCGCCATGCCCGCGTGGGCGCCGGTGGAAACAAAGCTGATGCGCCGGATGCGCGCTTCCTCGCCGCCCGGCGTGGCGGCGACCGCCACACAATCGGTCAGCCGGGACAAAATGTCCGCCGCCGCCTGCAAAATGCTTTCGGGCGAGTCGGCGTTTTGGGCAAGAGAGGAACGGATGTATTCTCTGCCCTGTGCGCTGACGGGCGTCACGTGCATCATATGATCGACGTAATAGCGGTAGCCCAGCTCGGTGGGGATCCTGCCCGCCGAGGTGTGCGGCTGCGCCAAAAAGCCTTTTTCGGTCAGCTCCGCCATGTCGTTGCGCACCGTGGCGGACGACACGTTCAGCGCCGCGTCCTTCAGCAGCGACTTGGAGCCGACCGGCTCGCCGCTCTGAATATACCGTTCCACAACCGCGGATAGGATCTTTTGTTTTCTCGCAGCAGGTTCCAATCCCTTCACCTCGTTTTCTGTTGAGGTATTAGCACTCTCGATGGCAGAGTGCTAACTGCTATGCTCTTACTATACCCCCAAAGTCAGAAAAAGTCAATAGAATTTTGAAAATTTTTAAAAACTATCACATTTTTCACCCGTTTGTCACGGCAGCGCGTTTCTATAAATAGCCGTAAACAGCCGTTTTCACGGTTGACATCCGCGCACGTTCGCGTTATGATAAGAAAGAGGTGACAAAATGGCGTTTTTGCAATATTTTTATGTCTTTTTATGGGCGGCTCTCGCGGTGATGACCGTCGTCGTCGGCAGAAAAGAAGGGCTGCTCGCATTTGTGATGGCAGGCTTTTTTGTGTTCATGACCGTGTGGTACGGTCTGCGCGCGTTTGGCGGCATCGCCATGTTTGACGGCACGCCGGGCATCGTTTTCAAATGTATTCTCGGCGCCTTTGCCGTTTTGCTGGCAGCGGTGTGGTTTTTAAAACGCCGCCGCCGATAACAGCGCACCATATCTGTCTTTTTCGGGCAACCTACCCACAATATGTAGCGCGAAGCAAAAGAAAAATGAAAAAACAGGTGTTTTTTTTGAAAAACGCTTGATTTTCCCACGGTTTTATGCTATCATGTATCACATATGACCGAACTTTAAGGAGGTGGGACAATGGCAAACATCAAGTCCGCAAAAAAACGCGTAAAGGTGATCGCAACCAAAACCGCACGCAACAAGGCTGCAAAATCTGCTCTCAAAACTGCTATCAAGAAAGCGTACTTCGCTGTTGACACCAACGCTGACGACAAGCAGGCAAAGGTTCGCTTTGCGGTGAAAAAGATTGATCAGGCTACCGCCAAGGGCATTCTGCACAAGAATACCGCTGCGAGAAGAAAATCCAATCTTACCAAGCGCCTCAATGCGTCTGCATAAGAATGATTTTTTAGCTAACACTTGAAAGCAGAGTTTTTCTCTGCTTTTTTTGTTTTTCTGTTGACAATCAGGGAAAAATTGTATAAAATAATAGTTGTAAATAACGGTTATCTCGTGAATAATATTATATACGGAGGTTTAGCATGAAAAACAAGAAATTCTTTTTGATCGTCGGTATCATTTCGGTTGTTGCCGCGCTTTCCGCTGCATTTACCGCGTTCTTCATTGTGAAAGACAAACAGAAAAAAGATGACGAGGAACTGATGGAATACCTCGACAGTGCTATCGAATGATGTTGGCTGCCCGGCGTTTTGCCGGGCATTCCGTTTATAAGGGAGGATGGCGATATGACGCTGGAACAAGAATTAGACCGTCTGCTGACAGATGCCAAGGCGGACGCCGCGTTAAAGGCAGCGCTGCTGCAAACCCGCGACACCGATAACCCCGTGGAGGATTTTTGCGCTTTGGCGCGGCAAAACGGTTATGCCATCTACGCAGGCGAGCTGTTTGCGCTGGGGCTTACCGAAAGCGACGCCAAGCTGCGCAGCGTCAACGGCGGCGTCAGCCCGATCGACGGCTGGGACGACGCGTATGAGCAGTTTTTTACGGCGCTGATTTGGACAACATAATGCGCATCAAAACGCCCGGAGCAAAGGAAATGCTCCGGGCGTTTTTGCTGTTTTATGGCATTTTGGAAAGCAGGCCGCTGACCAGCACCGCAAAATTCTCGGAAGATTCGTTGGAGGATTCCTGCACCTCTTCGTGGGATATTTCCTTCTGCATACCCGCCGCCGTATTCGTGAAAAGCAGCGGAATACCCTCCTGTTGGGAAAGTATTCCGCTGCTGCCGTGCAAAAGATGATCATCCGTCGCCTGCTGCCGGTTCCGGCTACGCAGGCTGGCTGGCGTGCCGGATGGCTTCTTCGATATTCTCGGTTGAAAAATAGGATATTTTTCGTATAATGCGGTTGTTCGGGCGATGGAACATATTTTCCAGCATGTAATAAAACGCGCCGGGCGTGCGCAGGCCGCCCCAGGAAACCGCGTCGATACCCGTATCGGAGAGAAGCCAGTCCGCAAACTGTACGCAGTTGACGTTGACGCCGAAATAGCTTTTAAAGGAGCCGTCCACCACCGTAAAGATCTTTGCGTTGACGAACTGCACCAGGTTTTCTCCCGAATCGCCGTAACGCTTGCCCGGCTCGGGGGTGGTGATCTCGGGATGCTCGATGGCGAATTCCAGCGGTTCGCAGTAATCCTGAAACAGCGTTAGTTTGTCCTTCACCGTTTTGAGCTGCTTGTCGGAAAAACTCGCGCCGTAGCTGATAATATAGTCGCCGCAATTGTCGATGCAGTACTTATAGTACGGCAGCTTCGGGATCTCCGCGTAGGTGCCCTGCGAAATAAAGCCTGCCATTTTGTTTTTGCTCTTGTCATACGTGCCGTAGGAATACACCGTATCGCCGATGGCAATATCCATATGACCGAACTGGTTGCCGGAGGGGTCGGTCAAATGCAGGTTGATTTCAAGATTAACGGTGTCGAGGCTGCTGTTTTCTTTGTCCTCGACATAGATTTTTTTCTCAAAGGCGTTATCCTCGATCTTTTTGTAAATGCCCTTGACCATATTTTTGATCTTAAACGCCGTGATCAGGTTGGGCAGGGCAATGTGCGTGCGGCGGTGCAGGCGGTCTTCCTCCAGCTCGGAGAGGGTCACCTCGGCATAAAAATCGCCGAACAGCGTGATGGCAAAGATGATCAGATAAAACGACACCAAATAGCGCAGCGTGACAAAGTTTTCCAGCGGAGAGAACACGAACGCCAGACCTGTGCCGATCAAAAGAAAGGCAAACAGACCGTTCATGATGCCGCCGCGGAAGCCGTTTCGGAAACAGTTCGCGCAGATCGCGGCTCTGACAACGCCGACCACCACCGCGAGGATGCCCACCAGCACACACGGCGCAAGGGTGATCAGCGAAAAAAAGTATTGCAATACGATCAAAACGGTCGCCACTGACAAATACGCTGCCAGTCCCAAAATACCGGCTACATACCGTTTGATCTGAAACCCCTGGATCATGAACGAAATGCCGCCCAGCACCAGACTGACGGAAACGATCAGCACTATCAAATATTCAACGGTTTCATCCTCCAAAAACAAAAGGACGATGCCGAGCAGTGTCACGCCCAGCGCGGATAACAACGTGACGATCGGTTTTCTGTGTTTTCTTTTCTGTGTTGCCATTTGCCTTACCTCACTTTGATCTCATCCATCCGCAGACGTATTTTTATATCAATCGCACAAAAGCATCCGCGTGTTTCGTAAACTAATCATACAAATTTATAATAGCACAGCGCATGGCAAAAATCAACGCTTTGCCGAGATTTTTTGGGCAACCTGACGAAAAATCTGGCTGCGCAATCCGCACACCTGAATGATGCGGTATTGCCCTAAAAAACAGCTTCAAAAATGCTTTATCATATGGTATAATAGAAACATAAGGGACAGACGTCGCTGAAAATGCAGCGGCGTCTGTCGGCATACGTAAACGAACGGGTGATATGATGGCAAATGTGTTTGACTATTTACAATGGCGCGGCGACCTGCTTTTTGCGCAGGACGGCTTCCACACCGTTGACGCGGTGATCCTCTCGCGCCTTTCTTACATACAGTTTGACGGCATTCTCGGAGAAACCGAAGCGGTCACGCTGCGGCAGGCGGCAAAGGCGTTTTTTGCAGACGAACAGCGTTCCGCACAGGTGCTTTGGAAGGGAGACGCCGAGCTGCTGCAGGCAGCGGCGGAAAGCGCGCGCTTTGGCGATCTGAAGCTCTCGCACTATGTCAACATTGTGGACGGCGAAACCAAAATGCAGTTTTCGGCGGTCGTGATCGATCTGGGTGCGCGGCGGTTTCTCTCCTATCGCGGCACCGACAACACCGTTGTCGGCTGGCAGGAGGATTTTGCGATGTTTACGCACTTTCCCCTGCCCTCTCAAATCAAGGCGCTGGACTATTTTAAACAGGCAGCAGCGTGTTTTGACGGGCAGTTCCTCCTCGGCGGTCACTCCAAGGGCGGCAATTTGGCGGTGTATGCGGCTTCATTCTGCGAAAAAGCGCTGCGCGACCGCATTGACGCGGTGTACAGCCTGGACGGACCCGGCTTTGAACGGGAAAATCTTGCCGGCAGCGGATTTGATGACATCTGCGGCAAGATCCACACCTTTGTGCCGCAGTCGTCGGTGTTCGGGATGCTGCTGGAGCACCGCGAGGATTACACCGTAATCCAAAGCGACCGCAGGGGCTTTATGCAGCATGACGTCTATTCGTGGAAGATCGACCGCACCGAGCTGATCATCCTCCCCAAAACCACCGCCACCAGCGCGTTTTTCGACCATACCATCACCGATTTCTTTGACGGCATCACCCCGGCGGAACGCGAGCAGCTCGCCGACGGCATTTTTGAGGTGCTCAACAGCGCCGATGTGATGACCTTTGACGAAATGCTCGACCGGCTGATGCACAGCATCGGCAAGGGGCTGGATACCATGAAAAACATGAACGCCGACACGCGCCTGCTCATCATGAAGCAGGTCGGCAGGCTGGTCAAATCCGCCGGCAGAAACCTGCATGACGTCAACCCCCTGCGCCGAAAAAACCGCCTGACCAAAGCGGAACGGACGCGACTGAAACGCGACAAGCGCCGCTTTAAGCAGGAAAAAAAGCTGCGCGCGATCACCGGCGAACCGTTTGCATGACAATCATAAAAAGCAGTAAAGGAACCGTTTTGCTTCCTTTACTGCTTTTTTTGCGGTATAGCGTCTGCCAATGTGCGGCAAACTTTATCGGCAACACCGCACAATTCAAAGCGCACGGCTTGCTTGAATATTATTCCGTCAGCTTGCCCAAAAAATCTCGGCAAGGCGACAGCCTTACCTCGATTTATTTGTACAACCTGACGAAAAATCTTGCTGTGCAATCCGCACACCTGAATTATGCGGTATTGCCTATCCTCTATTGAAGGGCTGCCAGATAGTTGGTGAAAAAGGCGCCCTTATCCGCTTCCGTCACCAGAACCGTCTTGTAGTCATAATCATTTTTCACCGCATCATAGGTAAAGCCTTCCTTGTAAAAGATCACCTGCGAATTGGCTTCCGACGCGTCGGTGATGCAGCTGGCGTATGTATTGATGGTTCCCTTGACAAAGCCGGGATACAACGCGCACATCATTGCCAATGCGTCGCAGTTCATGACGTCTTCGTTGCCGTTGTTCTTATAGAATTCACGGATTTTTCCGAAGGACTTCGCCACAAACCTGCCCGTTTCATTTTGCGCCTCCAGCTGCACAAACTGCGCGTCCGTCCACTGCGCCTCGCCGTCGCATACGTCCAGTCCGATCACCGTGACCGGCAGCCCTGCGTCCAGCATGATTTTATACGCGTCAGCGTCGGAATACACATTGAATTCCGCCACAGGCGAGGCGTTGCCGGGACCGAGTCCTGCCGTTCCCATCGACCAGATCCTTTTCACCTTTTTCATGTCGTCCGGCGCCCTTTGGATCGCGTTGGCGATATTGGTCGCGGGGCCGAGCGCGATGATCTCCACCTCACCCGGATGGCTGTTGATGGTGTCGATGATAAAGTCCACCGCGTCGCCCTCCGCCGCCTGCTTTTTCGGATGGATCAAGTCGGCGTCGCCCATGCCGTCGTTACCGAACACGCTGTACGCGTTGGTGACCGTACCGTTGAACGTTTCCGCAGCGCCCTTGTAAACAGGCGCGTCGCAGCCGGCAATTTCCAGCGCCGCCAGTGCGTTTTTGGCGCTCTGCTCCAAATCCACGTTGCCGACCAGCACCGTCACGCCGAGGATCTCCACATTTTCCTGCTTTGCCGCAAGGATCAGCGCCGACGCGTCGTCTGCGCCGGTGTCGCTGTCGATGATGACCTTTCTCGGCTCGCGCGCCGCCGGTTCGTCAGGCGTGGCGGTCACTGCCGTCGGCGCGGCGGTCGTCGCCTGCTGTGTGGCAGACGGCGCGCCGCAAGCGCAAAGCGAAGCGCAGACAGCCGCTGTCAGCACAGCCGCTGCAAGTTGTTTTAACTGTTTTTTTCGTTTCATAGCATACTCCTACGGTGACGCAAGCAAAACCTGCCTGCTGTATCCGCGCCGTTTTGCAGTGGGCTACAGCAGGCAGATGCCGTGCGTGTGAATGCGACAGATCGTCGTTTTCTTTTATCTGCCGATACCAGCGGTCATCAGTTGAACTGAGAATTGTAGATCTCGCTGTAGAGTCCGCCAAGCGCCATCAGAGAGTCGTGGTTGCCGGTTTCTACAATGTTACCGTCCTTCATAACGAAAATCAGGTCGGCGTTCTTGATGGTGGACAGGCGGTGCGCGATCACAAAGCTGGTTCTGCCGCTTGTCAGCGAATCCATCGCCTTTTGGATGAGGATCTCGGTTCTGGTATCAACGTTACTGGTCGCTTCGTCCAGAATCAGCATCGGCGCGTTTTCGGTCATGGCTCTCGCAATGGTAACGAGCTGCTTTTGACCGGCAGAGAGCGCGCTCTCCTTTTGGATCTCGGTGTCAAGACCCTGCGGCAGGGTGGACACATAGTGCGCCAGGTTGGTCTCCTCGAGGATCTCCTGCAATCTGTTTTCGTCCACGTTTTTCAGGTTGTAGACGATGTTCTCGCGCAGGGTTCCGTTGATGACCCAGGTCTCCTGCAAAATCATGCCGAAGATGTCGCGCAGCTCGGCGCGGGACATATCCTTGATGGACACGCCGTCCACCAAAATATCGCCGCTGGTGATCTCATAGAAGCGCATCAGCAGGTTGACCAGCGTGGTTTTACCGGCGCCGGTGGGGCCGATGATGGCGACCTTCATGCCGGGCTTGATCTTACCGGAGAAGTTGCGGATGGTAAGCTTTTGGGGATCGTAGCCGAAGCAAACGTCCTTGAATTCGACCTCGCCGCGGATGTGGTCGTGGTCGAGCAGCTGCTTCTTTTCGCCCTCGTCGGGAAGCTCTTCCTGCTCGAGGAAGGTGAACACACGGTTGCAGGCAGCGGTACCGAGCTGAATGGTGGAGCTCGCCTGACCGATCTGCGCCAGAGGCTCCTGGAACAGGGATACGTAGACGATAAAGCCGGTGATGACGCCGATGTCGGAGATGGCGCCGTTGGCAAAGAGCAGACCGGCGACGAGCAGGACTGCCGCGTAGGTCAGGTAGGATACAAACTGCATGGCAGGCTCGATGAGGGTACCGATCGCCTGCGACTTGTAGAGGATCGTGCCGAACAGATCGTTCTTCTCTCTGAATTCCTCCACCTTTTTGTCCTCGGCGTTGAACGCCTTGATGACGAGCTGACCGGAATAGTTTTCTTCAACGGTCGCGTTGACTTCACCGAGCAGCTTTTGGTTTTTGTCGAACAGCGGCAGGGCAAACTTGAAGGTGAGACCGATGATGATCAGCATGATGGGCAGCGACGCAACGACCACAAGCGCCATCTGCCAGCAGGCGATAAACATCGCCACGAACACGCCGACCAGCATAACGCCGGACTGCACCAGCATGCTCACGGAGTTTTGCAGCGAGGTGCTGAGGATATCGACGTCGTTGGTGATAACGGAGAGGATATCACCGGTTTGCGTGGTATCAAAGTAGTTCAGGGGCATTTTGTTGATCTTACAGGAGATCTGCCGTCTGAGATCCTTTGAAAACCGTTGAATGATGGTGTTGAGGATAAAACCGGAGATAAAACCGGTGATGAACGCAGTGGCAATATAAAAGACAAGCAGCAGCGCATACTGCATCACATTGTCCATGTTAACGACAAACAAGCCGTTAACGGCAGTTTTGCCCACGGGTGAAATTTCGTTGGTCAGATCGCGGATGGTGCCGGGGGTCAAAATGGTGCAGATCACCGACACCAGCAGCAAAACGATGGAAACGATAAAGAGCGCGTAATAATGGCGGAACGCCTTTACCAGACTGCCGAGCTTATTCTTTTCCTTAGCGGGAGCTTTGGTGTTTGTACTCATAATCCTAACTCCTCCTTACTAAGCTGTGATAATGCGATCTCCTGATAAACAGGGCAATTTCTGACAAGGTCATAGTGCTTGCCGATACCGACCATCTTGCCGTTATCCAAAACCACGATCTGGTCGGCGTCCATAATGGTACCGACGCGCTGCGCGATGATGACTCTGGTGGTGTCGGGCAGCTGCTCCGCGATACGGCTTCTGACCGTTTTGTCGGTTTTGTAGTCCAGCGCCGAGAAGGAGTCGTCGAAAATCAAGATCTCGGGCTTGGCGGCGACCGCTCTGGCGATACACAGTCTTTGCTTTTGACCGCCGGAGAAGTTGGTACCGCCCTGGGCGACCTCGGAATCATAGCCGTTGCGCTTTTTCATCACAAAGCCGTCGGCGTCCGCGATCTCCGCCGCCCATCTGACGTCTTGGAGCGTCATGTCGGGGTTTTTGAAGGCGATGTTATCCTTGATGATGCCCTTAAAGAGGAAGCCTCTTTGCGGCGCATAACCGATGCAGTCTCTCAAATCGGACTGCAACACGTTTTTAACGTTGACGCCGTCCACCAGCACTTCGCCTCTTGTGCAGTCAGCCATACGGGGGATCATATTGATGATCGTCGTTTTACCGCTGCCGGTGGCGCCGATAAACGCGATGGTCTCGCCCTGTCTGACCTTAAAGGAAATGTCGGACACCGCCTCTTTATCCGTACCGGGATAGGCAAAGCCCACATTTTTGAATTCGATGGTGCCCTTTTCCTTGAAGGGAACGGGATGGTCGGTGTCCATTACGGAAACCTCATGCTCAATGACTTCGTCGATACGTTTTGCGCTGACGCTGGCTCTCGGCCAGATAACGATCAGCGTGACCATCAGCACGAA
>CAMKOU010000025.1 GCA_946414505.1 uncultured Clostridia bacterium | reverse complement strand
TGCTCTTCTGTTGATTCTTTCGATTGTTGCTTTGTCACTAACTTAATGACATTGCCCGGTTGAGCCTGCCTTTTGATCCGTTGGTTCATTATGAATTCACAATGCTGATAAAGCTTCGATTCAGAGCGTCATTGCCGGAGGCGAGGATAAAAGTTCCGTCCGATTTTTTACCGACCATGAAGTCATGATCTGAATCAATAGCGGTGATACCGCTCCAATCAGATACTTCATAATTTTTAGAATTGTCGGACGATGTTAACTTTTTTACCGTTCCGTCCGTCTTTAGTCCGTAACCGTTGGAAATTGCGAGGTAACGGTAATTGGATGTATTCGTTATTCCTATTCCATCGGCTGTACCGTTCTTTTTTATCATGATATCTCCGTCACCGAGGGAGGCTATGATATCGTCCATGTATGTTCTTTCGGGTACCAGCGTTCCGTTCTTTTTTAAGCCAATCGGGTTGATTCTCCAATGCCATGAAATGCTTTTGATGTTTGTCCATCCGCTGACCTCTAACGGGTCGTTTAAGTTTAATCCGTTTTTGCTGTGATATCTTGCCGAAATTACCGTCCCATCCTTGCGAAGGCCCAAGGCGGTTACAATAAAGGATGGGGTTTGTGATTTGCTTGGATCAATAAAATCGTAGGCAGTGATAGAAATATCGTCGAGACCGCTCCATGACGATAGGAGGCTGGAACAGTCGAATTCATCCGTACTTTTTTCAAGGAAAACGGGTTCGCCGTTCTTTTTGATACCTACCACCCCTATTCCGGTGCAGCGGATAACAGAAAGGTCGCTGTTGCCGGCGCTGCTGAGCGTTAGCCGTTTAACGCCCGTTTCGTTGAGCTCGAACAGCTTAGCCTTGCCGCCGGAATCGATATAGGCAAAGCGGTCGCCACAGACGGAAAACGTTTTTTGCAAATCGGAGACGGCGTCGATCTCGGCGGTGAGGTCGCGGTTAAGATCCTCGGTCAA
The DNA here is from genome assembly GCA_946414505.1 of uncultured Clostridia bacterium. Classification (GTDB taxonomy): domain Bacteria; phylum Bacillota; class Clostridia; order Oscillospirales; family Acutalibacteraceae; genus Ruminococcoides. The sequence continues at coordinate 15,527 of CAMKOU010000025.1, read as the reverse complement.
GGGTGGTGTGGTCGCAGTCGCCGATTCTTTATTGTATTCGTCAGACTCGGTTGTTGAAGCTGCGGTCGTTTTTTCCTTTGAGCAGCTCGTGACTTGGCTCATAATGAACCCAATGATACCGCAGAGCAAGATGAAAAGCACCACGAGCCCTATGACTGTTTCGGAGGTCTTTTTTCCCTTTTTAGGTTCATCGGCGGTTAAGTTCGCGTTGTTTTGTGCGGAGGCAACGCTATCAACCGAAACGGTTCTCTGCGTGTCATAATCGGGATCATCAGCCGCTATTGTTTTGTTTTTGTCGGTTTCGTTATCGTCCGCAGCTAATGTTAAGTTTTCGGCCGTTTCGACATCATCTGCGGTGATTGTTTCATTTTCGTCGTTTTTTAAAGTTTCGGCGGCGTTTATAACACTTTCTTCTTTTATCCCGGACTTCATGTCAGCTGCGGGCTTTTCCTCTATCGCGGAGATCAGCTCGTCCATGCTTTGCAAACGATTCTGTGCATGGACAGCAAGTCCCTTCAGCAGCGTGTTTTCGAGATTTTCCGGGATCGAAACGCCCAGCTCCGAGGGCTTTTTAAGGTCGTCCTCGATCGCGCGGTCGAGCGAGTCCGGCGGCGTTTCGCCTGTTATGCACTTGTAAATCGTAGCGCATAGTGCATAAACATCTGTCCACGGTCCCTGCTTTCCCTTACTGCTGTACTGCTCATACGGCGCATAGCCGGGCTTTAGCACTACCGAAAGCGAATTTGATTCCTCTCTTGAAAACTGCCGCGCTGCGCCGAAGTCCATCAGTTTTAGCGTTCCGTCGTCCTGCCGCATTATGTTATCCGGGGAAATATCGCGGTGAATTACGTTTTGCCTGTGCATTTTCTCGAGCGTGCGCATCAGTGGCAGCATTATTTCAAAGGTTTGCTTCGCTTCCATAACGCCGTTTTTGCGTATGTATTTGTTTAAGTCAACGCCGTCTAAAAACTCCATCACGATATAGGCGGTGTTGTTTTCGGTGAAGAAATCGCGCACGTCGACTATGCCGCTTTCCTTTGAAAACCGCGCGACGCTGCGCGCCTCTCGAAGAAAGTTTTCTTTTCCGATATCAAAAACGTCTTTTTGTTTGTCGATGCTAACCGAAACAGCGTTAGAAACCGTGTTGATGCGCGTGGAGATACCCGAAGGAAAATACTCCTTTACGGCAACCTTCATTTCAAGCGTTTTGTCAAAGCCAACGTATGTTATGCCAAAGCCGCCCTCGCCAAGGGTTGTGCCGACAAGATATCTGTCGTGCAACACCGTTCCGGCTGACAGCCGGTGCAGCGCGTTTTGCTCATTGGTTTTTTTGCCGCAATACGGACAATAATCTGCGTTTTTGACCGGCAGCTTCCTCATGCAATTGCAACAGCGCATAATGTATCTCCTGTTATGATTGAAAAATATCGAATAGCTTATTCTAATTGTATCATGCAAGGCGACTGAATGCAACAATAAAATAAACGGTATTGTCCGACATGTTTGATATATTGTGCGAATTAACAATTTTGGAATGGCAATAAACACAAATGAAGCCCAAAAGACGCCTTTGAAATTGTGCGTTTATACAAAAATGTGTAATTCTAACAATTTTTTGAGATTTCATAAGAAAATATGGTTAAATTATGCTATAATTATAAACAAATGAAATCATGAGGAGATTGTCGCTACGGAACAGATTATCAATATCGACAGAATGGAAAATGCCGTTGCGCTGTTTGGCAGCTTTGACAGCAACATCAAGCTGATCGAGCGTGAGTGCGGCGTCAAAATCACCTGTCGCGGCAGCGAACTGAAGGTGGAAGGCGAAGCGGAGCACGCCGCCATGGCGACTACCGTGATCGAAAGCCTGCTCCAGTTTTTAAGCCGCGGCGAGGCGCTCAGCGAGCAAAACGTGCGCTACTGCATTTCACTGGTGAAAAGCGGCAGCGAGGAAAAAATTGAAGCGCTGGCGGGCGACTGTATTTGCATCACCGCCAAGGGAAAGCCCATCAAGCCCAAAACCATCGGACAAAAGCGCTATTGCCGGCTGATTGCCCAAAACACCATCACCATCGGCGTCGGGCCGGCAGGCACCGGCAAAACCTATTTAGCGGTGGCGATGGCGGTGACGGCGTTTCGCAGCAAGCAGGTCAACCGCATCATCCTCACGCGCCCCGCAGTGGAGGCAGGCGAAAAGCTCGGCTTTTTGCCCGGCGACCTGCAAAGCAAGGTGGATCCCTATCTGCGGCCGCTTTACGACGCGCTGTTTGACATGCTCGGCGCTGAAACCTACCACAAATATGTGGAGCGCGGCAACATCGAGGTGGCGCCGCTGGCGTATATGCGCGGGCGCACGCTCGACGACAGCTTCATCATTTTGGATGAAGCGCAAAACACGACCCGCGAGCAGATGAAAATGTTCCTCACGCGCCTCGGCTTCAATTCCAAAATGGTCATTACGGGCGACATCACGCAAATTGACTTGCCCAACGGTGCGAAAAGCGGCTTGAAGGACTGTATGAAGATCCTCAAAAACATCGAGGGCATCGGCAGGTGTACCTTTGACGAAAAAGATGTGGTGCGCCACCGTTTGGTGCAGGACATCATCAAGGCCTACGCCAAGCTCGACGCGGGCAAAAAATAAGTAGTATAGGGTTATTGTTAATTATATAGAAAGGGTGGCATTATGGCAGACAAAATCAGAGTAATCATCACAAACAAGCAAAAGACGGTCAAAATCCCCACCGGCATCCGTATGCTGGTGCGCCGCTGCTGCAACGCGGTTTTGCAGCTTGAAAAATTTGAGGGACCCGCCGAGATCAGCGTGACCTTCACCGACAACGCCGGCATCCGCGAGCTGAACAAGCAGTATCGCGACAAGGACATCGAAACCGACGTGCTGTCGTTCCCGATGGGCGAAAACGGTGTGTATGATATCGACATGGAAACCGGCGCCAAAATTTTGGGAGATGTGGTGATCTCCGTCGAAAAAGCGCGCGACCAGGCAGAGCTGTACGGTCACAGCTTCCAGCGCGAAATCGGTTATCTCACCGCCCACAGTGTGCTGCACCTGCTGGGCTACGACCACGTGGAAAAGCTTGAAAAGGTGCATATGCGCGAAAAAGAGGAGCTTGTCATGGAGCAGCTCGGCTTGCCGGCTTCCTCCAGCTACATCGTCGACAAGGTTTGACTTTCGGCGCCTTTTACAGTATAATAGAGTCAAAAATACAAGGGGACGTCTTACCGTCCCCTTTTTAGGGTGAAATGAACATGAATCAAAACGACAAATCCGCTTTTATCGCCATTGTGGGGCGTCCCAATGTCGGAAAAAGCTCCATTTTAAACCGTTTGCTGGGGCAAAAAATCGCCATCGTGTCCGCAAAGCCCCAAACCACGCGCAACCGTATTACGGGCGTGCTGACCGAGGGCGAATATCAATTGGTTTTTTTCGACACGCCGGGCTTGCACAAGCCGAAAAATACGCTTGGCAGATATATGGTGCGCTCCGTCAGTGAAAGCGTCGGCGGCGTGGACTGCTGCCTGCTGGTGGTCGAAGCCGACCGTGATCCGGGTAAAACCGAGCTGGACTTGATAGATAAATTCAAATCCATCGGTATGCCCGCGATTTTGGCGATCAACAAAATCGACAGGCTCAAGGAAAAGGACGTGCTCATGCGGCAAATCCTCGCCTATTCGCAGCTGTTTGATTTTGACGCGATCGTGCCTGTCAGCGCGCAGGACGGCAGCGGCATGGACGAGCTGCTCGACGAATTAAAAAAGCAGGCGGCGGAGGGCGGCCATTTCTTCGACGACGACACCCTCACCGACCAGCCCGAGCGCGTCATCGCGGCGGAGCTGATCCGCGAAAAGATCCTGCGGCTGTGCGACAAGGAAATCCCGCACGGTACGGCGGTGCTGATCGAAAAAATGAAAACCCGTGAAAACGGCGTTCTTGACATCGACGCCACCATCTTTTGTGAGCGCGACACCCACAAGCGCATCATCATCGGCAAAAACGGCAGTATGCTGAAAAAAATCAGCACCTACGCGCGGCAGGACATCGAGCGCTTTTTCGACTGCAAGGTGTTTTTGCAAACATGGGTGAAGGTCAAGGAGGACTGGCGCAACCGCGCACAGCTCGTGCAAAACTTCGGCTACGACGAACGCAATTTTGATTGATACCAATATTTCACAATCATAATCCCCGTTCCTCCGGCAACGCTATCCGTTGGAGGTGTTGTGATGGACGAATGGAATCGCTGGCGGCTGTTTTTAAGCTCCGGCAGCGTGCTGGACTACCTCGCCTTTAAGCGCGAGCAGGAGTCGGCGCGGCGGCGCGGTGAAGCCGTCAAACGGGAGGAATCGCATGAAATTCCGCACAGAGGGCTTGATCCTCAAGGAACAGAATATCGGTGAGCAGGACAAGCTGGTGCACATTCTCACCAAAACCAACGGTGTGATCAAGGCGTTTGCGCGCGGCGCCAAAAGCCTGAAAAACGGCAAGGGCGCCGCCGCTTCGCTGCTCAGCTATTCGCTGCTGACCGTTCACGAGGGACGCAGCGGCTATTCGGTGGGCGACATGCGCACGCTGCGCATCTTTTCCAAGCTGCGGCAGGACATGCCGAAAATGTGCTTGGCGCAGTATTTTTGCGAGCTTGCCATGACGATTTGTCCGCGCGACCGCGCCGCGGACAAATATCTCAGCCTGTTGCTAAACGCCCTGTATTTGCTCGACGAAAACAAACGCGCAGCGGCGTTGGTCAAGCCCTGCGTGGAAATGCGGCTGGCGGCGATGGCGGGGTATCTGCCCGATTTGGTGATGTGCCGCACCTGCGGGGTGTACGCCGCACCTGCCATGTATTTTTACCCCGGCACGGGCGAGATCGCCTGCGACCGCTGCGGCAGCCCGGCGGACGGCGCGGTGCTGCTCAGCGAAGCGGCGCTCACGGCGCTGCGGCACACGGTATATGCCGACGACAACAAGCTGTTTTCGTTTGCCCTGTCCGACGAGGGCTTGGTGCAGCTCAACCGCGCGAGCGAAACGTATGTACAATATAGATTTGAAAAGGACTTTAAAACACTTCAGTTTTATAAGGCGATCAGTGAATCATGAACAGACATTATACTATTTTAGAACTCGACAAAATTCTGGAAAAGCTTGCGGCGCAAACCTCGCTGTCGGGCGCCAGGGAGCTGGCGCTGTCGCTGGAGCCGCAAACCGATATCAACAAGGTGCGCCTGTTGCTGCAGCAGACCGATGATGCAGTGGCGCTCAGCGGTCGCTTTGGCGCGCCCTCCTTTGGCGGCGCGACCAACTGCGCCGGCAATTTGCGGCGCGCGCAGGCAGGCGGCTGCCTCACGGCGGGCGAACTGCTCAAAATCGCTGCCACACTGCATGTTATCCGTACCGTCAAGGAGTGGCAGTCGCGCTGCGCCTCGGTGGAAACCACGCTCGACACGTTTTTCAGCGGCTTAATTTCGAATAAATATCTCGAGGAAAAAATCACCTCCGCCATCCTCAGCGAGGACGAGATCTCCGACAAGGCGAGCAGCACCTTGTCCGATATCCGCCGCAAGATCCGCACCGCTTCTTCCAAGGCGCGCGAAACGCTCGACAAAATCGTCCACAGCAGCAAGTACATAAAGTATTTGCAGGATGCGATCGTCACCCAGCGCGACGGCAGATATGTGGTGCCTGTCCGCGCCGAATGCCGCAACAATGTGCCGGGGCTGGTGCATGACACCTCCGCCAGCGGCCAGACGGTGTTTATCGAGCCGATGGGCGTGGTGCAGGCGAACAACGACATCAAGCTGCTCAAGGGCAAGGAGGAGGAGGAGATCGAGCGCATCCTCTTCGAGCTGTCCGCCAATGCGGGCGACTTTGCCGACACGATCATCCGCAGCTACGACAATTTAACGCAGCTCAATCTCATTTTTGCCAAGGCGGACTTAGCCTATTCCATGCGTGCCACCATGCCCGTGCTCAACGACCGCGGCGTGGTGAATCTCAAACAGGCGCGCCATCCGCTGATCCCCAAGGAGCGCGTGGTGCCGATCGACATCCGCTTGGGAAAGGATTTTGACACGCTCGTCATCACCGGCCCGAACACGGGCGGCAAGACCGTCACCCTGAAAACGCTGGGACTGCTGACGCTGATGGCGATGTGCGGTCTGCTGGTGCCCTGCGCCGACAACAGCGAGCTGAGTATTTTTCGCCGCGTGCTGGTGGACATCGGCGACGAGCAGAGCATTGAGCAGTCGCTGTCCACCTTCTCGGCGCACATGACGAATATTATCCGCATCATGAAGCTTGCCAACGCCGGCTCGCTCTGCCTGATAGACGAGCTGGGCGCCGGCACCGACCCGGTCGAGGGCGCCGCGCTGGCGATCGCGATCCTCGAAAAGCTGCGCGACCGTCACGCCAAGATCGCCTCCACCACACACTATGCGGAGCTAAAGGAATTTGCCCTGCGCACCGAGGGCGTCGAAAACGGCAGCTGTGAGTTTGACGTGGCGACGCTCAAGCCGACCTACCGGCTGCTGATAGGCGTTCCGGGCAAGAGCAACGCGTTTGCCATCTCCAAGCGTCTCGGCATGGACAGCGAGGTCGTGGAGCGTGCCCAGCAGCTTGTCTCCTCCGAAAACAGGCAGTTTGAGGACGTGGTGGAAAAGCTCGAAAAGCAGCGCCAGAGCCTTGAAAAGCAGGTGGAGAACGCCAACCGTCTGACGGCGCAGGCGAACACCGAAAAGCAAAAGGCGGAGAACGAGCTGAAACGCGCCAAGGCGGACGCGGAACGCGAGATAGAGCGCGCGCGTCAGGAAGCGCAGCGGATCATCTCGCGCACGCGTGCACAGGCAAACGCCCTGGTGGAGGAGCTGGAAAAGGCGCGCAGGGAAAAGGAGCTGTCCGCCGAGAGCCGTTCCAAGCTGCGGCGCGACATCGACAAAATGGAGGCGCACGCCGACCCCGTCAAGCTCAAAAACACACCCGACGAGGAATACAAGCTGCCGCGTCCGCTCAAGGTGGGCGACGAGGTGCTTGTCTATGATATTGACAAAAACGCCACGGTCATGGCGCCGCCGAACAAGGACGGCGTTGTGCTGGTGCAGGCAGGCATGATCAAAATGCGCGTTGACATCAAGAATCTGCGCCTGCTCAAATCCAAAACCAAGCCCAATGTGCCCAAGTTTGCCGCCACGCGCAGCGTGCCCAGCCGTATGGATGTGCGGCCGCAGACCGAGATCGACGTGCGCGGTCAGACCGCCATCGAAGCCCTCGGCATCGTGGACAAGGCGATCGACAACGCGGTGCTCTCGGGCGTCGGCAAAATCACCATCATCCACGGCAAGGGGACCGGCGTTCTCCGCCGCGAGATCAACCAACACCTCCGTCACCACAAGGCGGTCAAGTCCCAGCGCCTCGGCACCTTCGGCGAGGGCGAGGACGGCGTGACGATCGTGGAGCTGAAATAAATGCGTAATGCGTAATGCGCAATTGACGCTGAGGAAAGGAGAACGCTCCCATGAAAAAACAATTCTTAGACAGCGGCAAAATCGTCGGCACCCACGGTATCCGCGGCGAGGTGCGCATCGACCCGTGGGCGGATTCGCCCGCGTTTTTGGCCGCCTTTCATACGCTGTATCTCGACGAAAAGGGCGAAACGAAAATCAAGGTGAAGTCCCGTCCGCACAAAAATATCACCCTGTGCAAGATCGAGGGCGTGGACACCATCGAGGACGCCGAGCGGCTGCGCGGGAAGATCGTCTACATCGACCGCGACGACGTCCGGCTGGACAAGGGCGTGCATTTTGTGCAGGATCTGCTCGGCAGCGAGGTGCGCGACTTCGACACGGACGTATTCTACGGCACGCTCACCGACGTCCTGCGCACCGGCGCCAACGACGTGTATGAGATCACGCGCGACGGCAAAACCTATCTCGCGCCCGTGATCGACGAGGTGGTGCGCGACATCGACACCGAAAAAGGCGTGGTGCGCATTACGCCGATGAAAGGAATTTTCGACGATGCGGATTGATATCATCACCCTGTTTCCCGACATGTTCGCGCCTGTTTTGGGCGACAGCATCATCGGCAGGGCGCAAAAAAGCGGCGCGGTGGAGATCCACACCCACCAGCTGCGCGACTTTGCCTTTGACAAGCACCGCCGCGTGGACGACACCCCCTACGGCGGCGGCATGGGTATGCTGATGAAGGCGGAGCCGATCGCCCTGTGCTTTGAAGCGATCTGTGCGGAAACCGGCACGCGCCCGCACTTTATTTATATGTCGCCGCAGGGCAAGACCCTGCACCAGCAGCGGCTGCGTGAGCTGGCGGACATCGACAACGCGTGCATCCTCTGCGGCCATTATGAAGGCGTTGACCAGCGCGTGCTCGACAGCTTGATCGACGAGGAGATCTCCATCGGCGACTATGTGCTCACGGGCGGCGAGCTGCCGGCGATGGTGCTCACCGACGCGCTGTGCCGCATGGTGCCGGGCGTGCTGACAAACAACGAATGCTTCACCGAGGAAAGTCACTGGGGCGGCTTGCTCGAATACCCTCAATACACCAAGCCCGCCGAGTGGCGCGGCATGGCGGTGCCCGAGGTGCTGCTCAGCGGTCACCATCAAAACATCGAAAAATGGCGGCGCGAAAAAGCGCGCGAGGTGACGGCACAAAAGCGGCCGGATTTATTGAAATCGTCAAAATTGCTGTAAAAAATTGCGATATGTGAAACGATATACAGATAATTCGACCGATTTAATTGTAAAGTTGCACAATAATCGGACGTTTTTTTCTACGTCGGGTGAGTATTCACACGAAAATAATTTAGCGTATTGACCTTGCAGCAAAAAATGATTATAATGTTAAAGAGGTTAAACAATATTCATTTTATCTTTGATAGAGAAGAGGGTATTACACATGTATGTAAAGGAAGTATTAGTTCAAAACAAAGCAGGCCTGCATGCGCGTCCCGCGACATTCTTCATTCAGAAGGCGAATGAGTACAAGGCGACGATTTGGGTAGAAAAGGAAGAGCGCCGCGTCAACGCAAAAAGTCTTTTGGGCGTGTTGTCCTTGGGCATCATCGGTGGAACTACCATCAAGATCATCGCCGACGGCGCAGACGAAACCGATGCGGTGGAGGGTCTTGCTGCTCTGGTAGAGTCCGGCTTTGTGGAGTAATTTATATAGCAACGTGTCACGGGCGGAGTAATCCGCCCGGTTTTTCTTTATGGGAAGGACGGTGAGGCTGTGAATCCAAACATGAGCGCACTGCGCAAAAAGGCGATGGCGCTGCCCTTGCTGCCGGGCGTGTATATCATGCACGGCGCCGACGGCGGCATCATCTACATCGGCAAGGCAAAAGCGCTGAAAAACCGTGTCAGCCAGTATTTCGGCTCGCAAAACAATCATGCCGAAAAGGTGCGCCGCATGGTGGACAACGTCGCCGATTTTGAGTATATCATCACCGACAGCGAGTTCGAGGCGCTGATCCTCGAGTGCAGCCTCATCAAGCAGCACACCCCGAAATATAATATCCTGCTCAAGGACGACAAGGGCTACAGCTATATCCGCGTCAGCCCCGGCGACTGGGGCAAGCTCAGCTATGTGCTGCAAAAGGCGGACGACGGCGCAACGTATATCGGACCGTATAACAACAGCTACTATGTCAAAAGTGCGGTGGATGAAGCCAACAAAATTTTTCAGCTGCCCACCTGCAACCGTCAGTTTCCGCGCGATTTTCGCAAGGCGCGGCCTTGCTTAAACTACCATATCAAGCAGTGCATGGCGCCGTGCACCGGAAAAGTCCGGCTCGATGATTACCGCGAAAGCCTGCAGCAGGCGCTCGATTTCTTAAAGGGCGGTTCATCCAATTCCGTCAAACAGCTGACGGCGCAAATGGAGGAGGCGGCGGAAAATTTGGAATTTGAGCGCGCGGCACGCATCCGCGACAAAATCGCCGCCGTTAAAAAGATGGGTGACAAACAGAAGGTCGTCGCCAACAAGGTGCTCGATGAGGACGTGATCGCGTCCTTTCAAAACGACGGCAAAACCTGTTTTCAGGTGTTCCGCTTTGAGGGCGGCAGGCTGTTTGACCGCGAAAGCTTTGTTTTTGACAGCGGCGACAGCGCCCGCGATACCGAGGAATTTCTCCTCAGCTACTACACCCTGCGCACCGGCGTCCCCAAAAACATCGCGCTCGACAGCGCCTTCGACGGGCTCGACGACGTGGCGCGGTGGCTGTCCGAAAAGCGCGGCAGCAAGGTCACCGTCACCGTGCCGCAGCGCGGCGAGCAGGCGCAGCTGGTCGCCATGTGCCGCGCCAACGCCGCCGAAGCGCTTGCCCAGCAAAAGGGCGCCACGGTGCGCGAGTTCGGCGTGCTCGAAGAATTGCGCCAAACGCTGGGGCTCGACGCGCTGCCGGCGTACATCGAGTGCTACGATATCTCCCACCTCGCCGGCACCGAAAACGTCGCCGGCATGGTCGTGTACAAAAACGGCAGACCGCTGAAAAGCGCCTACCGCAAATTTAAGATCAAGGGCTTTGACGGACAGGATGACTACGCTTCCATGGCGGAAACCCTGACGCGGCGCTTTGAGGAATATGACAGCGCCGAACCGTCGGACGAGGGCTTCGGCAAGCTGCCCGACTTGATTTTGCTCGACGGCGGCAGGGGACAGGTGGCCGCCGTGCGCGCGGTGTTTGACCGCATGGACATTCACGTGCCGCTGTTCGGCCTGGTCAAGGACGACCGGCACCGCACCCGCGCCGTCACGGGCGACGGCGGCGAGATCGCCATCAGCGCCAAACGCGAGCTGTTTGCCTTTCTCAGCAAAATGCAGGACGAGGTGCACCGCTTTGCCATCGGCTATCACCACACGCGGCGCAAAAATGCGACCTTCCGCAGTTCGCTGACGCAAATCAAGGGCGTGGGCGAGGTCAGGGCAAAGGCGCTGCTCAAATATTTTCGCACGATAGACAATATTTCAAAGGCGGATCTGGCGGAGCTGGAAGCGGCTCCCAAAATGACAAAGGACAGCGCCCATGCGGTTTACCGCTATTTTCACGCGGACGAAGCCGCCGGAAGCGATGGATAAATGTGTCTCTTTTTTGCGAAAAAACCGCAAATTTATCAAATTATCGGAAAATTAGCCTTGTCAAAATAGGTTGACTATGCTATAATCATCATATTAGTGAGGAAAAATTATGCGAGTGATTACAGGCGCGGCGCGCGGCAGACGGCTCGAAACCCTGGAAGGGGAGGACGTCCGCCCCACCACCGACAGAATAAAAGAAGCGGTATTTTCCATCATTCAGTTTCAAACCGAGGGCAGGGTATTTTTAGACCTGTTTGCCGGTTCGGGACAGATGGGCATCGAGGCGCTCAGCCGCGGCGCGAAACAGGCGATTTTTGTGGACAGCGCCAAAAAAGCCGCGGACACCGTGCGGCGCAATCTGAAAACCACCCGGCTGGAGGAAAATGCCAAGGTGTTCCAAACCGATTTTCGCAGCTTTTTAACCGTGAACGCCGCAAAAATCGACATTGCCTTTCTCGATCCGCCCTACCGCACGGGACTGCTCCAACAGGCGCTCCCTGCCGTGACGGGCTGCATGAACGACACGGGCATCATCATCGCGGAAAATCCTTTGGAGGAAGCCATCGAACCGCAGTACGGCGATTTTATGCTTGACCGGGTTTACCGCTACGGTAAAATCAAAATCTCAACATTTAAACACAAGGATTTTTTAGCATGAGCAATACAGTCATTTGTCCGGGCAGCTTCGATCCCGTCACACGCGGGCATTTGGATATCATCACACGCGCGTCCAAAATGTTCGACAAGGTAGCCGTTGCCGTGTTGGTCAATGCTTCCAAAACGCCTACCTTCTCCACCGAAGAGCGCATTGCGCTGCTAAAAGCAGCTACGGCGGCGCTTCCCAATGTGGAAATCGTCAGCTTTGAGGGCTTGCTTGCCGAATACTGTAAAAACTGCGGCATCAGCACCATCGTCAAGGGATTGCGCGCGGTGTCCGATTTTGAATACGAGTTTCAAATGGCGATGGCTAACAAAAAGCTCAACCCGGGGCTGGAAACCATTTTCCTAACCGCCGATGCGGACTCCACCTTTCTCAGCTCCAGCATGGTGCGTGAGATCGGCTCGATGGGCGGCGATATCAGCAACTTTGTACCTGCTTGCGTGCATGATATTATTGTGGCAAAGCTAAGAAAATGACACCTCAAAGAGGTTAACATAACAAATAATAAGGAAAACAAACACAGGAGTGGATAACAATGAAAGTCGACGATTTAATCCTCCAGTTGCAGGATTTAGTAAACGATGCAAAAGCCATGCCTTTTTCGGGCGGCAAGGTGCTGGTCAACAGCGATGAGGTGTATGACATCATCGACCAGATCCAGGATGCCATGCCCGCAGAGGTAAGACAGGCGAAGAATATTGTCGCGGACAGAAAGCAAATTCTCGGCGAGGCCAACCGCGAAAGCGAAAACATCATTCGCGCTGCCGAGGAGCGCAGAAAGATCATGCTCAACCAGAACGAGATTGTCCGCGAGGCACAGGCAAAGGCGCGTGAGATTATCGAGGACGCCAAGCAAAAATCGCTCGAGATCCGCAAGGCGACCAACGCTTATGTGGACGGTGTGATGAAGCAGACCGAGGAAAGCCTGACCTCTCAGCTTACCGAGGTCAAAAAAACCCGCGCCAACATTCTCAATTCGCAAAAGGGTAAAAAATAAACAAAGCAAGCATTTTACAGGGCGGTCACCAACCGCCTTGTTTTTTTGAAAGTTTTATTTCTGACATAAAATAGGGCTTGCAAATTATCTAAAATGCGCTATAATAGAAATGTTATACGAAAAATCAACTACCCCAACGGAGGTCACAATATGGCGGACAATAAAAAAATGGTCGAGGCTATCACGAGCCGCGACGTGGATTTTGCAAAGTGGTACACCGATATCGTCAAAAAAGCGGAGCTGGTGGATTATTCGGGCGTGAAGGGCTGCATGGTCATCCGTCCCTACGGCTACGCTATTTGGGAGCTGATGCAGGCGGACATGGACAGACGCTTTAAGGAAACCGGTCACGAAAACGTGTATATGCCGATGTTCATCCCGGAAAGCCTGCTGCAAAAGGAAAAGGATCACGTCGAGGGCTTTGCCCCGGAGTGCGCGTGGGTCACCATCGGCGGTCAGGAAAAGCTGACCGAGCGTTTGGCGGTGCGTCCCACCTCCGAAACCCTGTTCTGCGACCACTACAAAAAGGTCATCAAAACCTACCGCGATCTGCCCAAGCTCTACAATCAGTGGTGCAGCGTGGTTCGCTGGGAAAAAACCACCCGTCCGTTCCTGCGCACCTCCGAGTTTTTGTGGCAGGAGGGCCACACCATGCACGCCACCGCGGAGGAGGCGCAGGAGGAAACCCTGCGTATGCTGCATGTGTACAATGATTTTTATAAGGAGACCCTCGCCATCCCCGCCGTGATCGGTCAAAAAACCGAAAAGGAAAAATTCGCGGGCGCCGAGGCGACCTATACCATCGAACCGATGATGCACAACGGCGTTGCTTTGCAGGGCGGCACGTCGCACTATTTCGGCGACGGCTTTGCCAAAAGCTTCGGCATCACCTATGCCGGCAAGGACAACAAGCTGCATTATCCGCACCAAACCTCATGGGGCACCTCCACGCGTATGATCGGTGCGCTGATCATGGTGCACAGCGACGACGACGGCTTGGTACTGCCGCCGCGCATCGCGCCCATTCAGGTCGCCGTTATCCCGATCGCCCAGCACAAGGAGGGCGTGCTCGATAAGGCAAACGCGCTGAAAGCCGCGCTGCAAGCCAAATTCCGCGTCAAGCTCGACGATTCCGACCACGCGCCCGGCTGGAAGTTTGCCGAATATGAAATGAAGGGCGTGCCCGTCCGCGTGGAGATCGGTCCCAAGGATATCAAAAAGGGACAGTGCGTCGTCGTGCGCCGCGATACCCGTGAAAAGGCGTTCGTGCCGCTCGACACCCTTACCGACTATATCGAAAAGCTGCTCGTGACCATTCACAACGATATGTATGACCGCGCGCTCGAAAACACCAAGCAAAAAACCTATACCGCTGCGACCTATGAGGAATTCCTCGACACCGCCGCCAACAAGCCCGGCTTTATCAAGGCGATGTGGTGCGGCGAAACAGCGTGCGAGGAAAGAATCAAGGACGAAACCGGCGGCGTGAAAAGCCGCTGCATCCCCTTTGAGGAGGAACACCTTGCCGACACCTGTGTGTGCTGCGGCAAGCCTGCCAAGCATATGGTGTTCTGGGGAAAACAGTATTGATGCAGCTGCCGGTCGTCAACAGTCAGTCGTCAGTCGTCAGCAGGAGCATGACTCGCCCGGGAGGGTGAACAGTCCGTTTTCCGTATACCGACACTCCGCTCAAAACACGAAAAAGAGGTGATAGTATGCCGATAAAAGTACAAAGCAATTTGCCTGCCATCAAGGTGCTGGAAAGTGAAAATATCTTTGTCATGCCCAACGAGGTCGCACTAAAGCAGGACATACGTCCGCTGAAGATACTGATCCTCAACCTGATGCCCACGAAAATTGCCACCGAAACCCAGCTGCTGCGCCTGCTGGGCAACAGCCCGCTGCAGGTGGATATCGAACTGCTGCAAATGGCGTCGCACACCTCCAAAAACACCTCACCGCACCATCTGACCACCTTTTACAAAACCTTTGACCAGGTGAAAAATGACAACTTTGACGGCTTGATCATCACGGGCGCACCTGTGGAGCAGATCCCGTTTGAAGAGGTGGACTACTGGGGCGAGCTGTGCGAAATTATGGACTGGGCGGATGACAACGTCTACTCCACCTTCCACATCTGCTGGGGCGCACAGGCAGGGCTGTATCATCACTACGGCATTCAAAAATATCAGTTCGACCAAAAGCTCAGCGGCATTTATACGCACAAGGTGCTCAAGCCCAAGCATCCGCTGATGCGCGGCTTTGACGATACCTTCCAAATCCCGCATTCGCGCTATACGGGCGTGCGTGAAGAGGACATCCGCCGGCAGATGGGATTGGAGATCCTGGCAAATTCCGAAATGGCAGGACCGTCGGTGATCTGCAACCGCTCGGGGCGGCATGTGTTCATCACCGGTCACGCAGAATACGACCGCGAAACCCTTGCCAACGAGTATTTCCGCGACCTTAGCCGCGGCTTGGACATTCAGGTGCCGTACCACTATTTTCCGAACGATGACGCGTCGCTGACGCCGCCCATGGTGTGGCGCAGCAACGCCACGCTGCTGTACACCAACTGGCTCAACTATTTCGTGTATCAGGCGACGCCCTACGATTTGAGCACGCTGCGAACCCGTTACGGAAAAAACGTGTTTCAGGATTGTTTGTAAATTGAATTTACTTCCTTCAAAGGGGCTGTGAAAAAAGCCCCCCCAAAAAAACAGACAGGCACATAACCGAAAGTATAGACGGTTATGTGCCTG
>CAMKOU010000024.1 GCA_946414505.1 uncultured Clostridia bacterium | reverse complement strand
GGGAGACCCTCGCGGTCTCCCTTTCCTGCCGCACGGCGGCAGGATTGACAGCCGCGAGGGTTGTCACTACGACAGTACGGGAAACGTTGATGTTTATTTCGTAGGGGAGACCCTTGCGGTCTCCCTTTCCTGCCGCACGGCGGCAGGAATTGACAGCCGCGATGGCTGTCAATTCGGCAGTACGGAAAACGTTGTTGTGTATTTCGTAGGGGCAACCCTTGCGGTTGCCCTTTCCTGCCGCACGGCGGCAGGATTGACAGCCACACGGCTGTCACTACGCAGATAAGGTTATGTTCCTGTTTTCTTTGGCTTCGTAGGGTCGTCCGGGACAGGGAAGCTAAAGCATTTAAAGGAGCGGCTGCAACTGCCGGAAGCAAAAACGTCAGACGCGCCGTTGCAGAAGCTTTCCTAATATATAAACGCATGAATAGGCGCCGTGGATAAAACGTCACGTTTTTTATTTGCCGACGCAGAAGTTGTGGAAAACGCGGTCGAGGACTTCGTCGCTTGTTTTTTCGCCGGTCATTTCCAACAGCTCCGTGATGGCGTCCTCTAAGGTGACGGTGACGGCGTCGTAGGTCAAGCCCGCTTGCAGGGCAGCAGTTGCTTCCCTGACAGACTGTAACGCCGCCGCTACATTGGCGCGCTGGCGTTCGTTGGCAAGAATACCTTCGCTGGGATTTAACCTGTCGGTGCCTGCTACGGCAGCTATGGCGCGGATCAAGGCGTCTTTTCCCTCGCCGTTGACCGCTGATATGTATACTATATTGTTAAAAGATGATTCTATCTTGTTGATATCTAATTGGTTAGGTAAATCGGTTTTGTTGATGATCGCAATGGCGTCCACGTTTTGCGCGGCGTCCAGCAGTAGATGGTCAAATGCTTCCAGTGCGCAGCTGTTGTCGAACACCGCCAGCAGTAAGCCGCACTGTTCCAGGCGCTGTTTGGCGCGGTCAACGCCGATTTTTTCCACGGTGTCGTCGGTGTCGCGCAGCCCGGCGGTGTCGCTTAAACGCAGGATCACGTCGCCTGCCACCACCGTGTCCTCCACCACGTCGCGCGTGGTGCCCGGAATCGCGGTGACGATGCTTTTTTCGGTGCCCGACAGCAAGTTCATGAGGGTGCTTTTGCCGACGTTCGGTCTGCCGGCGATCACCGTGTCAATGCCCTGCTTTACCGCCTGTCCGCTGTCATAGGTGCCGAGCAGCTGTTCCAGCTCCGTTTCGGCAGCGCGGCAAACGTCGAAGATCATGTCGTCCGTGACCTCGCTGATATCCTCCTCGGGATAATCCGCCCAAGCGGACAGGTGGGCGGCAAGGGAGAGCAGATCGTCCTTTACCTTGGTGATGCGCCTGCGCAGCGCGCCCTCCCGGACAGACAGCGCGGCGCGCACGGCGCTGCGGTTTTTGGCGCTGATGATGTCGATGACCGCCTCGGCTTCGGTGAGGTCGATCTTGCCGTTTAAAAACGCGCGTTTGGTAAACTCGCCTGCCTGCGCAGGAACGGCGCCTGCTTCAAAAACCGCGCGCAGCACCTGCCCGGTGATGTACACGCCGCCGTGACACGACAGCTCCACCACGTCCTCGCCGGTGTAGCTGTGCGGTGCGCGAAATACCAGCGCCACCGCTTCGTCCAGCTTTTCACCGTGACAGACGATGCTGCCGTAGGCGGCGGCGTAGCCGCGCAGTTCGGTGAGGCGTTTGCCGTGGATATGGCGAAACACCCTGTCGGCAATGGTAATGGCGTTGTCGCCCGAAATGCGGATCACGCCGACGCCGCCTTCGCCCTGCGCGGTGCTGACGGCGGCGATGGTTTGGGAATCCCTCATGCGTTATTCCTCCGAAAAATACAAATAAGAGCTGCCTGAAAAGGCAGCTCCTTGCTTACTTGTCGATTCTGCCGTAAAGACCCGTTGCATCGCCTTCGTTGAGCGGAACTCTGTCGGGGTTGGGAGCAGGACGATTGTTGTTGCGGTTTTTGTTATAGCCGCCGCGTTTGCCGCCTTTGCGGTTGTAGCCGCCGCGACGGTTGTTTTTGGCTTTGGGATCGGGGCCGATGACCACGTGACGCATGGTGTTTTCACCCTCGCTCCACGAAACGGCGCCGTTGACCTTTTGCACGGCAGTGTGGATGATGCGTCTTTCATAGGGATTCATCGGCTCCAGGCTTTGCCTTCTGCCGGTTTTGATCGCCTTGAACGCCAGCTTTCTGCCGAGGATCTCCAGGGTTTTTTCGCGCTTGTCGCGGTAGTTGCCCACGTTGACCGAAACCTTGATATAGCCCTCGGCGGTGTGGTTGGCGACCAGGCTTGCCAGATATTGCAGGGCGTCGAGTGTTTCGCCGCGTCTGCCGATGACAAAGCCCTCTTCCTCGCCGGAGAGGTTGAAATCAATGGCGTCGCCCTCGGCGGTACATTCCACCGCGATGTCGGCAAGTCCCATTTTGTCCAGTATCTCGCGGATAAACCGCTCGGTTTTTTCCTTGGCTGCCGCCAGCTCCTCGGGCGTGACCGTCGGCTTGGGCGCCGCCGGCTGCTCGGCAGCAGGCGTTTCTGCGGCAGGAGCTGCCGCTTCCGCAGCGGGCTTTTCTTCCTTTGCCTTAGCAGGCGCCTTGACAGGCGGCTTCGGCTGCGCAGGCTTGGCAGCCTTGGCGGGTTTTGCCGGTTTTGCCGGTTTTACGGGCTTTGCGACCGGCTCGGGGATGTCTATAAAGGCTCTGACCTTGGCGGGACGTCCGCCAAACAGACCGAATATTTTCTTTTCTTCGCGTTGAATGACTTCAAAATCATAATCGTCGGTATCTTCGACACCGAGTGCAGCTTTTGCTTTTTCGAGGGCTTCCTCTACGTCGGAGCCCTCACAAATGGTTTCTCTAATCATGTTATACTCCTGTTTTCACGTATTTAAGCAAAACGTTGACTGCTTTTTTACTTTTTCTTTTTCTTCCTGGCTGCGCCGGAAGCATCGTTGTGCGCGGTTTTGCGGGGGGCATAAACGGCTTGGATGCGTGCTTCCTGTTCAAACATAAGCGCGGCGTGCCGTGCCTCGGCGTTGGCAGTCATGTGCGCCGGGCTGAATACCTTGCTGATAATGATGGACTGCACCAAGCTAAGCAGTGCGGAAATGATCCAGTAGAACGACATTGCCGCCGGAACGTTGAAGGCGATCCATGCCGAAAACAGCGGAAGAAGGTAAATGACGGCTTTCATACAGCCCTGCTGCTGCATTGCCTGGTTTTGGCTGTTCATCTTTTGCATGATAAAGGACGAGCCGACGTTGGAAACAAAGCAGAGCACCGGGAACAACAGGTACCACGACCAAAAACCGAATTGGCTGGGAACGGCAAGCAGATCGACAATGCCGAAAAGGTTGAAGCCGCCGGCAAATTCGTTGATGCTCGCTATTTCACCTGCGGAGAAAATATCGGTCAAATAGCCTTGGATCTGCGGGAAAATGCGCAGCAGCGAAACCTCCTGATACGTGGCGTTGCCAACGGTGTGGGTGTAGCCGGGAATGGAGTTGGCAAGCGTGAGCGCCTCGGTGACCTTGGCGCCGTCGATGTGCAGCGTGTTGGTCAGGGGATAAGCCACCGCATAAAAAATGCCGAGCAGGATGATCATGGGGATGATGGTGGTCAGACAGCCGCCCATGGGTTTGACGCCCTCTTTTTCATAGAGCTTGTTCATTTCCTCCTGCAGCTTTTGACGGTTGTTGCCGTACTTTTCACGCAGCTCCTGCTGTTTTTTCGCCATGCGGGCGCTGCCCGCCATGGATTTTTGCTGCTTTAGACTGAACGGGAACAGGGCGGCTTTCACGATGATCGTAAAGACGATGATAGCGATGCCGAAATTTTTGAAAACAAAGAAAGCGCCCCAAAGGATATAGCCGAGCAGCCAACCGATGTAACCGAAAATTTGCATACTTTTACCTCTTCATTTTTACTTCCTTTTCCGTTTTTCGGTTTTTTCGGGAACGGGGTCGTACCCGCCCCTGGAAAAAGGATTACAGCGCAAAATGCGCCACACGGTAAGCGCCGTGCCCTTAAATGCACCAAACCGCTCGATCGCCTCCAGCCCATATTGCGAGCAGGTGGGGATATACTTGCAGTGCGGCGCCGTGTGCGGGGAAACGGCGGACCTGTAGAATTTAATGAGTGCCAGCAGAATGTGTTTCATTTGCATTTACCTCGTTGCGCACAGACAGCACTCCCAGGGTTGTCAAATGCTGCCGCATCGCTTTGCAAACGACCTGCGACTTGACATGGGGCGTTTTGCCCCGTGCCACAAAAATGATGATATAACCGGGCTTGATGCGGTCAAACAGCTGATAATACGAAGCCCGGATCACACGGCGCGCACGCGAGCGTTTGACGGCATTGCCGACCTTTTTGCCGGTGGTGATGCCATAGCGCAGGGTGTTGCCTTTGACCTTGAGCGCATAGGTGACCAAAACAGGGCTGACGCAGGATTTTCCGCGGCGATATGCCAGAGAAAACTCTCTGTTTTCCTTAACTGTGATGTATTTACTCATCGATAAACCCTCAGGTTTTTCACACAAAGGAAAGCGAACATAAAAAAGACCACATGAAAAGTGGTCTTTTTGCCGGACACCGTATAAATCACGCAGGCTTTACACGGTGCCGGGCATTAGTAAGACAACCTTTTTCTGCCTTTCGCTCTTCTTCTCGCCAAAACTTTTCTGCCGTTTGCGGTAGCCATTCTTTTTCTGAAGCCGTGCTCTTTTTTTCTGTGCAGCTTCTTAGGCTGAAATGTTCTCAACATGCTTGAAAACCTCCCTTCAAATATAACCTTGCAATATAGCATTATATCGTAATTTTTCCCATTAGTCAAGCATTTTTTTGCTTCGTGGGAATGATAAACGCCGCACAGGATCAAATGTCGGTGATGTCCGCGTCCAAAACGGGGTATATGTTGTAGTCGGGATATTTTTCGCTGATTTTTACCACAATATCTTGGAAAATCTGCTCACGCTTCTTTTCGTCGTAATCCATCACCAAATCAAAGCGGATCTGCTTTGTTTCGCGGTCGGCGGTGAAGCCGTGCATCTGCAAAACGCTGGGATATGCGGCGGTGATGTCGCGCAGATCGGCGTACACCTGCCTGGAAAAAGCATTGTCGGACACGCGCGCGTAGATGCCGATGCCCGCCATCCCCACACCGGTTTCGGCGTACACCTTTTCGGCGATTTGCCGCTCCAAAACGTCAAGCTCCTTGGCGGTCATGTGTTCGTCCACCTCGATATGCACCGAGCCGAGCATATATTCGGGACCGTAGTTGTGCAAAATCAGATCATATACGCCCAAAACGGCGGGGAAGCTGTGGATGGCTTCGCGGATCTGCGCCGACACCTCGCTTTCCACGCGCTCGCCCAAAATCAGCGAAAGGCCCTCGCGCAGCATGTCGATGCCCGATTTGATGATCACCAGCGAGATGAGCGCCGCCAGCCACGCCTCCAGGCTGACGCCCCAAATCAGGTAGATCGCCGCCGCCACCAGCGTGGACGCGGAAATAACGGAGTCGAGCAGCGCGTCCTTGCCCGACGCCACCAGCGAGTCGGAGTTGACCTGTTCGCCTGTTTTTTTGACGTAGATGCCCAGCACGATCTTCACCACGACCGCCACCGCGATGATGATCAGCGCCGCGGCGCTGTAGTCGGCGGCTTCGGGATGGATGATTTTTTTGACGGATTCCACCAGCGACGTGATGCCGGCGTACAGCACGATCACCGCGATCGTCACCGCGCTGAGATATTCGATCCTGCCGTGGCCGTAGGGATGCTTTTTGTCGGGACGTTTGCCTGCTAATTTGGCGCTGACGATCGTGATCACCGAGCTGAGCGCGTCGCTGAGATTGTTGACGGCGTCCAGCGTGACGGCGATCGAGCCGGAAATCAGTCCGACCGCCGCCTTAAAGCCTGCCAGAAACACATTGGCAAGGATACCGATAATGCCCGTGCGGATAATTACTTTTTGTCTGTTCATCCAAACAGCCCCCTCCGGTTTTGGTGTATACTATTATTATATAGTATATGATAACACATCGCGCGGTATGTTGCAACAGAAAAAACAGGACGGGGTGCAGCCGCGGCGCTTTGTGTGTTGTACACAAAGAAATACACAAAAATTTGTGCAGCTTTTTGATAATTTGGGACAACTTGTCCACCAATCACCCTGTTCCGGTATGCTATAATGTAGACTAAGAAGGCATATCACCGTATGATTCTTACAAGGAGGAACTTTTATGAAAAAAGCACTATCCGTTATACTGACTGCCGCGATTTTGGCGGCGGTGCTGTGTGTGGGCACGGCAGGCGCTTCGGCGATGACGCCCGGCATGTTAAACACCTACACGCCCCCTGCCGGGCTGCAAACCCAGCGCGTGATGTTCGCCATGCCCGGCGCGTGGCTGAACGAGTACACGCAAGCGCACACAGACAATGTCGTGGGCATTTATTGGTGGACAGGCATCGATGCGCCGAGCGCCCTCGATACCATGGATAACTCCCACGGCAACTGGCCCGGCTACAAGGCGGACAAAATGGAGGAGCCGGGCGTTGACAACCTGTGGTACTGCGACATTGCCGCCTACACGCCGTATGACGGCAATACAAATAATGATATTACCCATATCGTCTGGAACAACTATGTGCTCTGTGACCCCGATGATTTATATCATCCGAACCAAACGGAGGATATTTTCATTGAGTTCTGGGCGGAAAGCCTCAACAATCACTTTTCACATCTGTTTGGAAACACAGAGGTGGAATGGGGCAGCTACGCGGACAATTATTTTTACGACGCCGAATACGGCAACTGCCTGACGCTGGACAACATGGTGTATGTCATCGAGCCCGGCGCATACGGCTGGAATTACTGGGTAGACCGTGACACATGGCTGGGTCGCTTCTACTTCTATTACGGCGGCGGCGACTACGGTGTCTGGCCGACAAAGGCGCAGAACACCGCCATGAACGGCGCCGGCGGCAACTTTATGACAGACGATTACTATCAGTCGATATATCGAACCCCGGACAATCCCACTAACCCCACCAATCCCACCGACCCGACCGTTCCCACGCAGCTGGCATTTGACCCCGACACCCACTACTGCACGGGCGAACACAATTTGGCGTATGAGGTGGTCGCACCGACCTGCGACAAGCAGGGCTTCACAAGACTGTACTGCCAGGCTTGCCCGTATGAGGTGCATTACGATTTCACCCCTGCCACGGGTGCGCATACCTACACCGGCGCAGAGGAGATCACCTATGCATCGGGTGAAACGGTCACGGTGGGCGGCTATTGCAGCCAATGCGGCGCAGCGGGACCGCGCACGCCGGCGTGGGAGCAGCGCAGCGACCAAAAAATCTATTTTGACGCGAATACACTGTCCGCGTATGCGGACACGGAAATCGGCAACTGCTATCTGTTCCTGTTCAGCGACAGCGGCGACATCCTCCTTCCGTGGGAAAACACCGCACAAACTGCGCTGCAATACGACAACACCCTGCACTGCGCCTACTTCGATTGCAGCGGCCTGACCTTGCAGGAGGGCGCCCATTACTGCGTGATCGTGCACACCGCCAGGGGACAGCAAACAAGCGACATCGTGTTCGGCACGGAATGCTTCGGCGACCTGCTGTACTGCACCGGCATGAGAGTGGAAAACTCGGTGGACGGCAACCAATATACCTTTGACGCGGTGTGGGCAAACGCCGACCCCGATAAATACAATGCGCGTAAGCAGGTGACCTCCATCGGCCATGTCATCGGCAGGGCGTTTTATGAGGGACAAACCGCCGAAAGCGTTTTTGCGGACTATCTTTCCAAGGGCGACACACCGGGCGGCGTGTATTATCCGCTGCGGTACGGCATTTATAACAGTGTGCAGCAATCCGCCGACACGGTCGCGGGTCTTTTGGGCGTCGGCATCGCGGAAGCGGCGCAGCTTGCCGCCCAATACGGCATCACGGACTGGAATGCCGCCGACTCTGTTCTGCGCGGCAGCGACGCCTACACGCGTGCGGCAGGCGTGTCGTGTATGCTCAGCGTGCTCGACGCAGGTTACCGCAACAACACCAATACCATCACCAAGGTCACGGCGGCGATGAAGGCGCTGAAGGTGACGCGCACCATGACGCGTGAGGCGGTGACGAACAGTAATTTTGCAGAAGCGGAAAAAACCGCGCTGCTCGCGCTGCTCCGCAACAGCAAGGGCTATGTCCTCACGGGCGACGCCGACGGCGACGACGTCGTTTCCATCAACGACGCCACACTCATGCAAAGCTACCTTGCCGAAAACACCGACAGCAACGGCGCGCCGGTGATCGACATCACCAAGGAGGAGGCTTTGCGCATCCTCGACGCCAACAAGGACGGAAAAATCAACATCAAGGACGTTACCGAAATGCAGCGGTTTGCCGCTGAGCTGATCGGTGATCTGGACATCATCGGATAGGATATATACCTCCGCAGACGAAAAGCCGGCTCGCACGAGCCGGCTTTTTGCCGCGGTCATAAACGTTTATCCGGTCCGATGCGCTCGATCACCTTGCACAGCGGCAGCCCCAGCACCAGCAGCACCGCCAGCTCGCCGAGCGCCACGCAGCCGCCCTGTAACAAAAAGTCGCCGAACACGAATTGAAAGCGGTTGACAAAGAAAAAGTCGATTTCAAACCCGACGATCACGCCGTTGACGAGCGCCGGCATCAGCGCCGCCAAAACAGGCAGCCCCAGCCACCGGACGCTGCGCAGGCAATACATCAGCACCGCCGCCAATAAGCTTGCCAGCGAGCCGAATATCAAATCGAACGGACCGAGCGCGGCAATGGAGCTGATGTTGGCGACCGCGCAGCCGACGGCCAGCCCCGGGATCGCCGCGCGCGTATAAACGGCAAGCACCGTCAGCGCCTCTGCCAGCCGAAACTGCACCGCCATCGAAGCAGAGCCCGGCAGCAGGAGGTTTTGCAGAATCGTGACGGTGGCATACAGCGCGGCGATCATGCCTGCCTGCACCAAAAACAGGGCGGATCGGCTTTTAAACGGTGGTTTCATCTGTGTTCACCTCGAAATTTAAAAAATGCAATTGACGTTTCGTCAAAAATACGATATTATATAAGGTATGTATGAATTATTATAACAGGTGATGGTGTGAAAATCAATATCAAAGCCATTGCCACGATCGTCGCGGTGTTTATATTGGGACTGGCAGGAATGTTTGCCTACTATTCCTTTCAGGGAAAATACACGTTTGAAAGTGAACCGCAGCTGCAGCAAGCCGATACGTGGCTGACAAAAACGCAGTCGTATGACCGACAGCCGCTGCAAACGCAGCCGCTGCGCGACTGTCTGGAAACCCAGGCGCAGGTGGACGCCTACGACACGGTGGCACAGTATACCTTTAACGCCGACATAAGCCGGTTTCAGCTCTACAGCATTGACAATGACGATTTGCAAATTGCCGTCAGCGCCTTTCGCGGCGATCATCCCGAGGTGTTTTGGCTGGATGCGCAGTCGTGCTATAAATATCACTACGACGGCACCGACATCACCGTGGAGCTCAGCTTCACCGAAACGGGCGACGACCTGGAAACCGACCGGCAGGCGCTGCAAAACGCCGTGCAGGAGGCAGTGGCAGCCGCGCCGGAAAATGCCGACGACTATGACATTGAGCTGTTTCTCAACGACTGGCTGTGTCAGCGCTGCACCTACAACAACGAGAGCAGCGAACGGCACACCGCCCTCGGCGCACTGGTGCTGGGAGAAGCGGTGTGCGACGGCTACGCCCGCGCGTTTCAACTGCTGTGCCGGCAGTTTGGCATCGAATGCCTGCCGGTGGAGGGTACCTCCGATTTTGCCGGCGACGGCGAGGGCGGTCACATGTGGAACGTCGTGCAGCTGGGCGACAACTGGTACCACGTGGACGTCACATGGAACGACGCGCCCGAAGCGACCTGCGACGTGGAGCGGTATTTTTATCTCAACCTTACCACCGACCAGATCCGGCAGGATCATGTCATCAGCGGTTCGTTTTCGGAGGACGGCGCCTTTTTCAATATCTATGTGCCCGTGTGCAGCGACGACGCGCTCAACTATATGCAGCGCACCTTTGTCACGGTCAAGGATCCCGAGGAGGATCGCCCGATGGTTGCCGCGCTGCTGAACATGGCGCGGCGGCAGGACAGCTTTTGTGCGTTTTTGATCGACGAAAGCGCGGATTTTGCCGCGCTGACGCAGGCGATCACAGAAACGTATGCCGCCGAATGGGTGCGCGGCGCCAACCGCTTTTTAAACGGAAACCACACCATTTCCTCCAGCGGCAGGGTGGTGACCTACGAAAACAAACGCGTGCTGGCGATCATACCGGAATATACGTAACGGCTCCTTGATAAAAGGACGCCTCCGCTTTGTCAAAAGCTTTTCTTATCATATATACTATTTTAAACAGGAGTGATTCACTATGGGTATGACAATGTCCCAGAAAATTCTCGCGGCACATGCAGGGCTCGACGAGGTAAAGGCAGGTCAGCTGATCAACGCCAAGCTCGACATGGTGCTTGGCAACGACGTCACCTCGCCCGTCGCCATCAATGTGTTTGAGGAAAACGGCGCGACGGCGGTGTTTGACAACACCAAAATCGCCATGATCATGGACCATTTCACCCCCAACAAGGACATCAAGGCGGCGACCTTGGTCAAACAGACGCGCACCTTTGCCGATAAGTACGACATCAAAAACTTTATGGACGTCGGCATGATGGGCATCGAGCACGCGCTGCTGCCCGAAAAAGGCTTGGTGGGTCCCGGCTGCCTGTGCATCGGCGCCGACTCGCACACCTGCACCTACGGCGCGCTGGGCGCGTTTTCCACCGGCGTCGGCTCCACCGACATGGCGGCAGGCATGATCAGCGGCAAGGCGTGGTTCAAGGTGCCCTCCGCCATCAAGTTCAACATCGTCGGCAAGCCGCAGGGCTATGTCAGCGGCAAGGACGTCATTTTGCACATCATCGGCACGATCGGCGTGGACGGCGCGCTGTACAAGTCGATGGAGTTTGCAGGCGAGGGCTTGCAGTACCTCAACATCGACGACCGCCTGTGCATCGCCAACATGGCGATCGAAGCCGGCGCGAAAAACGGCATTTTCCCCGTGGACGACGTCACCCGCGCCTACTGCAATGGCAGATATCAGGGCACGCCGGTGGAATACACCGCCGACGAGGACGCGGAATATGACGCGGAATATACGATCGATCTAAGCACCCTGCGCCCCACCGTCGCGTTCCCGCACCTGCCCGAAAACACCAAAACCGTGGACGAGATCGGGGAGACCGAGGTCAAAATCGACCAGTGCGTCATCGGCAGCTGCACCAACGGCAGGATCTCCGACCTGCGCGCGGCGGCGGCGGTGCTCAAGGGCAAAAAAATCGCCAGGGGCGTGCGCTGCATCGTCATTCCCGGCACCCAGCAAATCTGGCTGCAAGCCATGCACGAGGGCTTGTTCGACATCTTTGTCGAGGCGGGCGCCGTGGTGTCCACCCCCACCTGCGGACCGTGCTTAGGCGGTCACATGGGCATTCTCGCGGCAGGCGAAAAGGCGGTTTCCACCACCAACCGCAACTTTGTCGGCAGAATGGGACACGTAGACAGCGAGGTCTATCTGGCAAGCCCGGCAGTCGCGGCGGCAAGCGCCGTCAAGGGCTACATCACCGACCCGGCTAAGGTTTAAGGAGGAATTGGTTATGAATGCAAAAGGCAGAGTACATAAATTCGGCGACAACGTCGACACCGACGTCATCATCCCGGCGCGCTACCTCAACACCGCCTCGCACAAGGAGCTGGCGGCGCACTGCATGGAGGACATCGACGCGCAATTCGTCAACAAGGTGCAGGAGGGCGACATCATGGTCGCCGAAAAAAACTTCGGCTGCGGCTCCTCGCGTGAGCACGCGCCCATCGCGATCAAGGCGAGCGGCATTTCCTGCGTCATCGCCTCCACCTTCGCGCGGATCTTCTACCGCAACGCCATCAACATCGGCTTGCCGATCCTCGAATGCGACGACGCGGCGCGTGAGATCCGGGACGGCGACACCGTCAGCGTCAACTTTGACACCGGCGTCATCACCGACGAAACCACCGGCAAAACCTATCAGGCGGAGCCGTTCCCGGCGTTTATTCAAAACATCATTTCCAAGGGCGGTTTGATCCACTCCATTTTGGATTAACAGCAAAAGGGCGTGCCGGCGGGCACGCCCTTTTTAGCGGTCAGTCGTCAGTGGTTAGTCGTCAGTCGTCAGCAGTCAGAACTTAATAATAAGTTCAAAACGATCCTACATAAACAAAACGTTGACAAAACCACGGCTTTTATCCCTGCAAAAGCCTGTCCACCAACACCGCCACGCCGTCGCGGTCGTTGGACGGCACCGTCATTTCCGCCGCGCGCAGGCAGCTTTCGCTCGCGTTGGCGACAGCGGCGCCCACACCGGCGCAGGCGATCATGTCCGCGTCGTTGTCGGCGTTGCCGCAGGCGGCGGTCTGTGACAGCGGAATGCGCAAATACCGGCACAGCCACTGCAGCGCGCGGCTTTTGGTGGCGTTTTCGTCCATAAACTCCACAAAATGTGCCGACGACGAGGTGATGTACAGCCCCGTGGTGTGCCGCTCCAGCTTCGCGCGGATGCGCTCGCGCTGTACGCGGTCGGGGCAAACATATTCCACGCTGTCCAGCCGCGAGCGGTTGTCGTAAATATAACGCCGCATGTCGTCCAAGCCGCCGCGCGAGCCGCGCACATAGTCGATATACGCAGGCGTGCAGCCGTAGCGCACCGGGTCGCGCAAATAGCGGTTGTCGGTGTAGGTGGCGCCGTCGAGGAACGCCTCCCAAATCAGGTCGTCGTCCTTTGTCAAATCCAACAGCTGCAACACGGCGCTCTCCTGCAGGAGCGTTTCGTGCAGGCGCTTGCCCGTGCGGTCGTGTATGGCCGCACCGTTGGACGAAATCACATAACGGACGCCGCGTAAGGCAAGCACGCTTTGCGGCATCGAGCCGTAGGGTCTGCCGCTGGCGGCGACGATCTCCATGCCGCTGCCGGCGGCTTTTTCTATGGCGGCGGCAACGGCGCGGGACAGGGTGTTATCGCTGCGCAGCGCGGTGCCGTCGAGGTCGAGCGCCAAAAGCTTAACCGACATGCTGCTTCCGCTCCTTTACACCGGTGCGGCAAAAGCCGTTCATGCAGCAGTCCGCGCACTTTGGATTGCGTGCCGTGCAAACCGCCCTGCCGTGCAGCACCAGCCGGTGACAAAAATCGTTGCTTTCCTCCGGCGGCAGCAGCTTTTTTAATTCTGTTTCAATTTTTCGCTGGTCGGTCTGTTTGTGCAGTCCCAGCCGCGTCGTAATGCGGATGCAGTGCGTGTCCACCACCACGGCAGGCTTGCCGAACACGTCGCCGCAAATCAAATTCGCGGTTTTTCTGCCCACGCCCGGCAGGGTGGTCAGCTGCTCGATGGTGCCGGGCACCTCGCCGCCGAAGTCGTCGCGCAGCTTTTGCGCCATCGTGACAATGTCCTTCGACTTGGTTTTGTACAAACCGCAGCTTTTGATATATGCCGCCACCTCGTCCGCGCTTGCATCGGCAAAGTCATCCACCGTGGCAAACCGCTCAAACAGCGCGGGCGTGACGATATTCACGCGCGCATCCGTACACTGTGCCGACAGCCGCGTGGCGATCAGCAGCTGCAGGGGCGTTTCATAGGTCAGCGAGCATTTGGCGTCGGGATATGCCTGTTTCAGCGCGTCCACAGCCGACAGCGCGATTTCTTTTTTCGTCATGAAAACCACCTCGCTTCCAGTGTAGCATATTTTAAAAACTATTGCAAATAAAACAGAAAGTTGGTACAATAAAAAGGAAAAAGGGGGAAGCGCAATGCAGTACAAGAATTATATATTTGATTTATACGGCACCTTGGTGGATATCCGCACCGACGAATGGAGCGCACAGCTATGGAAGAAAATGGCGATCCTGTATGGCTACTACGGCGCACACTACACCTATAAGGAGCTCGGCGCCGCCTACGGCGAGCTGGTGGAAAAGGAAAAGCGCGCCGTTCGCCGCCGCCACCCGGACTATACGGTGATCGACATCCAAATCGAAAAGGTGTTTCGCGGCTTGTTCACCCGCAAGGGCGTGCGCCCGAAAAAGGCGACGGTGTGTGAAATGTGCGAGGTGTTCCGCTGCTTTTCAACGAAATTCATCAAACTGTACGACGGTGTGACCGAGCTGCTCGACACGATCAAAGCCAACGGCGGCAATATTTATTTGCTGTCCAACGCCCAGCGCACGTTTACGGAAAACGAGCTGAATATGCTTGGCCTGACGCCGTATTTTGACGGCGTCTGCATCAGCTCGGACGAGGAATGCTCCAAGCCCGACGCGCATTATTTCCAAATCCTGTTCGACCGCTACGGCCTGCAAAAAAGCGAATCCGTTATGATCGGCAACGATTATCTGTCCGACATCGGCGGCGCGGCGGACTTCGGCATCGACAGCCTGTATATCCACCAGCTTATTTCCCCGGAAATCGACGGCGACCTGCGCAGCACCTACACCGTCATGGACGGCGACGTATATAAAATCATTGACATTTTATTCGGCAAAGGCAAAGCGTAACCGCACAGGGAGAGAGATATGTTTTGTTATCACTGCATGAGGCAGCTTCCGCATCAGGCGGCGTACTGTCCGTTTTGCGGCGAAAAAACAGGGGAAGCCAATCCGCCGCACTGCCTGCCGGCAGGCACGGAGCTGCACGGTAAATTTATCGTCGGCAACGTCCTTGGTATCGGCGGCTTCGGCATCACCTATGTCGGCTTCGACAAAATGCTGGAGCTCAAGGTCGCCGTCAAGGAGTATTATCCCTCCGGCGCGGCGCTGCGGGACAGCACACACACCAACGAAGTCACCTTTTCGCAGACAAAGGAAACGGAATATTTCCGGCGCGGCAAGGAGAACTTTCTGAAAGAGGCGCGCAGTATCGCCAAATTTACACGGGAAGACGGTATTGTAGACGTCCGCGAGTATTTCACGGAAAACAACACCGCCTATATCGTCATGGAGTTTTTGGAGGGTATGAACCTCGGCGCGTATATCCGGCAAAACGGCAGGATGGAACCGCAGCAGGCGTTTGACAAAATGTTGCCGGTGATGCACACGCTGGCAAAAATGCACCGGCAGCAGATCATTCACCGCGACATTTCCCCGGCAAATATCATGGTGTCTCCCGACGGCAAGCTCACGCTGATGGATTTCGGCTCCGCGCGGAGGTTTTCCATGTACGAGGACAACACCATGTCCATCCTGCTCAAGCTCGGTTATTCGCCCCTTGAGCAGTACAGCCGCAAGGGAAACCAGGGGCCTTGGACGGATGTGTACAGCTTGTGCGCCACTTTATATTATTGGATCACCGGCGAAACGCCGCCCGATGCGCTTGACCGCAACATCGACGACGATTTGCAGCCGCCGTCGGCGCTTGGCGTCGCCATCCCCGCCCGTTTGGAGGCAGCGCTCATGCAGGGCTTGGCGATCAAGCCGGACGACCGCCTGCAAAGCATGGACGAACTGATCGAGGCGACGACCGCGCCGGAACCTGTTCTCGAGCTTTTTCCCGAATCGGATGAACGCTTGACACAATTCGCAGACGAACCGGACGTTGAAACGCCGGAAAAAGCGGTGCATGACAAAGACAACGAACGGGAGGATGTAAGCGAACGTGTTCGGTTAGACACAACGGAAGCAATTTTTAAAGATTCACCGCAAACGAACAAAAGAATGTCAAACGACCCGGAGAAAAATAGAAGGCTTTCCAAACCCAAAATAGCGATTGGAATCATTGCAGTTTTAGGTATTATTGGAATACTCACGTTTTTTGTTTTGGGAATAATATCCGGAGCGTTTAATAAAAGTCAGACAAGCGCGGAAAACAATACCACAATAAACAAGAAAAATAATAGTGAGCGGCTGTCCTTCTCACAGCGAGATACGGCGTTATCTTCTACGATATCCGGTGGAGGAGTCCACACGGTTGCTTTGCAATCGGATGGTACCGTTGTAGCAACAGGTGACAATGACTATGGAGAATGTAACGTGAGTGATTGGACGGATATTGTTGCTGTTAGTGCCGGATATAATTGCACGGTTGGGCTGAAAAAAGATAGAACAGTGGTAGCAACAGGTGACAATTCCGACGAGCAATGTAACGTGAGCGGTTGGAAAGATATTGTTGCAGTAAGTGCCGGAGATGATCACACGGTTGGATTGAAAAAAGATGGAACAGTGGTAGCAATAGGTGACGATTTCTATGGACAATGTAACGTGGGTGATTGGAGGGATATTGTTGCTGTTAGCGCGGGAAATCATCGCACGATTGGTCTAAAGAAAGATGGGACAGTGGTAGCAATAGGTTACAATTACAATGGAAATTGTGATGTGAGTGATTGGACAAATATTGTTGCAGTAAGTGCCGAAGGTGCTCACACGGTTGGAATAAAAAAAGATGGAACAGTGGTAGCAACAGGTGACAATCACCATGGACAATGTGATGTCGGTGATTGGACGGATATCGTTGCTGTAAGTGCCGGAGGTTCCCACACGATTGGACTGAGAAAAGATGGCACAGTGGTAGCAACGGGTGACAATATAGAAGGGCAATGTAACGTGAGCGATTGGACGGATATCGTCGCTGTCAGCGCCGGAAGTAATCATACGGTTGGCTTAAAATCGGACGGAACTGTTGTCGCCGTAGGATTTAATGGCACAGGGAAATGCGACGTTTCTTCTTGGGAAAACATCAAAATGCCTGAATCCTATTATGACAAATTGACATTCGTACCATAAAAACAGGGGCTGGCTCAAAACTTGAACGAGTTTTGGGCCAGTTTTTTGGTGCGCCCGAC
>CAMKOU010000023.1 GCA_946414505.1 uncultured Clostridia bacterium | reverse complement strand
CATAGTTTTCAATGATGGTGTGCGCACAGTCCAGATCTGCACGGTTGCCTGCAACGAATTTTACCGTATCGTGGGCGTTGAGCAATTTAAAGTTATCGTGCCGCATCACAACCTCCATACCGCTGGAGGGGAGTTTGTAGTCCATGGTGAACACTGGACGCGCGTTGTCATGAATAAAGCTGTCCAAAGGGATGCTGCCGTTGGTTTCAATTTCCACGCGCTTGCCGTTGTGCAGCAGCAAGCCGATCAATTCGTCGATCTCATCCTGCAACAGCGGTTCGCCGCCGGTAAGAGTGACGTTGACAACCTCCTTGTTCTCCACCCACTGCGCAAGCTGTTCGGGAGTGTAGGAAAGGGCGAGGGTGTTGTTTTCATTTGCCCATTTTGTGTCGCAATAGGTGCAGCCGAGATTGCACCCGCGAAAGCGGATAAAGGCCGCCAGTTCGCCTGCGTGCGCACCTTCACCGTTGATACTTACAAACCGTTCCACAACCGATAGCATACTAATCCTCCTCATATACCGCGCAATTGGCGGGGGTTTCATACACTGCCACACGCTTGACAGGCAATGTTTCGGCTAAACGAATATAAAAATGCCGCGCCAAATTTTCCGCTGTGGGTCGAAAGGGAACTTCTGTCAGCGAAAAACCTTCGCCGCGCAGAGCGTCTAAGGTGCGGGGCTGTAAGCTGCCGCTTTCAACAATCAGAGTATGGTCAAAGCGGTCAGCGAGGGAACGGACAGCTCCCTTCAAATCGGAGAAATCGATCACCATACCGCGTTTTTCACCCGTTTCCGTCAGTATTTCGCTGCCGGCGGTGACTTCCACCGTCCACGTGTGACCGTGGATGTTGGCGCACTTGCCGTTGTATCCCTTGAGAAAATGCGCACTGTCAAATGCAGCGGATGTTTTGATAAGATACATGTTCCCTCCAAAAAATAAAGCGCCTGCAGCCGCAGGCGCATCCTTGTTTTAACCATCGCAACACACAAGCCAAGCCGCAGCACGTGCCGCTTCGCCGGTAGCCCTGGTTTTGTTTATAGACAGGATGGCGCTAACGAACTGTCTTTGGCTATTGTAGCACAATGGTTTGATTTTGTAAAGGGTTTTATTGTTTTTACATGACAGAATGCCGCTTTTTCGCCGAGGTCGGTCGGTTCAAACGATGCAAGGGCAGGTGCCTTTCAGGTTTTGTGCTTGCTGGTTAACGGTAACACCCTGCAAGGACGGGGATATTCGTTTCGTTGTCGAGCAGGAAAAACAGGAACGGGCGGTCAGCGGTGAAGGCTTCTCCGTCGGCGAGTGTGGCGGAAGGAGCGGCGGTCGTGGTGTTGACGCCGTCGCGGTTGAGTGTGAAGTCCGCGTCGATCGCGTAGAAATCGCCCATTGCAGCGGCGGCGGTATAGCTGAGTGCAGAGAAACCCGCTTTGCTGCCGAACAGCGAGAACAGGCCGCTTTTTGTGAGTGTGGGGGACAGGGCAGTTGCCGTTTGGCTGCCGGGAATGGAAATAGCGGGAAGCGTGACCTTTGCCGTTTTGGTAATATCCATGCTGTCGAGCAGGTTTTGGAGAGCGGTGTTGTCAAAGCCGTTCAGCCAGTTGTCAAACGCCGTTCCTTTGTCAGGCAGCGCCACCAACAGACGCAGGGGATTACCGGCAGTGTATTTCAGCACGCCGGTGGTTTTGCCGTTGTGCAGCAGCTTGGCGTTTGAGGTGAAAAACGGCATAGCTTTTGCACCGTTTGCGCCTTTAAACTGTCCGCTGCCGGCTTCGGCGGACGCTTCCAGCCAGGTATCGCTGAGCGTACAGGCGGAAACCATATTCAGTGACCCGTTCAAGGGCACGCCGCAGTCGCTTGTATGCGACTGCCAATAATGGTTCAGTTTTTGCGCGGCATGTTCGCCCTTGAAGTCAAAGCGGAAAATGTCACAGCCGTAATAATCGGCGTTCGCCTGCAAAAATGCCGAGCGGACGTCCACTGCCTCGTCCACCAGCAGGGTGCTGTCAAAGGTGACATGCGCGGCGTTTGCTTCGGAGCTGTCGGCTTTACTGACAGACTCCATACGGCTTTTAAAGTAAGAGGAGCAGGTGTTGATGTCCTCAAGCGTCAGGGCGCCGCCGCCCAACGCCTGCAATATTTCCTGTCGCGTGTCCTTGGACGCACCGTTTGCGAGCAGCGCAGCTTGCAGGGAAGCAGCGGCAGGAGAGAATACAAAGCTGTCCGTGCTTGCCGTTGCACGGAAGCGCAGCTGCCGCAGCGAAAAATCAGTGATGCCCACGGCGTAGGAGGTGTATGCCTTCGGCAGCTCCTGTGCACCGTCGGCGTAATTAAAGGTAACGGAAGTGTCTTTGTTGCGCTGCACGGTGGCGGAAAGCGTTTCACTGTCGGAAAACAGCTGCGGATCGCCGCACGCCGATAGCAGGAGCACGGTCAGCAGCGCGGCCAGCGCGGCGGAAGCGAAGCGCTTCACGATAATTCACCGGAAAGGGCGCTGCCGTCGAGCTGTCTGGCGAGCTTGATCAAATCCGCCGCCGCATTGGGACGCGCTAAGCGCTTGCAGTTTTCGCGCATTTCGTTTAATCGCGCCGGATCGTGCAGCAGCTTGGTGATTTCTTCGCTGGCATTTTCTTCGTCAACGCAAATCGCCGCGTTTTGTTTCAGCAAAAAGTTGACGTTGTACTGTTCCTGCCCCGGATAAGCGTTATAAATCGCCATGGGCAGGTGACAGGCAAGGCTTTCGGAGATTGTCAAGCCGCCCGGTTTGGTGACGATCAGGTCGGACACGTGCATGTAATCCTCAACATTATTGACGAAAAACAGCAGCTTGGTGCGGTTGCGGGCGCCCAATTCGTCCACGACTTCATCCAGCTTTTCAATGAGTTTTCCGTTTCTGCCGGTGATCACGACCATTTGCAGGTCGGGATTGCCCTTGGCGATATTCTCGTAAATATTCAACACGCCGGTGACGCCGAAGGAGCCTGCCATCAGCAGCAGGGTGGTTTTGTGGGGGTCAAGTCCTTCGCGGCGGCAGATCTCCTCTTTGGCGCCGGGCTTGCTGAACTTTTCAAAGGTGGGAATGCCCAACGGGTAGATGATGGATTCG
Source organism: uncultured Clostridia bacterium (assembly GCA_946414505.1). Taxonomy (GTDB): domain Bacteria; phylum Bacillota; class Clostridia; order Oscillospirales; family Acutalibacteraceae; genus Ruminococcoides. Next base: position 14,547 of record CAMKOU010000023.1, on the reverse strand, counting down.
TCCACGCCGTATTCCTCCACCAGCTTGGGCGCCATTTGCGGCTCGGCAAGCACATAGGCGTCAATGTTGGGAGCGATATAGGTGCGGTGGGCGTCGTAGTCGGTGATCAGTGAAATCACCTTGACATTGTTCAACTGCCCCGAGCCTTTCAGCTTGGACACCATTGCCGTGATAAAGGCGTGACACATGATGATAACGTCGGGATCGTGCTGCTCAATGACTTCGAGCAGCTTGTCAGCCTGCGCCGCGTTTAGTTTCATAACGACCTTATACGCCAGGTTTTCACGGTCAGTGACGTTGTACATTTCACCGTAAAACTTCGGCGCGTTCTTTACCAGAAAATAATAGCCCTTGACCGTGGTGGTATCGTACATTTTGCCGATGGCGCGCAGTCCGTCTACCACGGTGACCTCCACATCGGGATTCAGGCGATGAATGGTGTCTTCTAACGCTGCGGCGGCACGCTTATGTCCGCCGCCGGTAGAGGCGGTTAAAATCAATAGTTTCATATCCAACAGCTCCTTGAAGCGATTATTTCATGTATATATTTCTATTATACAGAATTTTGCCGGATATTTCAACAGATAAATGTGCCTGTGTGACTATTTTTTTATTGTAAATACAAAAGACGGCAGGCGCGTTTGCCTGCCGTCTGACGGTTTGTGCGATTATTTGACCAGTTCTTCATAAACGAACGCTGCCAGCGCCTTGCGCTGCGCCTCCATGTCGGTGACATGGATACAGGAACCGGCGATGTCCCACGATTCGTCTCCGGGACTGTTGTAATACCACAAGCCCTCGTTGGGAATGTAGTTTTGTGCCATTTCATAGTCGATATAGGTCAGTGCGTTGGAAACCAAGCCCATGATCTCGTCTTTTTTGAGATTGGTGGTGATTTTGGGACCGATCATATCCACCACCGCGATGATTTTGTCCAGGCTGGCGCCCTTGAGGTCGCTCACCATTTTGGTCAGCAGCTTTCTTTGGCGGGAGGTTCTGTCCCAGTCATCGCCGCTGATGCCGATTTCGTTGCCGTCCTCGCCGATGCTCAAGCCGCGGTCGCGTGCATACCACAGCGCCTGCTGACCGTTTAGCTTGATAACGCCGGGCTTGGCGGTGATGGTGGCTTTTTTGCCGCCGGACTGACCGTTTTTGTACATCTGATAGTTGATGTAGTCGATTTCGTCCTTGCTGAGTTCCATTTCCACGCCGCCGAGCGTGTCGATGATGTCCTTGAAGCCGTCAAAGTCAACGACGGCATAGCGGTCGATTTTAACGCCGAAGTTGGACTGGATGGTTTTGATCGTCAGCGATGCGCCGCCGAGGAAGTAAGACGCATTGATTTTATCATAGCCCTCGCCGGGGATATACACATACGTGTCGCGCTGAAACGACGTGAGCTTCAGCTTTTTGTGTACATTGTCAATGGACAGCATCAGCATGGTGTCGGTTCTGCCGTGCTCCTCGCCCTGGCTGTTGTCCTCGCCGAACAGCATGATGTTGAGCACCTTGGAATTCTGCAGCAGATCACTGTTTTTCAGCGTGACTGCCTCGCTGATGGTGGCAGTTTTGCCGTTGTTCTCCCTTGTATCCTGAAAAAGAGGTTTGTAATCGACCCGGCCAAGATACAGATTCAAGCCGACAAATGCCATACCTGTCAGAAAGAAAAGGATGGACAGCACCAGCGTTGCCACGCGAATGCCCTTGCCTTTTTTATTGTATACCTTGCGCATCTGTGCGTTTGAACTGATGTCCACAAGGTTTTTATCGTTGGTTTGATTCGCCATAAACAGCCTCCTGAAAGGGGTGTACGCATGTTATCTTTTCATTACCTTTGAAATTCCGCTTCCGGAAAAACACTATACACTACTATTATATCATAATATTCATTTAGATAATTCTTTATTAGAAAAATGAAAAACTGACGCGACAAATTTTGACACGGAAAAGTGAAGGTTATTGGTTAATTTTATGATTGCCGTGGCAGATCCAATTCGTCGAGCGTCAGGTAAAACGACGGCAAGAATTCCTCGAAGAACACCTCCGCTTCCGGCAATTGCATGGCGTGCAGGGATTGTTCGATGGTTTCCTTGGCAGCGCGAAATTCGCCGTTTCCCATGCGGATCTCTTCGATACACTTGATCAGCGCCGAAAGACGGTCGGCGGCTTTTACAAACGGTGCCAGCGCACGGTCGGCATCCGACTGCGGCTTGAGCAGTGCGCTGTATTCATCGCGGAAATCCTCGGGCAGCAGCTGCAGCAGCCGGTCGGCAGCGCTGTTTTCGATTTGCCGGTAGATGTTGCGCATGGCAGGGTTTTGGTATTTGATGGGCGTGGGCATGTCGCCGGTGATGATTTCGGTGGCGTCGTGATACATGCCGAGCAGCGCGGCACGCCCTGCGTCCAGCTGTCCGCCGAAGCGTTTGTTGTGGATCAGCACCAGGCAGTGCGCGAGTACCGCGACCTGCTGGCTGTGCTCGCTGATATTCTCATATTGGGTATTATTCATCAAACCCCAGCGGTTTATGTATTTCATGCGCGACAGCATCGCGTAAAAATGTGACGGTTTCATACTTTTCTTCTCCAAACAAATTGCAAATTGAAACAGGTTGTGATATAATAAAATGAGTATACTATGTTTATGCGCAATAATCAACCGAATTGCGGTATTTTTCACGTATTTTTCACCTAACCCGACCGAAACGGAGAATCCACATGTCTACTCGCACTATCCGCCTATCCCCAAATAAAACCGGGCTGTATCTGCTGCTCACCTTTGGTATTGCCCTGTTGACAGCCATGGTGCTGTTTGTTCCCTATATTATTTATCAGGGCGGCGTGTTTTATTATTACGGCGACTTCAATGTGCAGGAGATCCCGTTTTATCAGATGATGCACGGCTTGGTGCGCGACGGCAACATGGGCTGGAACCATTTGACCGATTTGGGTACCGACAGTCTGGCGAGCTACAGCTTTTATCTGATGGGAAGCCCGTTTTTTTGGAGCACCATTCCGTTTCCCAACGAATTTGTACCGTATTTGATCGGTCCGCTGCTGATCCTCAAATTTGCCTGTGCTGCCGGCGCGGCATATGTCTATTTGCAGCGCTATGTACAGCAAAAGCTGCTGGCGGTGCTGGGCGGTCTGCTGTACGCGTTTTCGGGTTTTTCTGTTTATAATGTATTTTTCTTTCACTTTCACGAGCCGATGATCGTGTTTCCGCTGCTGCTGGCGGCGCTGGACGCATTCATGTTTGAAAAACGGCGCGGCTTGTTTGCCGTGACGGTATTTGCCGCCTGTGTGGTGAATTACTACTTTTTTGTGGGTCAGGCGCTGTTTGTGCTGCTCTACTATTTGATGCTCACGTTCACCAAAACCTATCGCTTCCGTTTTCGGGAGTTTTTGCTGTTGGCGGCGGAGGTGGTCACCGGCTTTGCTGCGGCGGCGTTTTTGCTGCTGCCCAGCGTGCTGGGGCTCATGGGCAATCCGCGGCTGGAAGTGATGCCGCACGGCTGGGAAGCGCTGGCGTATGTAAAGGAGCAAAAATACTGGCTGATCATCCTCAGCTTTTTGTTTCCCGCCGATTTGCCGGCATTGCCCGTGTTTACGCCCGAATCCAACTGCAAGTGGGCGTCGGTGGCAGGGTGGCTGCCGCTGTTCGGCGTGACGGGTCTGATCGGTTTTTTGCAGCTGAAAAAGCGCGACTGGCTGAAAAAACTCATCGTGCTGCTCATGCTGTTTGCCATGGTGCCGGTGCTCAACAGCCTGTTTCAAATGCTCAACAGCTCCATTTATTACGCGCGGTGGTTTTATATGCTTGTGCTGTTGTTTGTGCTGGCGTCCATGCGCGCGGTGGAGGACAGCGAAACCGACTGGAAACGTGCGATCACCTGGTCAACCGGTCTGACAGTGGGCGCCACGCTGCTCATCGGCGTCATGCCCGATTTGCAGGAAAACGACGGCGGCGAGCAGACCTTCAGCATCGGCGTGCAGAGCTCGTTTGAAAAGTTTTGGGTGTATGCGCTTATGGCGCTGCTCAGTATTTTGGCGTTTGTGCTGCTTTACAAAAAGCTGTGGAAGCGGCGCGGCTTTTATGTGACGCTCATTGCTGCGGCGATGGGTGTGGCGCTGACGTCGTCGCTGCTCATCATCGGTCACGGCGTGGTCGTCAGCAGCTCCACCGACAGCATTCGCGCACACATTCTGAATGCGCGCGACCAAATCGATGTGGAGGATTTAGAGGAGGTGCGCAGCGACTTTTTTGAGGGCGTTGACAACACCGCCATGTTTTGGAAGGTGCCGAGCATCAACTGCTTCCAAAGCTCGGTATCCACGTCGATCATGCAGTTTTACGACAAAATCGGCATCACGCGCGACGTTGCCTCGCGGCCGAATTATCTTGCCTACGGCTTGCGCACGCTGCTCAGCTGCAAATACTTTTTTGACGATATGCTCGACAGCAACGATCCCACGTCCGATGAATGCTTTACGGACGAGGAAGGCAAGCCCAAAATGCCGGGATGGAAGCTGCTGAAGGAATGTAATGACTTCCATATTTATGAAAATGAAAATTATGTGCCGATGGGCTTTTCCTTTGATGCGTATGTGACACAGGAGGAGTTTGAACGCGTCAAAGCCTCCGATCGCCCGCAGGCGATCAATAACGCCATGGTGCTTACGCGTGAACAAATGGAGCGCTATGCCGCCATCACCGGCTATGACGCAGCGGCGTATGATGTGCTGTACGGCGACACGCCCGAGCAGTTTAAAAGCAAGGCGGACAGCTATACGTTCGGCGCCTTGCAGCTGCAGCGGCAGGCGGAGGCGCTGCGGAAAAACGCCTGTTCTTCCTTTGCCTACACCAAGGAGGGCTTTGAGGCGACGTATCACAACACCCGCGGCGGCGACACGCTGCTCTTTTTCAGCGTGCCCTACAGCGACGGCTTTTCCGCCGAAGTCAACGGCGAAGCCGTGCCGGTGGAAAAGGTCGATTACGGCTTTATGGCGGTGCGCGTGCCCGCCGGAGAAAGTAAAATCGTGTTTCATTACGAAACCCCGGGTTTTCGCACAGGCGTGCTGATCAGCCTGTGCGCGGCAGCGGCATATGCGTTGTATATGGTGCTGACGGTGCTTTGGCGCAAAAAGCAGCGGAGCGATGCCGTGGCGGAGATCCCCACGGTGCAATGAACAGACAAATAAACAGGCATAACTGTTATGCACAGCGAAAGGAGTTTGCAACATGTTATTCGGTGATAAAATTTTACCCTATCGCGATGAATTGCTCAAGGATTTGGATTATTTGCTCAGCATCGAATCCATCGACGGCGCACGCGACGATGAGTGCGAGCGTGCACTGGCATTTTTGCTGAAGCGTGCGCAGGATTTCGGCTTGACCTATGAGATGGTCACAGACAAAAGCGTGCATGTGCAGCTCGGCGAGGGCGGAAAGCTGTGCGGTGTGCTGGCGCATGTGGATGTGGTGCCGGCAGGCAACAACTGGAGCGTCATTCCCTTTGCGCTGACCGAGCGCGACGGCAGACTGTACGGCAGAGGCGTCGCCGACGACAAGGGTGCGGCGCTGGTGAATCTATATTGCCTGCGTGCGCTCAAAGAAAACGGCGTGCAGGGGAAAAACACGCTGCGCGCCATTTTCGGCGCCGCCGAAGAAACGGGTATGCACGACATGGAGGGCTATTTTAAAAAAATGCCGCTGCCCGACATGGCGTTTACGCCTGACAGCGATTATGGCATTTGCTTTGCCGAAAAAGGCATTTTACATCTGCGTGTCAGTACGCCCACCAACGAGGCAAAGGTGCTGTCGCAGTTTCACGCCGGCAAGGCGGTCAACGCGGTGCCCGATCTGGCATATGTGATGCTCGATTCCTCCGGCTATGACGAACAGCTGCTGATGCGCTTGGCAGACGCGGGCGACGGCAACTTTGAATTCAACTATACCATCGACGGTCTGATGATCATCAGCCGCGGCAAGGCGGCGCACGCCTGCGAGCCGCACAAGGGCAAAAACGCCGCCGCGCTGCTTGCCGATCTGGTTTGCAACGCCTATGATGTGTATGAGATCGGCTCGCTGTGCTCATTTATCGACTACGCCCTCAACTGCGAGACCAACGGACGGTCGCTCGGACTGAAAATGAGCGACAGCGTGTCGGGTGCGCTGACGGTCAATCTTGGCGTCGTGCACATTGAGGGCAACACCGCCGAGGCGTATTTTGACATCCGCTATCCTGTCACGGTCAAGGGCGACTATATTTTCCGTCAGTTTAAGGCGGTGGCGGAATACAACGGCTTGCAGGTGGAGATCGTCAACCACGTGCCGCCGCTGCACATGGAAAAGGATTCGCCGCTGATCCGCGAGCTGAGCGCGGCGTATGAAAGCGTCACGGGCGAGCAGCCCTCGCTGTACGCCACCGGCGGCGGCACCTATGCCCGTATGCTGTGCGGCAGAGGCGTGGCGTTTGGCCCGCATTTTCCGGGGGATCCGATCCACATGCACAACGCCGATGAAAGCGTGGACAAGGAAAACTTTTTCAAACATGCGCAGATTTGCATGGAAGCGCTGTACCGGCTGTATACCCTGTGACAGGCGGAAAACGGAATCATTCATGAAATAAGAAGGTAATTATGAAAACAGAAACCTATATCAAAAAACAGGCGCGTCAAGCGCTGCGCGGCAACATGAGCAAGCTGTTGGCGGCGGCGGGTGTGACGGCATTGGCGTTTTTGCTGCTGGAGTACCTGGAATATTTGGTGTTGCTGTTGTCGGGGGTCATTCATGTCTCCACCGGTGAAATGAAAGAGGGCAACGAGGTGCTGCAAATCATTGTTACGGTGGTGTATACGGCTGTGGTGATGCTGGCGGCGCCGCTGGTAAACGGCTTTGTGCGTATGGTGATGACCACCGCTGTTCAGCGCAGGTGCCGGTCGACAGATGTACTGTATTATTTTCACGGTGCACACCGGTATGTTAAGACGGTGGTGCTGGATCTCCTGCTGTTTTTAATGTTTTTTGTCGCGTCATCCCTGCTGAATTTCAGCGGCTATTTGCAGGTGTTTTTGCCGGATTTGTTCAATGCGCAGCCTTCGCTGACCATCGAGGGCATTTTAACGGTGTTTATGCAAATCGTAACCGTTATCCTGCGTGTGCTGGTGTATATGCTGCTGGTGCATTATCCGCTGCTGTCCTACGCCTTTGACGAAAACCAAACCATCGTGGAGTGCGGCTTTGGCAAAATCGGCTTTTCGGTGCGGCATTTTTGGCAGCTGTTTCGCTTGATGCTCAGCTTTGCCGGCTGGTTTGCGCTGTGCTTTTTTGTGGTGCCGGTGCTGTATGTGTTGCCTTATTTTGCCGTTGCTGCCGCCACCTCGGCAAAGTGGCTGTTTGCGCTCGAACGCAACGGGGGTACCGCATGATAGTGTCGCTGTGCATGATCGCCTTCAACGAGGTGGAGGCAATTGACGGATTGTTTGGGGATATCGCTTTGCAGGAGTATCCCCACAGCAAAATCGAGGTGGTGTTTGTGGACAGCATGTCTACCGATGGCACCTACGAAAAAATGCTGCGGTTTAAAAATACCGATTATGGTTTTCGCGATGTAAAAATCGTGCGTTGTGATAAGAAAAACCAGGCGCATTCGTGGAACGAGGCGTTGATGGTGTTCACGGGCGACGTGGTGATCCGTGTGGACGCGCACGCCCGGATCCCGCGCAATTTTGTATCGCGCAATGTGTACAATTTACGGCAAGGCGAGGACGTTGTGGGCGGCGGCAGACCGAACATCAGCTCCAATGTCAGTGCGTGGAAGCTCACGCTGCTTGCCGCCGAGGATTCGCTGTTCGGCAGCTCCATCGCGGGCTATCGCCGCCCCTCCACCGAAAAAGAATATATGGACAGCCTGTTTCACGCTGCCTACCGCCGCAAGGTGGTGCAGGAGGTCGGCGGCTTTAACGAGGACTTGGGACGCACCGAGGACAACGAGTATCACTACCGCATCCGCATGGCAGGCTACAAAATGTGCTGCTGTCCCGATATCATCTCCTATCAGCACTCGCGCAGCTCGCTCAAGCACATGGTCAAGCAAAAATACGGCAACGGCAAGTGGATCGGGCTGACGTTCTCCGTGTGCCGCGGCTGTCTGTCCTATTTTCACTTTGCGCCGTTTGTGTTTGTGATGATGCTCGCGCTGGGCATTGTGCTGGCGTGCTGCGGCTATCCTTTTTTGCTGACGGTGCTGCTGGTGCTGTACAGCATGTTTGACTTTGTAAACTCCGTCAGCTGCTGTACGCTGAAAAATATCCAGCCGCAGTTTATTTTGCTGCCGCTGATTTTTCCGCTGCTGCATGTGGCATACGGCATTGGTACCATTGTGGGCTTGGCGGAAATCCCCTTTTGGAAACAAAAGCTGAAAACCAGCGACGCGCCCGCCCGGATCGAGCTGGTAAAGCAGCGCGTGGCGGAAAATACGGTGCAGCCATGAAGGATCGTGTAACGGAGAACCGGCGCTACCGCCTGATAGACGCACTGCGCGGATTTTCGCTGCTCAATATGCTGGCATTTCATTTTTTATATGATGTTTACGTCATTTACGGCATAGATACCTATTGGCCGTACTATCCGGGCGTTGTGGCGTGGGAACGCTACATTTGCATGTCGTTCATCCTGATTTCGGGCATATCGCTCAACTTTTCGAGGCGCGCCTACCGCCGCGGACTGATCATCAGCGCCTGCGGCGTGCTGATCACGCTGGTGACGGCAATCGCCATGCCCGATCAAATCATCCTGTTCGGCATTTTGACCTGCATCGGCTGCGCCATGCTGCTGACGCAGACAGCGCGGCGGCTGCTCGAAAAATGCAACCCCTTTGCGGGTGCGGCGGCGTCCTTTTTGCTGTTTGCGTTCTTTTACGGACTGCCCAACGGTTGGCTCGGCTTTTTCAATATGCCGCTGATACGGGTGCCCGACGCCTTGTATGTGTGGCGTCCGCTGGCGCTGCTGGGGCTGCCCGACAGGGCGTTTTACTCCTCGGATTACTTTCCGCTGGTGCCGTGGGTGTTTTTGTTTGTGTGCGGCTTTTTCCTCTGGCGTGCACTGTGTGCGCTTCGTGCCGATCGCTTTTTCCGGCGCGGTGTGCCGGTGCTCGATACCATCGGACGCTACACCCTGTGGGTTTACATGCTGCACCAGCCGGTGCTCATGGGGATTTGCTTTTTGATTTTCGGATATTTTTGAGGCTACGTTATGGAACCATCACTTGTCAAGCTCACTCCCGAACAATTGCGGGAGCTGCAGCTGGCGCAGCTGGATATGCTGCGGTTTTTCAAGCAGTTTTGCGAAAAAAACAACATCACCTTTTACTTCATCGGCGGCGGCTTGATCGGCGCGCTGCGCACGGGCGGTTTTATCCCTTGGGACGACGACATCGACCTGCTGCTGCCGCGCGACGACTACGAGCGCCTGTGCCGTCTTTGGCAGGCGCAATATCCCGACGGGCGCTTCCGCTTGCTGCGCACCGACGGCAAGCTGTTTACGGGCAATATTTTTGCGACCGTCACCGACACCAACTACACCATGGTCAAGGCGAACCAAACCCATGTGGACATTCCGCACGGCCTGGTCATCGACGTATTTCCGCTCGATGTGTGCCCTGACAGCGGTTTTGCGCGGAAGCGGCAATATGTGTGGACGCTGCTGTATTCACTGTTTTTGGCGCAGACCGTGCCGGAAAATCACGGTGGGGTGGTGGCGCTCGGCAGTAGGATCTTGCTGGGCTTAGTGCGCAGCCAAAAACTGCGCGAAAAAATATGGCGCACCGCCGAAAAACACATGCAGCAGTACAAGCGCGACGAAAACCAATACATGACAGAGCTGTGTTCGGGACCGCACTGGATGAAGGTCAAATATCCCAAGCATATCTATGACGGCGTGGATCACGTCACCTTTGAGGGCATTGAGCTGCCGGTGGCTTCCGGCTATAAAGAGTATTTGACGCTTGTGTTCGGCGACTATATGACGCCGCCGCCCGAGGAAAAGCGCGTGCCGCACCACGACATCGCATACCTGGATCTGCACACGCCGTGTAAGGTGTATGATGACGCCCACCGCAGCGAGTATACAATGCCGTAACCGGCGCAAAGTGCAGGCTTGAAAATCGACAAAAAAACCACCCTGTTTTTCGATAAAATATCACTTATTCCGAATTTAAAAATTCTGACCCGCCGGTCTTTACCCGGCGGGTTTTTTTGTGTATAATACAATATATAGTATTAGGCACATATGTACATGTACAAATATGCTATGAGGATAATAGAATGTTGGGAAAAATTCATTCGGTGGAAACGTTTGGCTCCGTGGACGGACCCGGCGTGCGTTTTTTGATTTTTATGCAGGGCTGCGCCATGCGCTGCCGTTACTGTCACAACGCCGATACCTGGCGCACGGACGGCGGCGAGGAAATGACTGCCGACGCGCTGCTCGACCGCGCCGAGCGCTACCGTGCCTATTGGGGCAGCGAGGGCGGCATCACCGTCAGCGGCGGCGAGCCGCTGCTGCAAATAGATTTTTTGCTGGAGCTGTTTGATAAAGCCAAACAGCGCGGCATCCGCACCTGCATAGATACGGCGGGGCAGCCGTTTACACGCAGGGAGCCGTTTTTCGGCAAATTTTGTGCGTTGCTGAAGCATACCGACCTGTTGCTCGTGGATATCAAGCACATCGACCCCGCCGGGCACCAAAAGCTGACGGGAATGCCCAATGACAACATTCTCGATATGCTGCGGTTTTTGTCGGAACAGCATCAGCCGGTATGGATCCGCCATGTGCTGGTGCCCGGTATCACCGACGACGACGGCTGTTTGCACCGCATCCGTGCCTTTCTCGACACACTCGACAATGTACAGCGCATAGAGGTACTGCCGTATCACACGCTTGGTGCTTACAAATGGAAAGAGTTGGGCATGGTTTATCCCCTCGATGGCGTGCAGCCGCCGTCCGCTGCGCGGATACAAAACGCGGAAGCCATTTTGGGCGTTCGCCGATAATGTTGTCAGATCATTTTTGCAAAGATAAAAGGAGATTGTCATATGAAGGTTTGTATTCCGGAAACGGTCATGAACAAAGCTTGGAGAGGCTTCACCGGCAGGAAATGGAAAGAGGACATCAACGTTCGTGAGTTTATTCAAAGCAACTACACCATGTATGACGGTGACGAAGGCTTTTTGGCGCCTCCTACCGATGCAACCAACCGCCTCTGGGCGCGGTTGCAGGCGCTGCAAAAGGAAGAGCGCGACAAGGGCGGTGTGCTGGAGTGCGAAACCGAGGTGGTGTCGTCCCTGACCGCCTACGGCCCCGGCTATATCGACGAAACGCTCAAGGATTTGGAGCAGGTTGTCGGCCTGCAAACCGACAAGCCCCTTAAACGCGCGTTCATGCCCTACGGCGGCATCAAAATGGCGGAGCAGGCGGCGTCCACCTACGGCTATCAGGTCAACCCGGCGCTGCACAAGATATTTAACGACTACCACAAAACCCACAACCAGGCGGTGTTTGACGCCTACACCCCCGAAATGAAAAAGGCGCGCCACAACCACATCATCACCGGTTTGCCCGACACCTACGGCAGAGGCAGGATCGTCGGCGACTACCGCCGCGTGGCGCTGTATGGTCTGGATTATCTTATCCAAATGAAGGAAAAGGATTTGTTTTACTGCGGCGGCAGAAACATGAGCGAGGAGCACATCCGTCTGCGCGAGGAGATCGCCGAGCAGCTCCGTGCGCTCAAGGGCATGAAGGCGATGGCGGCAATTTATGGCTTTGATATTTCTCAGCCTGCCAAAACCGCCAAGGAAGCGGTGCAGTGGTTGTATTTCGGCTATCTGGCGGCGATCAAGACCCAAAACGGCGCAGCGATGTCCGTCGGCAGGATCTCCACCTTCCTCGATATTTATATCAACCGCGACCTCGAAGAGGGCACGATCACCGAAAGCGAGGCGCAGGAGCTGATCGATCATCTGGTATTGAAGTTCCGTATGGTCAAATTTGCGCGCATCCCGTCTTACAATGAGCTGTTTTCGGGCGATCCCGTGTGGGTCACGCTCGAAATGGCGGGCATCGGCATGGACGGCAGACACATGGTCACCAAAAACGACTTCCGTTTCCTGCATACGCTGGAAAATATGGGACCTGCGCCCGAGCCGAATCTCACCGTGCTCTGGTCGTCCCGCTTGCCCGAGGCGTTTAAAAAATACGCGGCAAAAATATCGGTGGACACCTCGTCCATCCAGTATGAAAACGACTGCGTGATGCGTCCCGTGTGGGGTGATGACTACAGCATTTGCTGCTGTGTGTCCGCTACCCAAACGGGCAAGGAGATCCAGTTCTTCGGCGCGCGCGCGAATCTTGCGAAGTGTCTCAACTACGCCCTCAACGGCGGCGTGGATCTGAACACGCGCCAGCAGGTGGGTCCCGAGATCACCCGCGTCACCTCCGAGGTGCTTGACTATGACGAGGTGATGCACAAGTTCAACGCCATGATGAGCTGGTTGGTGGAGCTGTATGTCAACACGCTCAACCTGATCCATTATATGCACGACAAATACTACTATGAAGCGGCGGAAATGGCACTGATCGACACCTACACGCGCCGCACCTTTGCCACCGGCATCGCGGGCTTTTCGCACGTGGTCGATTCGCTGTGTGCCATTAAGTACGCCAAGGTGAAGCCCATCCGCGACGAAGAGGGACTGATCGTTGACTACGAGATCGAGGGCGACTTTCCGCGTTACGGCAACGACGACGAGCGTGCCGATGAGATCGCGATCTGGCTGCTCAAGGCGTTCATGAAAAAGGTGCGCGAGCATCACACCTACCGCCACTCCGAGCCGACCACCTCGATCCTCACCATTACCTCCAACGTGGTGTACGGCAAGGCGACCGGCGCGACGCCCGACGGCAGAAAAGCCGGCGCTCCCTTTGCGCCGGGCGCGAATCCTGCCTACGGCGCCGAGAAAAACGGTTTGCTCGCTTCGCTGAACTCGGTTGCCAAGCTTCCCTATGAGTTTGCGCTCGACGGTATTTCCAACACCCAGACCATCAGCCCCAACGCGCTGGGTCATAACGAACAGGAGCGTGTGGATAACCTGTGGCACATTCTCGACGGCTACTTCGATCAGGGTGCGCATCATCTGAATGTCAATGTGTTCGGCGTGGACAAGCTGCGCGACTGCATGGAGCATCCCGAAAAGCCCGAATATGCCAACTTCACCATCCGTGTGTCGGGTTATGCCGTCAAATTTATCGACCTGACACGCGAACAACAGCTGGATGTGATTGCCAGAAGTGAGCATACCTTCCTATAATGTACATCGTTTTTACGAAATAACTTAAAATAATGACAAAAATATCAGAAAATGATTGAAATTTTTGCAAATGTGTGGTATGCTATTCATAACGTGCCAAAAGCGCCGCGGACGATCCCGCCTGCCGTTTACGGCGGAGCGGAGAAGTCCCCTAAATAGAAAAAGCATAAGGAGTGTTTTTCCCATGAAAAAAACAATCTTCGTTATTATTGCCGCTGTGATGGCGACTGTCATTGCGATGGCTGCTACCGGCTGCGGTAAATCTTCCGAAGAGAGCAGCCAGGCATCCACCATCCCCAAGGCGACCAACGCGACCACTGCGCCCACCGAGTCGACCTCCTATGGCAGATACAACAGCAATGCCACCACGGCTACCCGTCCGACCAATTTGAGCACTTCATCTACGGAAGCGACCGAAGCGACGGAAGAAACCGAATCCGAAACCCATGCAGCGGAAAGCAGCTATCTCGGCGATATTGCGATGAGTTATTTCAGCGTCAGTTCCGATGTCGGCGCAACGGCTGAGCTTAGCGGAACCGAAACCGCGCCCAACGGCGTTACGTTCTATCTGTACACCGTTTATTATTCCGGCAATACGTATCCGCTGTATGTTTCCGAGGACGGCAGCCAACTGCTGGAGCCGGAGTATTTTCAAAGCTATGCCGGCAGCGTATCCGGCGGCGGCAGCAGCGACAGCAACAACACTGCGGAAGAATACAATCAGGTGGAGACCTACGCAGCACAGTAACCAGACAAGCTAACCGTAAAAGCTCTCTCGGGATCGGGAGAGCTTTTTTGGCGGAAAGCGGACAGCGAAGTAGGTGTGGCGGATGCGGTCGTCTGCTAAGAACGGAACGCTTGACGGATTCCGAGAGCGACCGCGCCGGATAAGGCGTCACGCCTATACGAAACGATATGATTGGAGAAACAGGTATGTTTTGTCAGAATTGCGGTACGCAAATTGCCCAAAATGCGGCATTTTGTCCGATATGCGAACACGATCACGGATGCGCTGAACATGCTGCTGCAACGCTAGCGTATCCGTTCGACGCAGATTTATACTATGATAAAAAATTCTGTTTTATTCGGGTTTACCCCAACTATTGACAGAGAGCCTAAAAAAGGGGGCTGGCTCAAAACTTGAACGAGTTTTGGGCCAGTTTTTTGGTGCGCCCGACG
>CAMKOU010000022.1 GCA_946414505.1 uncultured Clostridia bacterium | reverse complement strand
TTGAACCGCCGTATGCCGAACGGCACGTACGGTGGTGTGAGAGGGCGGAGAAATTTCACCCTACTCGATCATTACCATTTAAATTTGTGTCGGTGTTAATCGCATAATGCTAATCTTGCTAAATCAAAAGAAAAGTAAAAAATCTCCTTAGCGTTTTTCTCATTATTTTGAATAAAACTGGACACGCAGTGTTGTTCGGAGCTCGAAGGCTAGCGTTAAGCAAACAGTCCGGTGGACTGTGCAGACGGTATCGGAAGCTGAAACACGTTATCTCCACTATTCATACCATTTTGGTACATTTATCAAAATCGTCTTTTTCTTTCCTGCATAAACACCGGCTTTTCCGTGCTTTTGCCGCTGTCCGTCTGTCAACTGTGATAAAACAAATCGCTAAAAAATTTACAAATTATCCTTTTCATTTTTCAATAAATCCGTTATAATATAAAAAAACGGCGGGGAGGCGTGACAATGAAAAGGATTCTCGGCGGTAAAGCGGTTACGGCTACGATCGCCACCTTTGTGATACTGGCGCTTGTTTTTGTGGTGGTGCAGTGTGCTCCGCTTTTTACGACGGATTTTACAACGAATAAAACGAATGTCATGCTGCACGGCACATATTCCGTTGACCGCGGCGCGTGGAAAAGCGTGGACCCGACAACAAAAATCAACGAGCACTTTCACGAACTGACGGTTCGGGGCAAGCTGGACGAAACAGCGGCTGCTTTTGAGATACTGGCGATTTCGTCCAAAAACATTTGGTTCACCCTGAAAAGCGCCGACGGAGAATTTGAATATAATAACCGCCGCAGTGCGCCGGACATACCCGAGGAAAACTTTTTGCCCGAGAACAGGATGCTGCAAACACCCGGCTACGGCGTGACGGATATCAACACCGAGTCATTTCCCGAAAAGGTGCTGCTTGGCGAGGAGGACATGATTTTAGAGGTGGAATACCCTTATGCCTTGGCGACGCAAAGCTTTTCCGACTGCTTTTCGGTTGTCTCCTGCCGGTATGACGGCTTGTACAATCAATTGTTTTTCAAGTCGCTGCCGACGGTTTTGCTCTTTGTGCTTGTTTGCTTTTTCGGGTTGTTCTTCTTCCCCGTTTCGGGTTTTATTTTGGGAAAAATCAATTATAAATATCTGTACTTCGGTTTGCTGTGCTTTTTCTGGGGACTGTATATGATCATGCAGTCGCTCGGCGATTTTTTGAATTTGTGGATCTCCGATGTAACACTATGCCTGTTTGCCGTGAAAAGCGTCAGCTATTTGTTTGTTACTGCGATTTTTCTGTACCTTAAATCCACCTTGCAAAAGCCTGCGTCGCGGGTAACTGCCAATTGTACCATTATCGTATTTTTCCTGACGGCTGTTACCGCCGCCGTGCTGCAACTGACAAGTACAGTCGATTTAACGGCGTCGGAGCCGAATATGTTTCTCGGCATAGCGGTAGGCACGGTGATGATGATCGTGCTGCTCTGTATGGAAATTCGCGGCAACCGCAACGCCATGGTGTTCCTGATCTCATGGATCCCGCTGCTGTTGTCTTTGGCGCTGGACGTGATCGACCAATACATTCACCTTCCCGGCTCGCACTTTTTCAACTACGGCTTGGCAATCACCATGGTGTACCAAATCATCCGGCTGATACTCGATTTGCGCACGCAGTATAAGGAGACCATTCGCTATCAGCAAATGCAAAAAGAGCTGTACGAAGCCAAGGTGCGTGTGATGGTGTCGCAAATCCAGCCGCATTTTATGTACAACGCGCTCAGCTCGATCGCCATGATGTGTACGCTCAACCCCGAAACCGCGCAGGAAGCGACTGTCACCTTTGCCGATTATCTGCGCGGCAACATGGACTCGCTCAAGCAAACCGCGCCGGTTCCTTTTGAAACGGAGCTGGAGCATTTAAAAAAGTATTTATTCATTGAAAAGCTGCGGTTCGCCGACCTGCTCAACATCGAATACGATATCCAAACCACCGACTTCATGCTGCCCTTGCTGAGCGTTCAGCCGCTTGTAGAAAACGCCGTCAAGCACGGCGTGGGCATGGAAGAGGACGGCGGCACGGTGAAAATTTCCACCCGTGAAACCGACAGCGCCTATGAGGTGATCGTCGAGGACGACGGCGTAGGCTTTGACGTTAACGAGAAAAAGGACGACGGACGCTCTCACATCGGCATGGAGAACACAAAAAAACGCCTGCACGATATGTGCGGCGGCGAGGTCGTGATTACCAGTGAGGTGGGAAAAGGCACGGTGGCAAAGGTCATTATTCCTAAAGAGCGAACCATAAAAGAATAAGCGTTTAGAGTGGAGCGTGAAGTGAAGGGTTGCTTCGCTCCGAATGGATCATCCTGCGGGGCTTCTTCCACACAGCGGCACTAAACCGTGACGCTGTCATTCAACTCTCCGCTCTTAACGCTCAACTCTATGATTGAGGAGGTTTTGTTATGAAAATACTATGCGTAGACGACGAACCGCTGGCATTGCAAATGCTGGAAATGTCCGTCAAAAAAGCCAAGCCCGACGCGACGGTCTTATCCTTTAGAAAGCCGCGCGAATTGCTGGAGGAGGCACGGCAAAACGGCTGTGACATCGCCTTTCTCGACATTCATATGCGCGGGATGAACGGCGTGGAGCTTGCCAAGGAGCTGAAAACCGTCAACCCGAAAATGAATATCATCTTTGTGACGGGATTTTCGGATTACACGGGCGACGCCATGCGTCTGCACGCGAGCGGCTACATTATGAAGCCCGTGAATCAAGCCAAGGTGGAGCAGGAGCTTGCCGACCTGCGCTTTCCGATCGTGCCGAAGAAAAACGCAAAGCTGCGCGTGCAGTGCTTCGGCAACTTCGATGTGTTCACGCCCGACGGCGCACACGTTCGCTTTGAACGCAGCAAGGCAAAGGAGGTTTTTGCCTACCTTGTGCACAAGCAGGGCAGCTCCTGCGCCACACGTGAAATATTTGCCGCCATTTTTGAGGACGAGCCCTATGAGAAGAAGCTGCAAAACCTGTTGCAGACCTATATTTACGCGATGATCAAAAGCCTGAAGGCCGTCGGCGCGGAGGATGCCGTCGTGCGCAGCTACAATGCCCTCGCGGTCAACCCCGATGTACTCGACTGCGACTACTACCGCTTTAAGGAGCTGGACGCCGGCGCGGTCAACGCTTATCAAAATGAATATATGAGCCAGTATTACTGGGCTGACTTTTTTATCTAGCCACCGGCACACATATTTGGATGAAGGGATCAGTGATCCCCCAGCTCCTTTTTGATCGTCAGAATATTCTGCCCGTCCAGATACCGGTATTCCATTTGATCCATCATATTTTTGACAAAGAAAATGCCAAGCCCGCCGACCCTTCGTTCCTCCATATAACGGTCAATGTCCGGGTCGGCGCTGTCCAGCGGATTGAACGGGGTTCCGCTGTCCGTAAACGTGATCATAACGGCAGAAGGATGATCAACCGTTTCAAAGCGCACGGTTGCTTTTCCTGCATCCGTACCGTAGGCATACCGTGCAATATTTCCAAACAATTCGTCTATGGCTACGTCGATATCAAACCGCGTTTCCATAGGGCAGTCGATCCTGTCAAGCTGTTCGTTGACAAAATCCGTCACCACCGCGATATTTTCAATCGTCGCATCGACAGTCAGCTCTTTCACGACCCCACTTCCTTTCTTGCGGATCTGCAAGCATTCCGGGTGAAACCGACAGGTCCCTCCCCCGCATTTCACGATGTTAAATTAATTATATCACATACTTTTGAACAATAAAAGACAGAATCATTATTTACTACAAAAAAAGTATGTGCATCTTGACTTATTTCAGGCGAATATGATAGAATAAACATGAATTTGACAAACAAAAATACTGTATGCAGGAGAATACGCTATGAATATTAAAACAAGCAGCCATGATAATATATGCACCCTGTTCATTGAAGGAAGGATCGACACCCTGACCGCCCCGGAGCTGGAGCAGGCGTTTATCGACAACGCAGAAAACTGCGAAAAAATGATTCTTGACTTTTCCGAAACGGAATACATTTCCTCGGCAGGTATGCGCGTCATTTTGATCGCCCACCGTGAAATGGAAAAGAAAGGCGGACTGGTTCTCAAAAATCTGAGCAAAAATGTAGAAAGCATTATCAAGATGACAGGCTTTGGAAAATTCGTAACCATTGAATAAACGAGGAAAAACAATGAAGCTGATTCATGAGCAGATAACCGAACACGCCGCGGCGTTTCCCGACAAAACAGCGCTTTCGGACGCTTACGGCGAAATGTCTTACCGCGCGCTGGAAGAAAAAAGCGCCGCTGTTTCCGCTGCGCTCTCCGTGCGCGGTGTACAGCCGGGCGACGCGGTCGCGGTGTATGTTCCCTACGTCAAGGAGATCATGCTCGGCGCCGTGGCGGCATGGCGGACCGGCTGTATTTTCATCCCCTTGGACGAGGCGTACCCCGAAAAACGTTTGGAATACATTTTGGAGGACGCGCAGGCGGCTGCCGTTTTGACCATGCGTGCGTTTTGGCAGCAAAAGCCGCTGCATTATCCGACGGAAAATGTCCTGTTTCTGGACGAGATCCCGGCAGCCGAGCCGCCTGTTTGCGCTTGCGGAACGCTCACCGATGCATCCCCTGCCATGCTGCTGTACACCTCCGGCACCACCGGAAAGCCAAAGGGCGTGCTCCATTCCCACCGTTTTCTGCTGCATATTGCAGACTTCCTCAAGGTTCACAGCGATGCTATGCTGAACGCGGACACACGCTCCGGCGTGATGTCGAGTTTCCCCTTTGTAGCGACGATGGTGTTTTTGATCGGGCCGCTGCACTACGGCGGTACCGTTTGTATCGCGCCGGTCGTGGCGCGCCGGGACATGGGCTATCTGTATCAATTCATCAAAGAAGCGCATGTCACGCATATTTTTATGCCGTCAAGCCTTGCCGCAATTATGGCGGAGGACTACGACCTGCGCGGCGTATTTGTGTTTGCGGCAGGTGAAAAGCTGCGGAATTTTAGGGCGCTTGTCCCCGGTAACGCACTCATCAACATGTACGGAAGCACCGAGACCAGCGCGATCATTTCCAAAAGAATCGAAGGAAACGAGGAACGCATCCTTGTCGGACAGCCCTACGGCAACACCACCGCCGTTGTCGTCGATGAAAATTTGCACCCTGTCGATACCGACACCCCCGGCGAGCTGCTGGTTTCCAACGACTATATGTCGAGCGGATATTACAAGCTGCCGGAGCAAAGCGCGGAAAAATGGTTTGAAAAAGACGGCAGGCGTTGGTTCCGTACCGGCGACCGGGCAGTGTGTACGCCCGGCGGCGACATTGACATTCTCGGAAGAACCGACAACATGGTGAAGCTGCGCGGCTTTCGCATTGAGACCGGTGAGGTGGAAGCGCAAATCGCCAACGCCCTGACAAGAACCGGCAGAACGGATGTGGGGCAGCTTGTTGTCGTCATCAAAAGCGTGAACGGCGCCGATCATTTGTCCTGCTATTACGAAGCCCCGCGCGCGCTTGACAAAAAAGAAATAACGGCGGAGATCGCCGGCTATCTCGCAGAATATATGGTGCCCGACATATGGGTGCGCATGGACGCGCTGCCGCGCAACCTGAACGGCAAGGTCATGCGCAAGGAGCTTCCGCAGCCAAAGAGAGAGCGCCGCACCATCGGCGTACTGGACAGCGAGGTCGTCACACGCGTACTGATGACGGCAGCGGATGTTTTGGGTACCGATTATCTCATCGGACCGGACGACAAATTCACCGAGCTGGGCGGCACCTCACTCAACGCTATGGAATACGCGGTGGCGCTGCGCGAACAGGGAATCAAAATCAGCGGCGCCCGGATCCTGCAGTATAACGTTCTCCGCAAAATCGCCGATATGGCGGAGGTAGCCTATGAACAGCTTTGGCCGCATGAAGAATATGAGGCGATACGGGAAGACTTTGCCTCGCATGGCGAGCATATTGAAAAGGCACTGCCGATCTCTTCCACGCAGGATGAAATGCTGTTTGAGCAGATCATTTATCCCGAGTCCACCATCTTCAAATCCGCCTTCTTTTTACAGGTGGACAGCCTTGTTGCCGAACAGCACCTGCGCCATGCGCTGGAGGTTGTCGCGCAAGAGAACGAGGAGCTGCGTTCGGCTATCGTGTTTCACAATACCAGCGTCATCCAGCAGGTCATCACCGACCGCCAAATCCCGCTGCAAATGGTAGAAGCGGATACAAGCAGTATCGAAGAGCTGGAAGCGCTCCGGCAAAAGACGCTGAACACGCCCGTTGATTTGCAGTATGACAGCATGATGAAGGTCCTCTGCGTACACGCCGAAGGCATGAGCTATCTGTATTTTTTGACGCATTCCATCGCCATCAGCGACGAACAGCTGCGGACATATATCGCAAGACTGATGGAAGTGCTGGAAAAGGCATATCCCGACGACACCTCCATCAGCGGATGGTATGAAATACTGGAATTTGCCCGTACATTGGACGGCTCAGAGAACCCGGATCCTCCTGCCGCCCGGAAACCTCTGGGGCTGACAAAGGATGTACCGCCGGACATTTGCGTCTATTCGGAAAACGACGGTCCCAAGGTGGTGTTTGTACACACCGGCAATACCGGCAGCTCTGCGTATTACCGTTTGGCGAATGAGATCGGAGACAAGGTGTCCTTCGCGGTGATCGAGCCGTATAACCTTTATCATCCCGAAACAGCCGTGTACGGCATCAAACATATCGCGGCAAATTATATCCGGATCCTCAAAGCATATCAGCCGGAAGGGCCGTATATCCTCGGCGGCTGGTGCTACGGCGGCGTGGTGGCGCATGAAATGGCGTGTCAGTTGACACAGGCGGGAGAAGAAGTCAAGCAGCTCTTTATGCTCGATTCGCACGCGCTCGGCAACACCCGGCTCCGCGAGCTGTCCAAGGGCATGTTGTCCGAGCTCAACGCCGATTATTTTGAAACCTGTCCCCTCTTCGCCGAGCTGCGCGAAAGCGGTATGCTGGAAGCAATGGTGAATAACGCCGCGCATGTGTCGGAGGATCTGTATCATCATATTCCCTCTATGTATCACGGCAGCGTCACCTATTTCAAGCCCGATCAGGTTCCCGCAGGCGTAACGGGTGACAATCTCAAATATTGGAACAAAATGATGCAATATGAAGCCGGCAACTATGAAAACTACTGTGAACGCGATAAAATGCAGATCATTCACACACCGCATGAGCATGATTTGATGATGGACGACGCTTCACTTGCGATCATCGTCCCCGCGTTTTTCAAGAGCATTGACCTGCCATAAATATCTGAAAATACAACCCCCGAGAATCAGATACAACCGATTCTCGGGGGTAAGTTTTATTTACCGGTCAAGCTTTTGGAAGCACTGCGCCTCCATACGTTATGCGCATGATGTGTCCTTGTCCCCGAAAAAGCCTTTTTCGGTCAGCTTTTCAAGGAAACGCCGCACATAGGCAGAGCCGGTTTCCGGCCATGAGAAGCCAAGACGCTCCAGTACGCTGTTGGTGTATTGATTATCGAGGCTCTCCAAACCGATCATTTGGATGCTGCCGCCGCTGTTGTAGGCGATCAGGCTGCCGACCGCGTCGTTTTTGGTTTCGTCGGCGAGCGCTGCGTTCAGCGCTGCTTCGACCTCCTCATTTTCACCGCCGCGCACCGCAAAGCCGAGCTCGTTCATGCTGCGGATCACATCTCCCATCAGCGGTCTGTGCGGATTCAGCGGCTGGAAGCACACGCACTCGTCGGGCGTTTGCGCCAGCGCCAGCACCGCCTTTGCCACGTAATCAATGGGTGAAAACTCCGTTTGTGTGTTCAGCGCGTCATAGCTGATGACGCCGATGGTTTTATACGCGTTGAGCGAGCGCATATAATTGTTGGTCGCGTAGTTGATTTGGAACTCGCCGTCGTCAAAGCGCGGCGCCAGATTGCCGACACGGCACACCTTGGCTTTCAAGCCGCGTTCGAGCACCTCCTCATAAATATGACGCTCCGCCATAAATTTGGAATGGATATACTGGTTGCTGTTGAGCTCCTGTCCGGCATACAGCACCGTTTCGGTAAACTGATAGCTCACGGGCGGCAGGCCGTTTTCGCGGCTTCCCATGATGCTGCCGGTCGAAATATGCACCAAACGCGCGTTGTTGTGCTCGCACCACGCGGTCAAATTCTTGACGGACTCCACATTGATGCGGTCGATCTCGTTGCCCTTGGCAAAGTGCTTGACGCTCGCCGCGCAGTTGATGGCAGTCATGCCGCCGTGCGGCGCTTCAAACGCCGCCAGCGTGGAGGAATCCGTTGCGTCGCCCTCGATCACGCGGATGCGCGAGCCGAACAGCCACTCGTAGTCATACGCGAAGTACCGGCGCAGGGTCGCCTTCAAACGCTGCTCGCCGCTTTGCTCCTTGCCGGCGCGGACAAAGCAGAAGATCAGGCCGTCGTGCCGTTCGATCAGCTCGTGCAGCACATGGCTGCCGAGATAGCCGGTAGCGCCCAACAGCAGCACGTCGCCGACGGTGTTGCGATCGCCGTTGCGGAACGCATCCATCGTGTTGCGCGCCAGCATTTCATGGATGCGGGTGTAATCGTAGCCGTCCCTGCCGACCACCGGCGGCGTCCACGCGCCGTAGGCGACGGGCGCTTCGGCTTCGGCGGGCTGTTCGGCAAGGTCGCCGAGGAACTCCGCCATCAGGCGCGGCGTGGTGTAGGTGAACACATCGTTATAAACGATTTTATGTCCTGCCTTTTCGGCGGCGATAACGACCTTCATTGCAAGGATGGAGCTGCCGCCGATATCAAAGAAGTCGTCCTCCGCGCTGACCTTTTCCACACCGAGCACGCTGCCGAAAATGGCGCAGAAGTCCTCCTCGGTTTTGGTCGCGGGCGCGACGTAATCCGCCTTTTTCTGTTCGGGCTTCGGCAGCGCCTTTTTATCGACCTTTTGGTTGATGGTGAGCGGAATGGCATCGATTTGCATGATGACCGCCGGGCACATATACGCCGGTTTTTGGCTCTTGATATACTCCGCAAGCGCGGCGATATCCACGGTATCTCTGCCGACCACGAACGCCGCCAGATACTTTCCGCCGCCCTCGTAGTCATACGCCTGTACCGTGACGTCGCGGATACCTTCATAGCCGCGGATGACCGCCTCGACCTCCTTGGTTTCGATGCGGAAGCCGCGGATCTTGACCTGACCGTCCTTTCGTCCGACAAACTCTACGTCGCCGCTCTGACGGTAGCGCACGATATCGCCGGTGTGGTACATGCGGAATTCGTTGAAGGGACAGGGCTCATACGCCTCGGCGGTTTTGTCGGGACGGTTGAGATAGCCGCGGCTGACCTGCGGTCCCGACAGGCAGTATTCGCCGGCGGCGCCTGCCGGCAGGCGGTGGTTGGTTTTATCGAGCACATAGCCGTGGATGGTGGCGATCGGCTTGCCGATGGGGATATTCGGCTCCCATTCCCTGATCGGGAAAATGCTGACGCCGCAGCAGTTTTCGGTGGGGCCGTAGCCGTTGGAAATGGTGTAGCTGATGCCCGACGGCTCCACGGCAGGCAGCTTTTCGCCGCCCATGACCAGCAGCCGCAGGGTTTTCAGCTTGGGATAGTTTTGCAGGAACTGCACGCCGACCTGCGTGGTCAGCAGCAGGGTAGTGATGCCTACTTCGTCAAAGTACGCCGCCAGATCGTCGAGGTTCATGCGCACTTCCTCCGGCACAACGTGGACGGTACCGCCGACCAGCAGCGTGCAGAACACGTCCGCCATATTGACGTCAAAGCTAAAGGAAGCGTACGCCGCCACATTGTCGTCCTTGGTGTAGAAGGTGTGGCGCATACCGTGCGCATAGGCGACGATGTTGCCGTTTTCGATTTGGCAGCCCTTGGGCAAGCCGGTGGAGCCGGAGGTGTAGAGCATGATGAACAGGCTGTCGGGAGTCGGTCCCACCGGCGTGACGTCGGGCGTTTCCATGGCGTACAGCTCGCCGACCGTCACGACCTCGCCCGTAAATTCGTCCACGGTATCGCGCAGCCCGTCGTCCGCGATCAGCAGGCAAACGTCCGCGTCCTTCACCATAAAGTTCAGGCGCTCCTGCGGATAGCTCGGGTCGAGCGGCTCATAGCCCATGCCTGCCTTGACGACCGCCATCGGCAGGATAAAGGTCTGTTCATTGCGCGGCAAAATGATCGCGGCGACCTCTTCCCTGAGGTCTGTTTTGCCGGTCACCTTGCAGGCGATTTGATAGATTTTCTTCGACAGACTGTCGGTCAGCGCGTCGAGCTCGCGGTAGGTATATGCCTTGTCCTTGAACACCGCTGCCGTTTTGTCGGGGTATTCGGACACGATCTTTTTGAATCTTGTCAGAACGGAATCCGACATGTCATAGTCGAGATCCCACGGTTGGTTGTAGCTGTCGAGCACCTGCCACTGTTCCTCGTCGGTCAGGCTGATTTGCGACACGTTGTCACAGGAAATCAAGCCGGCAGCCACGTTTTTGATGGCAAGCGCCAAGCTGCGCATCATTTCGCCGCTGTACAGGGAGGTGTCGTAGTCGATCTTGATGACCGCGTCGTCCTCGCTGCCCTCGACATACACCGCCACCGGCAGCTTGGCGATATCCAGCTCGAGACCTTCCACCTCGACATTTCCCTGACGGGTGGCATATTCATTGATGACGCCGATTTGATAGGTATAGGACGCGCGCGGATGGAAGTCATACTTGCTCGCGATCTGCGCGAAGGGATAGTTTTCGTGCGCGATCGTGTTCGAAAAGCTTTTTGACACGCGGCGCAGGAAATCGACGGAGTTTTCCCGGTGATCCAGCGTCGTCACAAGGGGCAGGGTGTTGACAAACATGCCCATGGTGTTCCTGACCTTCATATTGCTTCTGCCGTTGCTGACGGTCACAATGGACACTGTGTCCTCGCAGACAAATCTGCCGAACGCGATAAAGCTCGCCGCCAAATAGACCGCCGCCGGCGTTACGCCGATGCTTTTTGCAAAGGTTCTGACAGCGCCGATATCGGTGGGCACCGTCACACTTTTTTCGGTATGCGGCAGGTTTTCTTCAAACACGTCGGGGATCAGCTGCGTCGGCTCCTCCACCTCTGCCAACTGCTCCGCAAAGAACGCTTCGGTTTCGGGCGCTATTTTTTCCTCCGCCGCAAAGTCGTAGTAGGTGTAGGTTTCCTTTTCGGGCGCTTTGCCGTCCAGCGCTTCGGACAGCTGGCGGAAGAAAAGGTCAACGGACGCGCCGTCGCTGACAAGGTGGTGCATGTCCGCGAGCAGGTGCAGCGTATCGGTTTGGACGATCGCAAACCGGACGCAGGGGCCGTTTGCCAAGTCAAAGGGCGTCACAAAGGCGGCCTTGTACGCCTGATAGTCCTCCTGCGACATTTCCGCAACGGGTATCTCCAATTTGCAGTCGGGAATCGGCTCCTGCACGATCTCGTTGTCACTGTCGGCGACAAAGCGGCAGAGAATATACGGGTGCGCCTCCACCACACTGCGGACGGCTTTTTCAAGCTGAGCGGCGCTGACGCCTGCGGGGAAGGTCAGCGCGTAAGGAATATTGTACTGCACCGTATCGGGATTTGCCTGACATTCAGTGTATACGCCCTGCTGGGCAAAGCTCAGGCGGCAGGACTGCAAGCCGCGCTTTTGCGCAGCGGCAGGCTTTGCCTCCTTTTCAGTCAGAAGACCTGTCAAAATTTCATTTTCAACGCTTTGAATGGTGCCGTCCGCAACCAGCTTGCGCACGTTGATCTGTACGCCGAAACGGTCGTAAATCAGCATGGCGAGCTTGATGCTGGAAATAGACGTCAAGCCCAGCTCCGCGAACAAATCGGTAATGCCAAAGTCAGCGGTGCCGATGACGTCGGCAGCGATGGCTTGTATTTCCTTTTCCAGCACGTTCAACGGTGCGGCAGGCTGCTCCTTACGGTCTGCCTTTACCTTCGGCTCGGGCTTCGGCAGCGCCTTTTTGTTGACCTTTTGGTTTTGGTTGAGCGGAATGCGGTCGATTTGCATGGTGACGGCAGGCACCATATAGGCAGGCTTGTCCTGCTTGATGAACTCGCCCATCGCCGCCACATCAACAGGCGCGTCAGAGACGACATACGCCGCGATATACTTGCCGCCGCCGGGCTCGTCAAACGCCTGCACGGTGGCGTCCTTGATGCCGGGGAATTTGCGGATAACGCCCTCCACCTCGCTGAGCTCGATGCGGAAGCCGCGGATCTTCACCTGACCGTCGTTTCTGCCGATAAAGTCCGTGTTGCCGTCGCTCAAAATACGCACGATATCGCCGGTGCGGTAGGCGTGCTCATAGCCGGGCTCCTCCGAAAACGGATTGCGGATAAACACCTCGGCGTTCTTTTCGGGGCGGTTGAGGTAACCTCTGCCGACCTGGTGACCGGCGACGATCAGCTCACCCGGCACGCCGAAGGGAACGCGGCGCATGTTTTTATCGACAACATATTGCTTCATATTGAACAGCGGCTTTCCGATCGGTACACGGTCGTACAGCTTTTCCACCGGGCTCATATGCGTAAAGATGGTGCACTCGGTCGGGCCGTAGCCGTTGTACAGACGAAAACCGCGCGGCGGCGCAACCGGCACCAGCTTTTCTCCTGCCGCAGACAAGTGGTGCGGATTGGTCGCGTCGGGGAACAGCTCGGCATATTGTCTGCCGACCTGCGTCGTCATAAAGGTATGGGTGATACCGTGTTCGGTAAAGTATTTATTGATTTCCACTAAATCTAAGCGGATGCTTTCATCAATAATATGGAGCTGACCGCCGACGAGCAGCACCGGGTACATGTCGAGCATGTGGCAGTCAAAGCCGTAGCTGGCATATGCCGAGGCACGGCTGGTTTCGTCCATGCGGTACGTGTGGATATACCAGTTGCAGAAGCAGCACAGGTTGTGGTGCTCGAGCATCACGCCCTTGGGCACGCCGGTGGAGCCGGAGGTGTAGAGCATGATGAACAAATCGCCCGGATCGGGGGTTTCGGCTATCTTTTTCGCATCGGGAAGCGCCGGGATCTCGTCGGTATAGAGCACGGAACCGCTGTAGTGCGGCACCTTGTCCATCAAATCCCGGTCGGCGATCAGATACTTTGCATCGGCGTCCTGAATCATAAATTCCAGGCGCTCGCTCGGATAGCTCGGGTCGAGCGGCTGGTAACCGGCGCCTGCCTTGTGAATGCCGATGGCGGCGATCGGCATATATTCACAGCGCGGGATCAAAACGGAAACAGCGTTGTTTTTGCCGACGCCCTTGCTTTTCAGAAAGGCGCCGATGTTTTCGGTAAGCCGGTCGACCTCTTGATACGTATAGCTTTTGTCGAGGTAAACAACAGCGGTGTTGCCGGGCGTTTTTTCAGCCTGACGGCGGAACATCGTCACCAAATCGGTGATTTCATAGTCAAACTCAAAGTGATTTTCACGGTCGAGCTTTTCGCGCTGCGCATCGGTCAGCATGTCGATCTCACGCAGCGTTTCACAGCGCATCAGCTCTGCCATCACCTTGTCCAGGCTTTCGAGCATACCGCGCACGATTTCGTCGTCATAGAGGTTTTGCTGATATAAAGTATAGGCATAAAATTTTCCGTCATATCTGCGGACGGTCAGCTCAAAGCCTGCCTTTGCGTCCTTCATCGGCAGCAAAACCGGTCGTGACGATTGGCCGCAAAGATCAACGGTTGGGAACAGATCGCCCTGATACGCAAATAAGCAGGAGGGGTTCAGCTTGGTATCGGCGCAGAAGTCAAGGAACGAATACAAATCATTTTCGCGGTTCAGCGATATTTGCCGGTCGAGCTTTTTCAGGAACGCCTCCACCGTATCTTCAGCGGAAAGGTCGGCGTATACGGGGTAGGTTTTTACAAACATGCCGAGTGCATCCGCCAAGCGCGCATCTCTGCCGTGGTAGAAGGTGGAGAACAATACTTCCTCGCTGCCTGCATATTGGGAAAGCACATACGAAAACGCGCCGTTGAACACGGTGCTCAGCCTGACGCCGCAGCGCTTGGCAAAGGGCTTCAACATGTCCGTATCCACACAGGTAAACGGATAGATGATCTCCTTGGCGACCGGTTCGCGCTCGTTTTTATCGGTAAAAAGCGAGGAATCCACATCGACGCCGTCAAATGCTTTTTGATAATACGCCTTTGCCTTTTGGTATTCCTCGGATTTAAGCCGCCTTGCTTCCTCGAGCGAATAGTCGTTCGCGGTAAACGGCTCCGGCGCGATGCTCTCTCCGTTGTAGGCGCGCACGATCTGCCCGAAAAAAACATCGCTGGACGTGCCGTCAAAGACAATGTGGTGAACATCAAAAAACAGCGTGTTTTCCGATGACGATCGAATGATATAAAAACGGAAGAGGATATCCTCATGCAAATCAAAGGGCTTGATAAGTGAATACAAATCAATATCATCCGATGCAATGATATTGACTGCCACCTCGCAGTCGCGGATATATTTGTAGACGTCGCCGTTTTCGTCCACTGCAAAGGCAGACTTTAAGCACGGATGGGCGTTCACGACGGTGCGGATGGCATTTACCAGCCGTTCCACATCGACCTCGCTGCCGAACGCGAATTTCAGGGGTAAATTGTAGGCGGTATTCTCCTTTGACACCTGCTCCACATATATACCATACTCTGTTTTGGATAAAGGGAATCGTTTCAAGCTGTCATTTTCCTTTCTTTTTGAGTTTGCAGTGTCAGCAAATGCAAATAGAGGTGCAGCCATTCACTGACCGAATTATTTTTATTATACAACAAAAATAAAGCAATGTGAATAGAAATGGAAGGAAAATGTCATTTTTTGTGTAAGTTTTTGGTGTGAAAACCTCTTCAAAAGACCGGTCACCGGATGACATAAGTCCCATAATACGATACGTGCGGTATCAAAAAGCAACCGCATTTGACAGGAGCTGCTGTCAAATACGGTTGCTGATCGTCAGAAGCAAAAGAGTAAATCATGCTTCTTCTATTTTGAATTTAGGCGCGCTTTTCCGGTTTTGGGCGCAGCGTTACGCTGTCTTTACGGCAGCTGCGCAAAGGCGTCTTGGAGAATGGCGTAGGACTGCTTTAACCGCGGCGTGTACGTAACCTCCTTTACGCCCTGAAAGCCTGTGTCATACAGGGTGAGCGTGCCGGATCGTCCCGCGCTGATTTTCAGCGTTTGGAAGGTGGTAAAGGTGACGTCTTTGCCTGTCAGCGGCGCGTAGCACGCCATCAGGCGCGGATTTTTCACACCCAGCAAATACCACGCCAGCCGTATCTCAAGCTTATTGCCGGCAAGACAAAAGTCCGCCTGTGTGTCCTCCGCCGCGTTTCCGTAGTGCAGCAGACCTGTTTCGATGGTTTGCGGTTCCATCGTCACGCCGTCCACGGGCAAGATGATTTCGTTGGAGGTGAGCATACGTGTCGGGTTGAACTGTCCGCTGTTCGGCTTGGCGGCGATCGCTTTATCGGCGCCGTAAATCTTCCGCTGCACCACCTGCTGAAAGTGAAACACATCGCGGTAGGCGTCGCATTTTACACGCGTGTTGTCTTTTCCCTGAATTTCGAGCAGGTAATCGACCGGCTCGCTGAACTGCAAACCGCTCGCGTTGTCCCGGCGGCTGCCCTCGCCCGTGATTTGGAACGGCACATAGTAGGTGTCCTTGTCGAAATCAAAGCCGTCGGGCAGGGAAACCAGCAGGTGCAGATACTCGGCGTCATACCGCGCACAAACGCGCGTTTCCCCTATGCCGACCTCCTTGTCCCATTCGGAAATGTCTCCGTCCGGGCATGTTTGCGTCGTGTCAAATGCCAGCAGACCGTAGCCCTGCTCGGCAGAGGAAAGGTCATGCGTGCGCTGATTTGCCTTGGGCGGATAGTACATGGGGCTGTTCCAGGTGCGTTTAAACCACTCGTCCTGCCATGAGAACAGCAGTCCGCCGCAGCAGCCTGCCTGATAAATATCCGACGTCATCCGCGCGTCCAGTTCGCCCTGTTCACGCTCGTTGAGTCCGCCCTGTTGGTAACCGTTGATACCCACATGCGCCACACCGCGCGAGGTGCTGAGTCCGTATTCGGCGATCAGCAGCGGTACGGTGTATGTTTTTTTCAAATCCTTCAAATACGCCAGGTAATTGTCCTGAGCGTCGGCATATGCCTTTTCGTAGCTCATAAAATCGGGATAGTACGGGTACACGTCCACCGCGGCAAACAGCCCGGCGCGGTAGGTGTCCTTTGAAAGGATATGCTCCGTGTTGACGCTCAGCGCGTCGTTTTCCTCGGGATACGGCTCGTTGCTGTGGGTCAGTGTGTCGAGCGGCTGCCAGTTAAGAAAGGCGACCGGCAGCTGACAGCTGTACGCCGACGTTTCATAAGCGACCAGCTCCTCGCCCACCTCGCACAAAAAAGCCTCAAAGGGCGTCGACTTTTCCGCGGTGTGCAGATATTTGCCGTCAAATGCGGCGTGATCGGGATGGGATGCGTTGGTTTCGTTCACAAACTCCGCCGGATATTCCAGCCCGAGAATATAGCCCACCGTGTACGCGGAAACATCGCGGTCATACACCGCCGGACGGAAGCTGCCATAGCTGGTGTAGTCGCTGGAGCCGTGGATCATATCCACGGTTTCCGTGACGGATCGCTTAAAAGCGCTGATGATGATCTCATCGCTTTCCAGCGCATCGTTCAGCTCGTACATCAAGTCCTCCGCAAACCAGATGCCCTGTATCAAATACAGCGGATGATCGGCGTGAGCGCTGTTGTAGTCGTCCAGCGCGCGGTAAAAATGCGGGTTCATCACGGTGAACACGCGCACGGTGTTGGCATTCATCGCTGCGATTTTTCCAAACCAGTCCATAAAGGTATCGTAGCCGGTGTCGGGATCGGCAAGGTCGGTTTCCGGCTCCGTCAAGCCCATATTCACGCCCTTGATATACAGCCGTTCACCGTTGTTGTCTTGCGTCCGGCGATAAAAATAGCCGTCATTTGCCGCATAAAAAGGCATAGAAACGCCCTGTGCGTCGGGAAGCGTGATGCTTTCCGGCACAGTGGCGTTTGATTGTTGCGGATGAGATTGGCAAGCCGTGAGCAATAACAGCACCGACGTTAACAAAACGAGTAGTTTTTTCATACAGCCGCCTTTCTCACTGAACTGTCTGCGTGGTCTTTTTTTGATTATACCGCGACAGATAGGTTTGAAGCTGATAATATGCAGGTTTCAGGCGCTCGTGCCACACGGGGATGTTCCACTCCTTATTGGAGTAGGCGCCCGACAGACTGATTTTCAGCGCCTCGTCCTTTTTGGCAAAACCGAAACCGAACGAAAACGTGTCATAGTCCTGCGGCATGATAACCTGGTTTTGATAGAAGTCGCTCATCTGCTGCTTGGTGGACGGATCCATCACGTTGAGCAGCTGCCACGGGATGCGGATCTCCACGCCGCCTTCGCCGTAGCAGAAATCCGTAAGAGACGTGTAGTCCTCTGCTTCGGGATTGGCGTTGCCGTATTGCAGCTTGCCGGTTTCATACGCCTTGTCGGGCACCTCCGTGCCCGTACCCTTGACAGTCAGGTGATAGCCGTAGCAGAGCTGCATTTCATCAAACACACCGCTGTTCGGCTTGTCGCTGTCCTTCAACAGCGGAAAATCCGTCAGCATACGCGACTGTACAAAGTAATAATTGAACGCGTCGTAGTAGCGGTCAACAAAAATGTGTGAATCCGAAGCGCCGTGGATTTTGATCAGAAAATCCGCCTGCTTGTCAAAGCTGAGATGATAGTCAGTGGCAGTGCCGTTGCCCTGATCGGCAATGGTGTCGATGGGAATGTAGAGCGTGTCGTTGTTAAAGTCATAGCCGGTCGGTTTGACCATCAAGTACACATACCGCTCGTCGCTCTGCACGAAAAGCGTTCCCTTTTCGTTGCTGACGATCGGGTCGACGCCTTCCCATTCGGACAAATCGCCGTCGGGATAACTGATGCAATACTTTTCGCCCGGATCAAACGACAAAATGCCGAAGCACTGCTCGGTGGTTTGGATATTCGACCAAAACGGACGGCGGTCGGCGATATCGTACATGACGTTGTTCCAGGTACGCTTGAACC